>NZ_JARXHY010000001.1:0-300000 GCF_031127815.1 Pelagicoccus sp. SDUM812003 | reverse complement strand
AGCCTGCGTGACGCTTTCCCTCCCGCTATACTCGCTCGAACGCCAACGCCAGAGCACCGCCAACCCGGCCGCGAAGCCCGCCTCCAGCGCCGCTCAACGCTACCCTGCGCCCGCTCCGATTCAACCAGCGACACCCTCGCCTCAGACAGCCGAAAAGGCAGTGGCGGTTACGCCAGCGGCAGTAGCTGGCGCCGGGAAAAGCGCTTCTTCCGCCAAGAAAACCGCTGATTCGCCCACCCGAGAACTGCTCGTCTACTCCTGGGAAGACCTCTCCCGCCACCCTCTGCTGGTAGCTATGAAGAAAGCCGGCTGGAGCGCCCATCCCCACCTCAGCCCAGGCGAACTGCTGATCGATCTGCTACAGCGGGCCGACCAGATCGACGGCGTGCTGGTGTTTAAAAGTCCGCTCGACGAACGAGTGGACCCCTTGCTCTCCGAACTCGGCCACAGCCGCGAAGCGCCAAAAATCGCCCTCGTCACCCTTGGCGAGTCCGAAGAGCTGCTGCCCGAGTCCATCAAGCGAAGCTGCGGCCTGATCCTCGCAGGAGCCTCAAAACCGAGCCAATCGCTAAACAAGCTCGCCAAATTCCTAAGCTGACCTAACTTGCGCACCTATCCGCCCTCGAGCGCCAAGCCGCCACCTCCCGAACGTTCCTTTTTTCCCTCTAAATGAAGATCTCCGAGCCGAGAGCCCGCAACATCCTGGTACTGGACGACGACGACATCGTGCTGCTGGCCATGAAGGAGACCCTGGAACGCGAGTCCTTTCAGGTGTCCGCCTTCACCAATCCGCACGACGCCCTGCGCGCGCTCTCCGAAAACCGCTTTTCGGTCATCATCTCCGACCACCGCATGCCGGAAATGACCGGCTTGGAGTTTCTCGATCGTTGCAAGGAAATCCAGCCCAACGCCTCGCGCATCCTCATCACGGGCGTGCTGACGCTGAACACCGTGGTGGAAGCGGTCAATCGCGGGGAGATCTTCCGCTTCCTGGCCAAGCCATGGATCCGCGAAGAGCTCATCGCCACGGTGGAAAACGCCGTGCAGCGCTACTCCCTGGTGGAGGCCAACGAAAAGCTGCAGGCGGATACGCTGGATCTCAACGAGAAGCTAGTCGCCACCAACGCTTCTCTAGAAGAGAAGATCCGTCAGCTGCAGGAGCAGACCCAGATGCTCGACGAGGCCAACCACGCTCTGGAGAAAAACTTTCGCCACTCCCTGGAAATCTGCTTCCGCCTCATAGAAGCCTTCCACCCCATTCTCGGGCAGCAGACCAAGTCGGTGGTGGCCATCTGCGCCGAAGTCGCCAAATCGCCTCTGCTCGAGCCCAAGGATCAGGAGGTGCTTCGCGTCGCCTCCTGGCTCTACAATCTCGGGCGTATCGGCCTGCCGCGCGATCTCGTCTCCCGCAACCTTCAAGATCCGCAAAGCATCACCGAGACCGAGCAGACGCTGCTGCGCCACTATCCAGTCTATGGCCAGACCTTGGCCAATTTCGTGGAAAATCTCGACGAGGTGGGCCTCGCCATCCGCTACCATCGCGAGCGCTTCGACGGTCAAGGCTTTCCCGACCAGCTCAGCCGCGAGAGCATTCCAGTGCCTGCCCGCCACCTCGCCGTGGCAGTCGGATTCGTGGAGTGCAACCTGCCGCGCGACGAAGCTCTGGAGTTCATCATCCGCGAATCCGGTCGGGCCTACCACCCGGAAGCGGTCCGACTCTTCATGAAGAGCTCGAACCTCACGAACCTGCCCAAGAAGGTGCGCGAGATCACCCTCGCCGAACTCGAACCAGGCATGGTGTTGGCCAAAGGCATCTACAGCCCCTCGGGTTTGCTGCTCATCCCGGAAGAAAAACGGCTCACCGGAGGCATCATCGGCAAGATCAAGGAGCACGATTTCGCCAACCCCATCACCCAGCGCTTGATGGTCTTTCGCTAAGCGCTCCGGCGCCCTTGCGAATACCTTGTAAAAGAGCGGCCGCCCTGAAGGGATCGGAGCCGCTTCTTCTCGCACGCCCAAGGCGTTTTTCGACTCGGACCTAGGGACAACTCCCCGGTTTTAAACATTTCGCCCTCACATTGGAGGGCGAATATAAAAAGCCTGCTCCAATCCTGCCTCGAACGTGGCCCGATTCGCGGCCGTTGCCCGCTGACTTTATCCTTAAGGAATGCCCGGGCGGAGCCGATTTAGCACCTAATCTAAAGCCATTTACTCAATACCGAGGAGAAAACTATGAGCAACCTCACTTTTGACGACAAGACCTCCCATACGACATTCTCATCTGGAAAATTTCTCACCTTCACCCTGGCCGAAGAGTGCTACGGCGTAGAGGTCCTCAAGATCCGCGAGATCATTCGCATGCAGAAGATCACCCCGGTGCCTCAGATGCCTGAGCACGTGAAGGGCGTCATCAACCTGCGCGGCAAGGTCATTCCGGTCGTCGATCTACGCATCAAGTTCAATTTGCCTGTCGCCGAAGCGACCGAGCGCACCTGCATCATCGTGGTCGACGTGTACGGAGGCCAAGGGGTCAATCAGCTGCTTGGCCTAGTGGTCGACGCGGTGGAGGAAGTGCTCAACGTCTCCGACGCGGAAGTCGAGCCATCTCCGGACTTCGGCACGCGTCTCAGCACCGAATGCTGCCTCGGCATCGCCAAGATCAAGGACAGCGTGAAGACCTTGCTCGACATCGAAAAGGTCGTCTCGAGCGAGCTCGAAAGCGGCCTCGGCTTCTAGGGCGCCCATGGCCCCGTTCTCGAGGGGAGTCGCACCAGCTCTCCTCACCTAAAAGACCCGTTTTCACGCAGCTATTCCAGTCGTCACGCATAGCTCGGCCACACACGAAACCATCTAGCCCCTGACCAAAATTGACTAAATGAGCGGCGCTCCAACCCTACCTTCCTTATTTCAGCAAAGAGTCGTCGTCGGCGTTGGAGACTTGGCGGTTTCGAACAATGGCAACGTCAATCTCAGCACCTTTGCCCTCGGATCCTGCGTAGGCGTCATCGTCTACGACAAGGACGCCAAAGTCGGCGGTCTCATCCACATCATGCTGCCGGACTCCACCTTGTCCCCTGACAAAGCCCAAAAACAACCCGCCATGTTCGCGGATACGGGCCTCCCCCTCATGTTTCGAAACCTCTGCGGACTTCGAGCCGAGCGCCGCCGCATGAGAGCGTTCGTGGCAGGCGGAGCCTCGGTCATCTCCGGTTCGGACATGTTCAAGATTGGCGAACGCAACATCATGGCCGTCAAAAAGCTCATAAACGCGCTCGGAATCCAAGTCGTCAGAGCGGATGTCGGCGGGGTGAACAACCGCACCGTGCACCTCAACGTCGGCACTGGCGAAGTCTCCATGAAGACCCCGCTGGGAACCTCTAAATTCAGCCTAGCATGACTGTAGAAGACCTTATCAAAAACACCGAGACGCTGCCCCCGGCTCCGGAAGTCCTGCCGAAGTTGGTGAAGATCATGAACGATCCGGACACCGATTCCAGCGACATCGTACAATTGATCGCCACCGATTCCGCCATCACCGCCGGCGTGCTCAAGCTGAGCAACTCGGGCGCCTACTCGCCCGCCACCCCGGTCACCGATCTCAACGAAGCGGTCGCTCTGCTCGGCATCAAGGAGATCTACCGCATCGTAAACCTGGTCTCCAGCGGCGAATACCTCGACGGGGCCCTGCCGAGCATGGACATCGGGAAGGGCAGCCTCTGGCAGCACAGTCTCGCGGTGGCCCTCATCATGGACCAAATCGCCAAGAACGTCACCTCCATGGAAGGACTGCCCTACACTCTGGGCCTCCTGCACGACATCGGGAAGCTGGGGCTTCACCTCGGCTGCGGCGAACAGTACACCAACGTTTTTCAAAAGGTGGAAACCGAACGCATCAGCATCGACCAGGCCGAGGCGAGAACCTTCGGCTTCGATCACGCCACCGCCGGCTCCAAGATTCTCGAAAGCTGGGGATTTCCAGAGGAGGTCTACCTGCCGATCTACTACCAGTACCGCCCGATCGAAGCGCCGGAAGCGCATCGCCAACTCGCAGGAGCCTTGCACGTGGCGAACTGGGGAGCGGCCGTCATCGGCTGCAACGACGGACGCGACTCCTGGGCCCTCGACATGGTCGAAGGCGCCTTCCAGATCGAGCAGAGCGAGCTCGAAATGGCCATCCTCAACGCCCGCGAGGCGCTGGAAAAGGCCAAGAAAGCTCTCGCGGTCGGGGCCAACTAGCTCGAAAGCGCCCGACTCCCTAGCAGGTCGGAGCCATGAGCGCTTTCCTCTATGGAAAAGCGGAGCCGCATGAGCGTTTTCCGCTAAAGCCGCCCCCTGCCCGGACGATACTAGACCCAGCGAATACCCGAAACAGGTCACGTCCTTCATGCTCGACTACCAAAAGCTGCTGCAAGCCCGGCTCCCGGAAGCCCTCGAATCCGCCCTCGAATCCATCGACCGAGCCTTCGATCGGCCCGAACAGCTGCTGCAGGCCGACGTTTCCCTCTTCGAGGACCTCGGCCTCTGCGTCTTCGCCTACTTCAACCGGGACGACATTTTCTACCTGAACAAGGCCGGTCGCCAGACCCTGAAACTGAAGCTCCCCACCGTGGACAGCTCCAAGTCCGCTTCCACCCCACCCATCTTCTGGCTGGAAAACGAACTAGCCCTAGCCCAGGCCGACGCCTTGGTCACCCAAAAGGCGCTGCCCCTTTTCAACGTGCGCGAACTCGTCACACTCAGCTGGGGCAAGACCTGGTTCGAAGGAGCCAAGTTCCCCATCCGCAACGCGATGGGCCAGCCCCTCGCCATCCTCTTCGCCGGACGCGAACTCCCCCCTTCCAAGCAAATTCGCCAAGTGGCGAAACACTACGAATTAAGCCAACAAAAAGAATTTGGAGAGAACTAAGATGAAAAAGAACATCCTGCTCGTAGAAGACGATCCCGCCCTGCGCATGGTCATGCGCGAAGTCCTCAAGGACGAATTCGAAATCGAAGAGGCGGACAACGGCCTCGACGGGATCGACAAAGGCCTCAAACCGGAAAACGACCTGATCATCCTCGACTACCACCTGCCAAAGAAGGATGGACTGGAGGTGATCGAAGCGATCAAGAAACAGTTTCCGAACGTGCCAGTGATCGTGCTCTCCGGCTTCCTCAGCCCTAAGTCGGAGGCCCAGTTCAACGACCTCGGCGCCACGAAGATCTTCCCCAAGCCCTTCAACTACCGAAACCTTCTCGAGACCGTGCGCAGCCTGACCACGCGGGCCAACCAAGTCGAGCAAGCGCCAGCCTGCGCACCGGCCAGCATGGCCAGCCATCCGCCGCTTTCGGAGACCGAACGCCAGATGCTTACCGACAGCCTCAACGCCGTGGCCACCCTGGCCGAAAAAATCGAGTACCTGCAAAGCGTTTCCGAAAAGTACTGGATCGAGCCGGCCGACATCAGCTCCATGCGCGAGGCCATCCGCTGCATGGAAACCGAAGTGCAGCGCTTCTACGGAAAGATGAACAACTCCCTCTTCAACGCCGGAGAGTTCAGCTCCCCCCTGCTCACGAACATCAATCGCCCAAGCCTATCGGGCCAAAACTGATCCTTAGTAACAAAGCCGCTAAAGACCATAAAATCGTAAAAATAGGCCCACAGAAATCGCCCAGGCGGTCGATCTAGAGGATCAAGGCAAAGCAAACCCACTCAGTCTCTTATCTCAACCGCCGCAACGCTCTCAGTTCAGGACCATGAAAATTCTAATCGTAGACGACGATCCCGCCATCCGGCTCCTCCTCTTCACCGTGTTTGGCGAAGAACACGACGTATCCGTCCTTTGCGATGGACACAACGCCGTGTCCGTGCTCTCCGACCCGAACCACCAGTTCGACGTCGTCCTGCTCGACCTCAAGATGCCACGCCTCTCCGGCGAAATGGTCCTCGAGTTCCTGTCAGGTTGGCAGAACATCAAGACCAAGTTCATCATCATCTCCGGATTCCACGACGAAGCCCGCCACTTCAAGTATCCAAACTTGGTGGCCACGCTGGCCAAGCCTTTCAACATCAAGGAGCTGGTCCGAATCGTCGAGTCCGCCCACCAGCAGGCCGCCGCCCAGTAGGGCCTTTCGCCCGCCTTCGTCCCATCCCACTGCGGCGCGATCGATAGCGCCCACCATTTCAGTATCAGCGATCCGAATACCAATTCGGGTCGCTTTTTTGCATACAGTCCGAAAACTCCAAACAGGATTTGCCAATCCTGCGCCGCGTCCTACATTCCTAGCTAGACTCTGGATGAAATTTTCGGACTCCATACTCGAGGCCGCCCTGTCAAAGGTCAGCCTTACACTCGATGCCCTGTCCCAAAGCGAGCCGATTCAACTGACTCACGGCGAGATCGACAGCATGCTCGAGCACGCCTACAGCCTTGGCATTCGCGACGGCAAGCGAAGCGTGTTCGAAGAGGGCGACGACATGGCCGCTCAGCTGTTCCAGCAGCTGATGACCTCCCTGCCCGACCACGTGTATTTCAAGGACATGCAGAGCCGATTCATCTGCGTGAACCAGTCCATGGCCAACTACTACGGCTTCACCCCCAAGGAGATGGTAGGCAAATCGGACTTCAATCTCTTCGCTCCCGAAAGCGCCCAAGCCAAGTTCGAAGACGAGCAGAAGATCATCCGCACCGGTCGAGGCTGGAGCTTTCGCGAGGAATACTCCCAGGAGGAAAGCTCCGTCAAGAAATGGGTCATCTCCTCCAAGCTCCCCCTCTACGATCCCTCCGGCCGCATCTGCGGCACCTTCGGCCTCTCGCGCGACATCACCAAACAGAAGCTCGCCGAGATCCAGGTGCTTCGCCAGCAGCGCCTGATGGAAACCATCATCCAGATCCTTCCCTGCCGCCTCTTCCTGCGGGATCGCGAAGGACGCTACATCCTAGTCAACCAGGAATACCGCAACTGCGTCGGCATCGAAGAGGACTTTCCCATCGCCGGCAAACGCCTCTCCGACATCGTCGACGACCCCCGCACCGACCGAGTGCTGGCGGAAGATCTGCGCATCGTGGAAACCGGGGAATCCATCACCAACAAGCTGGAATACGACCAAAGCGTCATCTCCGGCAGCCGCTGGGTGCTCACCTCCAAAGTGCCCCTGCGCTCCGAATCCGGCGAAATCGAAGGCATCGTCGGCATGTCGCTCGATATCTCAGAGCAGAAAAAGGCCGAGGACATCGCCCGGCGGGCCAAGGAAGCGCTGCAGGTCAAGAACGAGCAGTACGAGGAGGAGCTGCTGGTGGCGCGTCAGCTCCAGGAGCAGCTCATGTCCATGGGCTTCGACGATCGCCACCGCTACTTTCAAGCCGGCCAAGGCTGGAGCTTCCAAGCGTCCTACCTCTACTCGCCCAGCCACCACCTGGCGGGCGACTTCTTCTATCTGCTCCCGATCGACGACAAGAACGTAGGCATCCTAGTCTGCGACGTGATGGGACATGGGGTCAAAGCCGCACTCGTCACCATGCTGATTCGCGGCCTGATGGCCGAAATCCCCAACATTCTCAGCCATCCCTCGAAGGTGCTCCAACACCTCAACGAAACGCTCATATCCCTCGCCGAGGACGAGGAGTTCCCTCGCTTCGTGACCGCAGCCTACATGGCGATCGACCTGGATAGCGGCAAAGCCACCATCGCCAACGGCGGACACCCCTGCCCGCTTATACGACGCCAAGGAAACGAGCGCGGCGGCTTCGAGGAATGCCCCTGCGACATCGTCGGACCCGCTCTGGGCCTGCTCGGCGGAGACCCATTCGGCGACACCGTCTTCGAGATCGACGGCGAGACGGAAATCTTTCTCTTCACCGACGGCATCATCGAACAGCTCACCAGCGACGGGAACGATTTCGGCAAGGCAGGCTTGGTTCATGCCTTGGAGAGCGCCACCAACTCGGAAGACTTCGAAAACCGACTGACCCAGGTGAAAAACGAGCTTTCCGACGCCCTCGGCGGCGCCCCCACCACCGACGACATCTGCGTGGTCGCCCTGAAAATCAGCCCCACACGCCACCTCCAGCCCGCCTGACGGCTGACCTAGCCAGCATGATTCAAGGGCGGAGCGGGACCCCAGAGCAACCTCGTTGCCAAAGAGACCACTGAGCATCCGCAAACCAGCCAAGCCAACCTACTTCGCGAAACGACCGTAGGCCTTGGCGATCTGCCCCGGCCCCACCTTGGAATAGGCTTCCTTCATCTTCGGAGGCAAGGTCGACTTGAGCAGCAGGCGCTCGTTTTCCCGATCCAGCATCATCAGCTTCATCAGCTTGTCGCGACACTCGCCTACCAGCGGGCCTAGCGACGAGGGAAACTCCTCCGGCTTCTCGTTGATGCGTTGCAGCAGCTCCAAGCCCTTGCCCAGTACCGGCAGAAACGATTCCTTGCGCTCGAGAAACTCCTTGTCCGGCGGAGCTCCCGTGCTTCGCATGATCTTCCCTTCCTCGATGAAGAGCTCATGCAGATCGGAACACAGACGAACGTGCTCCTGTAAAATCGCCTCGGCTTTATCGGCTTCCATATCGAATCGGGGGTCGGTTTCTACTCCGTCTTCAAAACCTGAAGACGCGCTAGAAGATCATCCTCCCAATTCAAGTGTTCAAGCCTCCATTGCGCCATCTGACGCAGAGAGCGAAGATTCTCCGTCAGCTCCACCTCGGCAATCGCTCCCGCTTCCGGATTGAGGATCTCCTCGTAGGCGAGCTTGGCCTTGTCCGGCAAGCCAAGTCGCTCGAAGCACAAGCCGATCTGATGGATCGCGGGCCACCGCCACGCCGGGCTGGAGTTGTAGCGCGCGAGCGCTTGATAGATCGTCAAGGCGCTGCGGAAGTCGCCCTTTTCATAAAATTCGTTCGCCAGTTCGTTTCCCGTGCGCTGCTTCCAATAGTTCGCATCCGCGTTGTAGGTGGAATCTGGATTCACTTGAGATTGCAAAATGGTCACCACCTCGCGCAACGCGTCCGGCTTGCGATTTAGCTTCTCGTACGAACTGGCCAGCAGGTAGCGCAGTTCCGGATTGTGCGGACTATCTGGATACTCGTCGAGAAACAGCTTCAGTTGCGACACCGCCTGCTGGTAGTTGCCCAATTCATACAACAGATAGCACATTCGATAGTGCACCCTCAGCCGCTGCACCGGCTTTAGCTCCAAGCGAAACAGGCTCTGGTAAAGTCGATACGCCTCCTGATTCTCCTCGCGCTCCTTGTGCGTCTCGGCGATGGCCATCTTGGCCTCCAACGATAGCTGACGGTACTTTTCCAGCTGGTCGAACGAAACGTTGAGCGCGGAGTTCAAAACCATGTAGTACTTGGAAATCGCCAGCTCCGGGGCGCCCATCTTCCGGTAGAGGTTGCCCACCTCCATGTATACCTCCGGCAAGCGACGACTATCGGGGAACTCGGTGGCCAAACGCTCGTAGACAGCGGCCGCTTTGGGGAACATGCCCGCCTCGTTGTAGAGCTGCCCCATCCTGGAGAGCACCACCTCCTTTTCGGGCACGTCGGTCGGTACGCCCAAGGCCGCAGAGAAGTACTCCTCCGCAAACTCCACGTCCCCACCTTTCCACTCGGTGATCGCCGCCTCCAGGTACTTCATCACCTGCTCCGAAGCCAGCTCCGGATCAAGCTCCCGCTTAGGCTCCACGATCACGATGCCTTCCTTCATGAAGGCATCCTCGATGGATATTTCCTCTTCTGCCGCAGGACCATGGCCTCCGCCATGAGCGGCTCCTCCACCGGAGGCGGGAAGCGAAAAAGTGAACGCGCTGGCTCCGAGGCTGACGACGACGAGATGGAAGATACGTTTCATGCTACTCCTTGATCAGCTTAGCTGAGCTCTTGGGGGTTTGATTGTTCGGCGTCGCGGGAGAGAAGGGAATCACCGCGTTCGTCTCCGTCATGCTGCCATCCGTTTCGAAAAAGATCAGCACCTCCTCAGGCCGCAACACCGTGGAACGCTGCTCCTCCAAATCGAAGCTTTCCACCGTCTCCTCCTCGACGATGCGGCGCGTGTCGATCTTTCCGGAAACCACGGTGTGAGGCTCCAGCTCGATCACCAGCTCCGAAAGCATCGAGGCATCGCCAAATGCGCCCTCTTCAAGCGGAGTCTCAACCAAATACGGAAAATACTCCTCGGAAGAGAAGCTGAACTCCGGCAAAGCGGGCGAAGGCGGGCGACGGTTTACCTCGTCCGCGTCGGAAAACCTCAATGCCTTGGGCGGTCCGAAAGCCAGGTAACCCTCAGCCTTGAAAGCCTTCTTGCCAAACGGGCTGTCGCCGATGAGCAGCATGCCAGCTCCATCCTTCACCCAGCGATGCACCCGCTGGGAAGGACTTTTCCGAGGTCCAGAAAAATGCTCGAGCTCCACCGTCTCTTCCACCTCTTCCTCCACTGCGGCCGGCTCCTCCCAAGTCGTTTCCGTCAGGTCAACTGGGTCTTCCGTCCCGGAAACAGCGACTTCCTCCTCCAAGACCTCCTCCCCATCCTCGATGTCGAATTCCATGGAGGGCGACGGGGCTCCATCCATGCCGAACTCGCCCTCGTAGACGAACGCCCGCGTGCGAGCCCTCAGGTGGCCATGCTCCAACGCGGAAGCGATCGCCCCCTGCAGCAGCAAGCCAGCCATCAAACCGACGCCCGCCAAACGAAGCTGGCCAGCGCGAGGATGGGATATGAGTCGTGGATCTTTCATCGCGGGAAAATTGCGGATCTCCTCCATAGTCGTTAATCGTCTTCTCGGGGTTCCGACTTGAGCGAGCCCAGCGACTCGAAGCCAATTGGCAGGCCCTCGGGAAAATCGCCCTGAGCCGCCCGATAGGTATCGAGCAGATCCTGCTCGGTGTGGATGTCCAACGGCCCCGCTCGTTCGTCCTCGAAAACGCTCTCGAAAGCGCTCGGGATCTTAAACGGGTCGCGATAGTTCGCCAGCCGCTCCACGCTCTGGGCCCAGACCGCGTACGGCTTCGAAAGGGCCTCCTCGTTTCGATACGCCAGCTCCACCGCCCGATCGATCACCGCCGGGTCGCACATAGGGAAGTTGATGTTGAAGTTCACATGCACATCGCAGTGGTGGTGCTCCACGATATGCTGGAAAACCGGCACCGAAGGCACCTCGTCGCCCGCCAGCTCCGGCGGCCGATACAGCACCGTCGCCCCGAAATCCAAAGCCACCCGAGCGATCAATTCGCTCTCCGTCGACACCACGATCTCGTCCACCGACTTCGCCCGCCGCAAGATCTCCACCCCCAGCCCCACCAGCGGCTTGCCAGCGAACGGAAGCAGATTCTTGTAAGCCAGCCTCTTGCTGCCCAAACGAGCGATTATGGATCCAACGACATGCATGTTTTATTATCTTTAGCCACCATCCACGCCTCGAGACGCAATGCGACTCACCATACAAAGCAGGTAACAGGCCAGAAGCACTTCTACACGTTCTATCCATCTGTTAAACAGCATTTTAAAAATCATAGACCGATCCAGAACGAGACACAGGGAAAGATTTGCCGCCCCACTTTCAATCTTCGAATCATCCTTCCCAAGCAGCCTCGAGCATAGCAGCTTGCGCGGATTCAGGAAATGGCAACAGTGCCTCACGAGAAACGCCTCCCACCGCGACATGCCTTCCCAACAACTCCCCCCCACCTACACACCAAAACGAGATTCGTTCTACCTGTTCGAAGGCCTCTACACCCGTCTCGTCTGCAAGCTGCTCCCCACGATCGCTCGCACCCGCCTCACGCCCAACCAGGTCACCTTGCTCAATATCGGGAACTCCCTCCTGATCGCCTTTCTCCTCCTGAAATCCCTCTGGTTTCCAGCAAGCCTGCTAATCCAGCTCTACCTCATCCTCGATATTCTCGATGGAAATCTAGCTCGCTACACCAGGCTTTCCTCCAAGTTCGGCCAAATACTCGATCAAATAGCCGATCGCCTCTTCTACACCGGAGGCTTTCTCGTCCTTGGCTACAGCACGGGAAACAGCACCTCTTGGCTAATAGCCTACGCCTTCGTCATCAACGCCTACGCCATTCTCACCACCTTCTACATTGTGCCCCGACTTCGCAGTCTTCCAAGCGTCCAACGCTGGGGCCTAAAAAAAGCGTTCATGCAGAAAAAGATTCTCTTCGGCATGGATCTCTCGACTCAGGACGTCATCGCCAGCCTGCTGCTGCTCACCCCCTGGAAAGCTGCCATCCTTCCAGCGATCACGCTTCTCTACGCAGCCGACAGCCTCTACCGACTCTGGGAGCTCAAGCGAAACGAGTCCCTAATCGCCCCGAACCACGCCTAGCCCGTCCTGTAGGTCGGCGCGCCGAGCCGACATCCCAAACCATCCTGTAGGTCGGCGCGCTGAGCCGACATCCCACGCCTAAGCCTACCCCTTCGCCCCGTCGCCTTTACGGATCTCGATCTTGATAGAGGTGGTGGAGATGTTCTCCGTGCGCGGCAGGTAAACCACTTCGCAAAGCCCCTTCAGCTCCTCGTCGAAACGCCCCTTCCAATCATCGCCCATCACAAATACCTCGATTCCCAGGCGACGCACATCCTCCGCCTTCTGCTCCCAGCGCTCCTCCACAATGACCTCGTCCACGTACTTGATCGCCTTGACGATAGCGCAACGGTCCTCGCAGGAATAAGCGCAGCGCTTGTCCTTCACCGCATTGAAGCCATCCGACGAAACCGCGACCACCAAGTAATCGCCCAGCTCCTTAGCCCGACGCAGCAGATTCAGATGCCCCACGTGAAACAGATCGAAGGTCCCGTATGTGATTACTTTTTTCAAAGGAGATACACTGCACCGAATGCCCGCTCCGCACGCAAGCGTGCTCGATCGATTTGATCAACGTTTCAGAAGCGCCGCGACTTCTCCCTGAGCGCAATGATTCGAGGCAACTGGACTCCCGATTCACCAAACAATTTTTCGACGTAGGAAGCGATTTCTTCCGCGAAAGCGACCGAGGCCACAGCGATCGTACCCACCTTCCCATCAGCCATTCGCTCCGGATTCACGCACAGCACCCCCCTATGACGCAGCCCCCAGTTGATCGAATCCGAATCAACCCACATAGCGATACCAACCCCCTCGTCCATCAATCGATCAATCAGTTTTCTGCCGTAAACCCCGGCTCCATAAACGGCCAGGCCAGCTTTCGGACCCTCCTGAAGTCGCTGAAACATCGCCTCGACCCAGCCCGAATGTGTTTTCGACCGCCCCTCCTCCGGCACACTCGGACGAACGCCGACACAACCGGAAAAGATCTCCTCCAGCTTCCTTCGACAGGAGGTCTCGGAAAACCGTTCAGCAACGATCGACCTTGCGCAATCACTCAGTTCCTTCAGGCGATCCCGTTCCGCGTCCAAATTCTGCACCGCAGCAGCCATTCCCTCCACGTCGCCTTGGTCGACAATCACAGCAGTCTCGCCCGATACCAAGAGGTCGCTGACACCTGATTCGATCTGCATCACCACTGGGCAAACTCCCAGCGAAATCGCTTCGAGCAACGCGATGGGCGTTCCTTCGTACTCAGAGGTAAGCAGAAAAACGTCCGCAGCCAAAAACCGCGCCTCGAGCTCATCTCCCTCCAAGACGCCATAAAAACACGCCCCATCCCAACTCGATCGATCGGCGACCTCGCGAAGTTTCTCTCTTAATGCAGATTCAAAGCTCCCCTCTCCCACAATTGACAGGCGAAAACTCACCCCTTTCCTCAACAACGCCTGCACCACCCCAACCAGACGATCCACCCTTTTTTGCGTTTTCTCTAGTCGGCCGACATACAGGAGCTCGATCGGGCCATCCCCCACCAAACTCGAGTTTCCGCAGGGCTTAGAGCTAAAGCGTACCGGACAATCGAGTAAACGAATGCGCCCGCAAAAGTCAGGCAAGCGAGAGCTCAACTTCTTGACGATGCTCGGGCTCACTCCCGCCAACGCGGAGAGAGAAGAAGACCAGGCCTCTATCACTTCGTACTGACGGTCTAAATCGCTGTGACAGATGCCCACAACATGACAATTTGATCCGATACGTTCACGCACGATCGCAGCAGCCGCGTAGCAAGTCTCCCCTACGTTGGGTAAAATAAACCAAGGATCCCCGTCGTCGCATTCCATTTTCCCTATCCACGCGAGAATCGCTGCTGCCACGACTTCGGCCTCATAACTGCACTCCGGCCTTAGCCAAAGCTCATTCGGCGGTGAAAGATCAGCTCTCGTCATGTTCAAGCACACCATATAGCTGCTTGAAAACTGCCGAACGACCACTTCGCAGAAAGTCCTTACACCGCTAACGCGACGAGACTCCGAATTGAGCGATAAGACGGGCATGCACAGTTGTTTTGTGAAGAAATTTCAAACGCCGAACGGGATATTGCCCTCGGCATCGTGCGATCAGTCGGTATTCGCGCAATACTAATCCACTCGAACGTGAGCTCATTCGCCGATCACCCAGAAGTCAGGGATTTCAAACATGGGATTAACGACTTGTTCTGCTACAGCCTTTTTGTACCGTTCTACGAATGCGCCATCGGCCTTCGCTTTCTCCGAACCAAGATCTCGAAAAACGCGCCAGTCCATCGCGCAAATGCGGACGCCCGCAGAGAACCTAAATCCCAGATCACCCCAGGCTCCAGCAATTGCAATTCGCCCCCCTAAATCGATCAACAGCCAAGAGCGAGATCGAATCCCAGAGGATACCTAAAATGAACAGCCCACATCATTCTGCCGAGAACTGGCCCCCACCCTTAGATCTTTCAGTCGATAGCAAACGATTCGGAAACCACTATGGCGGATGGAATGTCTTATCGGAATACATCAACGAGCATTCGTTAATTTATTCGGCTGGCGTTGGGGAAGACGCCTCATTCGATCTCGAGCTCATAGACGAAAAGAACTGCACCATACACGCTTTCGACCCAACTCCAAGAGCCATAGACTGGGTGAAAAAAAACATAAGCTCTGACCATTTCAAAATGCATGCTTTCGGCCTCGGAGCCAGCAATCGTATCGCGACTTTCTCAGCCCCTGAAAACCCCGAGTATGTTTCTCAGACCATACTAAAAGACGTGTTTAAGAACACGAAAAAAATCGATGTGCAGCTCCACAGGCTGAAAACGATAATGGACAAGCTCGGGCATTCGCACATCGACATTCTCAAGATGGATATAGAAGGAGCGGAGTACGAGGTTATAAAAGACCTAGCCGACACAGACATTCGACCAAAACAGATCCTAGTGGAATTCCATCATCGTTTCGACCCGCTATCAGTCGAAGACTCTGTAGAGGCAGTTGCAACCTTGAGATCGATCGACTACAAGACCTTCTGGCGCTCAAAAAGCGGATACGAGATAGGCCTTGTTCATCAACCTCAAGAAGAAGCCTAGAGGCAAAAGCCAAGTAGCGTCTTCAGCTTCGCTTCAGGAAACAAGAACCTATATCCGCTTCAACAGACTAGACGGGGCAACCTTCAGAATGGTTCAAGCGTTCGCGAGTACAAATATCCGAGTCACGGCGATTGTATCGGCCTACTGTTCCGAATCGTTTATCAATGGTTGCCTACAAGCCCTCGTAAGACAAAGCCTCTTTGAAAGAAAAGAGCTCGAGGTGTTAATTGTAGACGCAAACTCGCCAGAAAACGAAGGAGCCATAGTCCAACGATATATCAGAGATCATTGCAACATACGGTACATTAGAAATGAGCAGCGCACAAGCCTCTACGAAGTCTGGAATCAAGCAGCTTCCGTTGCCAGAGGAGACTATCTCCTCATGGCCAGCGCAGATGACAGACTCTTCCCCCGCAGTTCGCAGCTTTTGGCAGATGCCCTTGACGAATCCCCAAACGCAGCTCTCGCTTATGGCGACTGGGTTCATGCAAGCCCAGATGAACTAGCCAAGTTCGATAGCCAAGGACTCATCCCAGACCGCAAGTGTCGAGCAGGCGAGTTCAAGCGAACACGGCTACTACGATGCCACTACCTAGGATCTCAGATAATGTGGCGAAAAGATGACCACGCCCGGGTGGGCGGATTCAGCCTAAACTACGACATCGCCAGCGACTTAGACTTTGCCTTTAGACTGACTAAAAAACGCGCAGCACTATATCTAGGAATAGATATCGGCATCGTAACCCGGCACGAGAAAGCTCTAAGCTCGAATCGCTCTCAAACAGAAAACGAACGCTCGAGCATTATCGAATCGCACTTTAGAGAGGTCCTTGAGAGCCAAATCGACGCTCCCGAAAGAACGATTTCCAGTTTCCTAGCGGACTGTCTCACTGAGCGCCCTCCGTGGCGTGAAGGCAAACCGGAAGTTTTCGTAGAATCCTATATGAAAGCTCTAAAACTCGCTAGGGAGCGTGGACTACTAAACAATCAACTTATCAAAACCGTTGAACAAGCGAGAAGAGCGTTGCTGGGTGAATTAGAGAAGACACCGGAAACAATCGCGCTAACCCCAGGCTCCCGTGACACTGTAATCAACACACGTCAGTTTCTTAAGGACTATTTCGGTCACCAGAAAGTGAGCGCCTTCGAAAAGAAACTCTCAGAGCACCCTGACGCTTTGGTCATGATTTGGGGAGGATCCGCGAAAGGGGGGTTAGTAAAGTCGCTAACACAACTCAACAAAAGAACCGTCCACTGCTACATCGATTCGCGCAAGAGAGGAACGTTTAACAATAGGTCCCTGCACCCTCCAGAGTTCTTAAGAAGCTTCGACCAACCGCTATTTTTGGTTGTGGCCATGAATCCAGCTTACCATTCAGAAACCGCCTCTCGCATCACTGAGCTCAACAAAGCAAACATAGCCTATTTCCACATCTAAGCGGCATAGCTATGCGGTCAAAATGGCTTCGTTACTCGAAACCCTAGGCATCATTCCTCAATATATGGGTTTCGACTCAACTCTTTTATCTCATAATCATATTCTTCAAGCGCCTTGGCCATCTCACTCGCCAAAGGAGTTTTGAAGATTCCAGCTACGAGCAAAGGCCACCGGTGGCGTAACGGATTTTTGGAAACAGCCTCGGTGCTCGATGCGATCCTATTCTTGATTCGCTGCAAGGACGCAGGATTGTCAGCTACCAACTCCTCTTCAACGCCCTGCTCGTAATCCATGCACAGACCATTGAACGCTACCACCGGGAGATTCAGCCCGAGAGCCACCTTCTCTATTTCACGTGAACTCAACTGATACTTATAGTTTCCTACCGTTTCATAGCTATCGTGAGCATATCGAATCTGGTCCTGACCATCAGAACCTTTCGACAGAATAGGATTATCGTTTGGCTCAATTAGCAAAACGCCTTTTCTGCTAACCCGAATCATTTCGTACAAAGCGATCATAGGACGCGGAAAGTGATGATACGCTTCCTTGCAGAAAACATAATCAAAACTACCATCTTCAAACGGCAATGCCTCAGCATTCGCCGCTTGATATGATTTTATAAAGCCCGCTTCATATGCTACCTTGAGCAGGGTATCGGAAATATCGCTCGCGACGACATCCGCACCTCGCTCTTGCAAGTAGTGAGCGTCCGTACCGCAACGACCATCGCCTACGGTCAACCAACGCGCGCCGCTGTCCACATCCAGTATAGGATTGGCCATGCGGTAAAACTGGGCATGTCGCCACGCATCGACCGTTCCTTCTCTCATCCACTGGGCAGGGCGCTCGATTCTGTCCGGATCCGAAAAGCAAGCATCGAAATGTTTCGAGTGCCGAATATAGCTCAACTCTCTAAAATTTTTGGGGGTGTTTGATTCTGACATATCACGAAGAGAAAGAATGAAGACCATGCCAACGGATCGCAAATCCTAGCAACAAGGCCGACCGACCCGAACGCTAGTCTTCGAAAAAAACGAATCTCATAAGCATGGGCGCAATTACGAAGTACTCAAGCGAGAGCGTCGGCCCTCCGCTGACGGGTCCTGATCCATAGCATTCTCCCACCATGTATCTGCGTCTGCGTGACGATCTGCCTGTAAAGCCAATGCGCCAACGAGCCAACGAGAATGGCTAAAACGAGTCGGTGCAAAAAATTCGCCTTGGCTCGATGGCAACGCTGCGATGTCGATTCTGGGAGTTCCTTCGACGGAGTAAGTCCGCCTCATAGCTTCGAACAGGAACAGATCGCTGCCGTCTCCTGCAGCGACGCGCTTGCCGATCTCACGACGAATCACGTCGAACCAACGGCTACGCCGAAATAGCCAGACATGAAGCGCCACGCCGGCAAGACTGGCGGGACCCAATTTCGACAACGTCACACCTAACTCCTCGTCGGTCGACACCGATTGGTCGAAATAGACCCGCCCCTGGAACTCAAGCGACTCTTTCACCTCCTTCGAACCATCGACAGGTTGGATCGTGCTCAACCCGTCCTGCCAATTTCGATAAACGATAGGGTCGAGAGATACACCCTCCTCGACAAGTGGAGCCACCGCTCGAAACGCCTGCCAAAGAAGGTTCAGTTTGTGCGAAGCGGCTCCCAATTTGTCGAAAGCATCGCTCCACTCTCTGGCCCGCCCGAGAGCGAAAGCCATGGCGACTGCCACATGAACTCCCTTGGGCTTCAAATACTGCCGGAAGGCAGTCAGCCAAGCCAACGCCTTCTCCGCAACTTGATATCTCCACCCCAGCAGATGGCCATCAAGCCACTCTCTCCAAATGAAGTCGGCCCAAGCATCCAAGCTTCCATCCATCGTTGACCCATATCGACGAAAAGCGGCTTCTAGCTCGAACGAGCACCCTCTTCTTCTCGTCGCAGATACCAGGAGTTGAAACTCCCGGCCGGCTTCCCCGTCCCAAAAACGAGGCTTCGCATTCAACTCCCGGCTTTTCAACCAAGGCCTGACAGCCATGCCAACCGATCGAATTCGCAGTTGGTCGGCAAGGGTGGGAAACGACTCAATGGTCGAGCCAGGAAGGATCCCCCGCAAGGGAGATAACGTACCGCTAACGTCTATTCCCAGACACTCATCAGACGCTGCTAAGACCAACTCCTCCGCGCTCGCTTCCGATCGGATCTCCTCCCGAGCGATATCCAAGCCTTCGCTCAGAATCACATTCAAAGAGCTTCCGAGGACAAGCGAGACCGGCTCCGAGGATTGGCGACGAGTCGCCGCCACCACTTTGGCGCCCGCCAGTTCTTGCTTGGATTTGAAAAGACGGTTCGCCCATGGAAACCAAACGTAGTACGGCTCGCATTCAGACCAAAAAGGATCGCCGCGCAGGGCAGCCAATTCACTCGGCAGAAACGGACATAACCACGAAACCCCCTCAGGCAGATCGCTAGGGAAATAGCTGGGCAACGTTGAAAGCGCTACAAACCCGTGGCGAAACGATTCCCCGAAGGATCCCGTCTCCAGGTCGCTCCAATCCGTCGCCAAAACCAGCCTTTTGTCCTCATTGAACGCTCCATTGCTCCGAAGGCGCTCCGCCAATTTCGAAAACTCAGGATCCACCGAAACCTCTCCAAAACAATAAACTCCTTCGAGCATTCTCACTCCACAGCAAAAGCTCCGAAGAATGCCGAGTCAACAAGGGACAAACAGACACTTGCCCGGTGGTCCGCTTTTGCGGCGAGGTTTCTTCCTTCGAGCGAGGTCATCGCCTCTACTTCAACACACCGGGAATGTCAGTGCGACCACGCAGCAACGATCCTAAATCAGCGACGAAAAACGGATCGCTGCAGCTCCCGATTCTGACCGATGCTCAACAATTGCTTCTGCCGAGAAACCGCGGCCGACCAGGTGTCCGCATAGACGCGAAGCTTCCCCAGGTGAACCGCATCTGCCTCCAAGGCTAACGCCGAGTTGTGCTCGGTCAGCGAACGATCTCTTGGCCACCGCGGATGCAAATAGGAGCGTAGACAGATATCTCGCATGGAGTTTACATGGTAATGACCGTCGCAGCCAAGCAACCTCGAAAGCAAGCTCTCCGACCACCAAGGACCTCGCCAATAGTAGTTAGGGAAATCGGCAGCCAAGTGCCGCCCCATGCCGGTCAAGCACCCGAAGATCACCGCACTGGCAGGTTCCACCATTCCACGATCTTTCGACTGAATGTCCGAGCCGTTAGCGATACGCTGCGGCGCTAGACTCACTGACCGATAACCGAGACGAAAATGGAGAAAAAGAGCGTGGAACGCCTCCGGCAGAACAAGGACGTCGCTACGCACCAGTATCCAAAACGCTCTGCCTTGTCGCTCCGCCCAGTCATCGAGCGCTTCCAACAAAGCCGGTATCGGCACACCCCACTCAGGTTTGTCATTCGCGTCCAGACGTACTGCCCCCCAAGGGACTAAACCCGGTTCACCAAGCCTAGCCGTTCCAAACTCGGAGCAGGGGAAAGGCAACAACTCGGAACACAATTCGATCGAACGAAGAGACTGCTCATAGCGCAGGCGAAGTTCAGGATCGGTATACAACGGAAGCGAGGTCGCCAGACAGCCATCCTCCCACCGCAATCCCGAATTGCACGATACCCTTAACGCGCCAATCAAATCGTCTTGCGACGCCTTCAGCCCTCCCAAGCTACGCCCCAACGCGAACCGGGCTTCCTGAGACTCAGGGCATGCCTCGACCCAGGATCGAGCGATCACAGGCAGCGCGACCCTACGCTTTTCCTCTTCCGTCCCTGTCCATATTGACCGGTAGCGCGTATCGAGAAAACAACGACGAGCTTCTCCAAAGGTTAGCGTTTCGCCTATTTCGAGCAGCCCGGCCACGTACCGCTGGCTCCGACGCAGAAACGCCTCGTCCTGCCCCATCGCCAATCCCTTGTTATACAAGCTAGCTGCCGAAACGGTATTCCACGCCCGCTCGTGCGTCTCATGAAAAGCCAAGCCCTCGACGTGCAAGGCCCAGCTCCGATCGCAAAACCCAATGGCCTGACCCGCTAATGCGAGATCCCACCAAGGCTCGCCTAGCACGTAATTTCCCCATCCATTTCGGTTAGAACGCCACCAGTCTACCGATACTAGGAAAATGTCGAAACCAGTCGTGTGAAGGCCTTCGATTTCACGACTCCCTTCAACTCCAAAAGCGTAATTCGTTCGCGAAAAGAAACCGATCTCAGTACCTGCGGCTGCAAAGATACGAGCCCATAGCAAACCTCGGGGGCTCAACTCGATATCGCTGTTGAAAAACAGAAAGTGTGTGCCGCCCTGCGCTTCGCAACCTTCCGCCGCCAGATCAAAAAGCTCTCGAACGAAAGGCTTGGGAGCAAGCTCCTCACTCAAGGAATCCTTTGCCGAACGCGTCAGGCCACAACAATTCGAACAGCGACTAATCTCCAGCCTTTCTCCCGGATAGCCGATGTTCAGCACCGGGACTTCCAAAGCGCCCAAGGCGCGGAGCATGCGAGATTGCCGCTCAGCAAACGCTCCCGACGCTCCCGGCACATAGTTTATGGCTGGAATCACATCGAACGCCTCGGCCTTGGCGCCTAATAAGGCGCTAGCTTCGGCGAAACGTCCCTCGCAAGCGTGAAGTTCCGCTTCGATGAACTTCGTATCCAGGTCCTCATCACAATCACCAGCCAAAAGCTTTCTCGCCCGCGAAACATCGCCTCGTCCTTTGCCGACGCTCAGCATGCCATTCAGTTCTCGAAACAAAGCAGCCTTCATACCCTGCCCATTCGAGGACCGTCGCAATACAACAGCAAGTCGGAAGCGCTCTCGCCGTGACAGCGCAGCCGCAGCCCGCAAGCCTCAAGCTTTTCCTTGAGAGCTAACGGAAACTCAAACCAACTGCGATCTCCCTTGCCCAGAGGCAACACCATCTTCGAATAGGCCGCGACGCTGCTGCCATCACTGCATTTCATTTCAAGCCACCTCCCCGGTTCTTCAGCTGAAATCCAAGTCGGAAGCTGCTCTTCCTGCCAAAACTCTCCTTTCGGCGACCAAGACCAACTCGCTCCCTTGAACCACGAAGCGACGCTTTCCGCTCGTTCCTGGCTAAACCCAGTTTCCGGAGCGAACCACAAATGCTTCACGACTTCAGGCGAGCGTCGAGACAGAGCCACTAAAAGCTTGGTATTTGGGCTGGTCAGCCAAACGCGTTCCTCATCACGGAAAGAAACGACTTCTCCCGAAACATAAGCGGGTTGCGTCTCGACCTTGCGCAGCCATTTGAGATTTCGCGTAAACAGATAGGCCTGCCAGGCTTCTTGCACCGCGGGAGAGAAGGAGTCTCCCCATAGACGCCCCAAGGCGTTCAAATTGATCACTTCCGCTTCCCACAACCGACGATGGGCCATCCCACTTGCGGCCTCGGAAAACACTCGGCACGTCCAGCCGAGCCTCTCCCATTCGCGCGTCAGCCAAGGCCAACTACCACACGCAACGAGTAGGGTTCCCGGCCCGCGCTCTCGTAGAACGTTTGGTGAAAATACGGTGCCGAAGGGCCGCTCTCCTCCTAGTTTTTCATCGCGATCGATCAACCCCTCGAAACCGATCTCCAGCGCTCTTAGCCAAGCCGCCGCCTTCTGCCCTAAGGGTCCCGCTCCATAGATGTACACAGGCCGCGGTCCCAAGCGTTCGATGCCATCCCAATACTTTTGCCAACTACACATGCTGCCACGCTTCCGGATGATGCACGTAGTCTCGCTCCCAGAGAAAGCCTGCCTCCCTTAGAAGCGGCTCCACTTCCCGATAGTACTGCGTCGTTAGCAAAATGAAATGAGAACCGAAAAGACCATGAAATTCCGTCGAACTCACAACCTCCACCTCTGGTCCAAATCGCGATCGAGCCGCCTGAGGATTCTTGTCCAGCACCACATCGACGCTTGCACCTGCGGACCCCAACGCTTCGAACGAGCGCTGGCCCAACAGACCGCCTCCCCAAAGCGCCAGCTTGCGGCCTGCTTGCGCTTCGACGGTCGTCGAAACCCAATCCTGGCCTATGATCAGCTTGCACAGCCAATCAACAGAGATTCCCCCCAAAGGCTCATCGACGCGCTTCGTCGCATCTGAAAGTCGTCTACCTATCAAATAAAACCAGGAAACATCTGCATCCAAGCGGTCTGACACCCGGGCCAACTGCGATAGCACCCGCTTCCGAATCGCTCCCTGACTCAGCAGGCAACGCAACGCTGGCTCCGCAGCTCGCCAACTTCCGCTGAATCCTCGCATGAGGGCAAATTCCAGGCACTCGGGGTAGTGCTCGCTGTACATTGCCACCATAGGCGGAACCATATCGGAAGCGGTTGCCTCCAAGGCATCGTCGGGAATCTCCTTCGTTTCTTCCGACAGATTGGACAATTCACGCCACACGCCTTCCGCCACGCCGCCATACCAGAAGAAGCTCTCCAAGGGAGACTCCAATTCGGGCGGCGTACCTTTCGGCCACAAGTGACGCTTCGGCTCACTTAGCCAGCGTTTCGCTATCCCCATAAAGCGCTCGGCCATGCGCTCGGACCCCATACTCTGCTCAACCCAAGCAGCTCCCGCGCGACCCAAGCGATCTCTCAGCTCTGCTGACCGTGCCAAGGTCTCCAGTCCTTCGACAAATTCATCCTCGTTCGAAGCTACCCATGCCGTCTCGCCGTGGCGCAGCAAACCTGTAAGTCCACCCGCGGGCAAGGCCACTACAGGCACTCCACACCACATCGCCTCCTGGACTACGAGTTCCGAGCCAGCGTAGCTATCATGTCGTAGGGGATAGGCAAATACATCGATACGGGAAAAGAAGTCCGACACATCCTCCAAGAAACCAAGCCAGCTGAAATCTTCGCTGCGATTCGCCGCCGCAACAGAGTGGCGAAGCGGAGCGTCGTTGCCAATTCCGCCCAACTCGAAATGAGCCCCATCCAATCTCGCCTCGAGAAACATTTCCGCTAGCCGCGGATGGCGCTTGATAACATCGAGGTGGCCGAGGTAGCCCACGCGCAGATTTCCTTCAGCGCTCGGACGCCACTCCTTTCGCTCGAAACGAGCAAGGTCGAAGGTATCGTAAAGCAGAAACCCGCGTCCGCGGCGCCGGGCATCCAAGAATGCCGGCAACTGCGTGTAGGTGTAATCGTTGCAGGCGAGATGAGCCATGCCGCAAGCCAGGGTTGCTTCCGTCAATCGAAACGGGGCCGCCTGGCCGCTCACGTGATGCCAAAAGACATAACGGTGTTTGCCGCGCTCCGCCCCTAGCCACTGCGTCAGATCAGGCGTGTGCCAAGCGTGGATCAAGACAAGGTCGGCCCACTCCAGCTGATCCTTGGAAAGCTTGCCGTCTTCCAGCGCCGCCCAGTCCTCCTGGGAATAGCGATCGCTGACCGGACTACGGTACTCCTTCCAGACCGCGAAACGATTCTCCACCCCAAACTGCCGATTCAAACAGTGAGCGAGATCGACTGCGCTTCTAGCCGCTCCACCCGACGACAACCATTTTATTATGTGCAACAATCGCATAGAAAATGCCGCTAGAGGCGACGCCAGTAGCTATTCGGACTCGCCGAATAGTTCGGCCCAAAAAAGTCGCAATAGTGGACGAGCACCTCGTACTCCCTAGGATGCTCCGCCATGAAGTCTCGAAGCGCGCTGTTCACTTCTTTTTCCTCGGTTTCCCTCACCCCATAAACGCTTTCATCCACAGCAAGCACATCCCCCTCTTTCAGCAGCGGATGGAAGAACGCTAGCACCGAAGCCAGACTCGCGCCCCAGTCGCCTAGCGCCAGTACCCAAGGGTGGCTGAGACTGAGATAGGCCTCCAACTCCGGCAGTCTATCGAGCGCCCTCGCGTTGCCTTGCAAAAACTTCACTCGCGTCGAATTGCCAGCATCCAACTTCCCTTCGCCTACACTCACCACTTTCGTGGGCAACCCAGCAGCAGCAGCCACATCGCCCAGCCAAAGAGCCGAGCCCGCTCCACCGGAACCGAGCTCAAATACAGCCTCAGGAACCGTGTCTTCCAACACCCGCATGAGAATCGCCATGTCGAAAGGGGTTTTGCCAAAAGCCTCGCCTCGATAGCTCGAGGTCCGGCTTGCTCGAACGATCCTTCGATGAACGCTCTCCGGCAGCCCAGATTCCCAGCCGCGTCGTTCCCGACTCATCGCATCGTCCCGAGGGGACGCGGTTTCCCACCTTTGCAACGCCTCCTCGATCTCAGGATCACTACCGTGGTACGCCAACTCCTGCTGAGCAGCCCGTTTGGCATCTTCGAATCGGCCCGATTTCGCTAGCAAGTTCGCAAACTCCCAACGCCATTTTGGCAAACAATGGCCCGAGTCCACCGCCCGTTTCACTTCAGACAATCCTTCAGACCATTGTCCCTCGGCAAACATGCGCTTGCCAAGCTCGAATCGGCGCTTCTCGGTCAGGGCCGGCACTCTTGCTATGGCTGCAGAACGGTGCCTTTCCAGAATCTCCCGCAGCTGACTCGTTCTCGCTTTAGAGCCATACTCCTTAAGGCAGCGAGCCCGGCCCGCCTCCGCGACCTTGCGGCGCAGCTCTGGACGAGAAAGGTAGAACTCGATCTTGTCCACCAGCTCCTCCTCGCTCCCGAAGACATCGATTTCCTTGCCAGGCTCAAAGAAGCGCCTCACCCCGGGCAAATCCTCCGCCAGCAGAAACCCTCCCGCGCCAGTGACCTCGAACAATCGCATATTGATCGTATCGCCGCCCGCCAAATCCACTTGTTCGCCCGAGTGGGTTAGCAGGTGATCTCCCCGATAATCCAGCACGATAGCGTGCTCCTTCCACAGCCGCTGCATTTCGAAGCCGAACTTGGCTGGTCGCAAATGCGGAAAAATCTCATCAGGCAGATCGGGCAGCTGAGCTCTCAAGTGCAAACGTAGCGGCCATTCGTAGCCCTGCTCGCCGTGCCGTTTCGCAAGCGAAGCCAACTTCGCATTGCGCCCTTGGTGCAGCCAGGGAAGCCAACTGCCCGCGAATACCACACCCGGCGTTTCTGGGACCATCTCATCTTTTAGCTCGAGCCAAGCCGGAAAAGACGGACCGAAATCCTCCGTCGCCTTCGCGCCCAAAGACCGCTCGGCGTAGCGGCGCATGGGAGTCAAACCCGAAAGGATCAGATCGTAACTGGTCCATCGAAACCCGCCTCTGGTTATCGCCCCACACCAACCGCAAACCAGATCTGGCAAGGGGACACCTCTTGAGACCAGGAAACGCTGCATGGCGGATACGAAGCTGTCGTCGTAATACACCGGATTTCCGATGAACACGACCTCTGGCTGGTACTCCGCGACCTGGCGAAACAAAACCCGATTCTCGTCGCTCGGGAATTGAGGCTCTCGCAATCCCTTTTCCGCAGCCCACGCGCCTTGAGCCGCTACCGCGTTCGGAATTAGCAACCGAGCTTCGTGCCCCGCCTCCCGCAACCCGCGATAGAACATGTGCACTGCCGAGTATCCACTATTCTCCAACACGGCCATCTGGGCGGTACTGCTCTCTCGGGCTAGAGCGCTGTTATCCCTGTAAAGCCGACGCAAGAAAACGTCATCGAAACGATGTATCTGCAAGAATCGCACGTAACTCAATGGGTAGTGAAATCTGCCATACGAGACTGCACCCAAGTCTGCAGCGGTAGCAAGGTCAAGGCGGTTCCGTAAGATTGATGAAACGCTTCGCCAGGCTCAAAGCGATACGCAGCAGCAGCGTCCATCACAGAGGCGGTTTTTCGTAAAGCCTCGATAGGATAAAGATTGCGCAGCGCTTCGAAGTCCAACCGAGGCAGCGGCAAGATCTGCTGTGCCCGTAGATTCAAGGTATTGCGAGCGCTCCCTCGCGGGGCATCGATCAAGCCCCGTCTCTCCAGCCATTCGAGCTGCCAACGCCGCTCGAGGCGACGGTCCTCAGGAAGTGCCAGCATCGCCAAAAAAAGCTCCCGTTCCGTGAAAGGGCAATAGGGTTCGTAACCGAGCGAAGCAGGTACCGCCCAAAGGTAGTTCAGCAGAACCATCTTGAGCCGTATGCGCCAAAGCGTTTGGAATCGTTCGTCAGACCAATACGCGCGATAGGCTTCAAAATACTGTTCCAGTCGCCGAGAAACACCAGCCTCGCTAGTCAATGCGGCGCTGGCATCCATCCGGTGAGACAGGCTTAGCTTGAGCAAATCACGCGGACCTTCGATCACGTCCGGAGTACGATAGGTCGCAGGAGCATCACCAATTAAACCGCTCAGCAACGGACCGGCTCGATCCCCACCCGCTAGCAAGGTTCGATAAAATTCGACGTGGTACATCCCGTGAAAGTGCGAGCTCAGCCCAAAGAGTTTCCATAGGTCAGGTAAATAGTGATGAAATCCGCCAAGAGGAACCGCTCTCCAATCCAAGCCAAGACGCTCCGCCACCCACGCTGCGCCGAGACGCTCCTTCCCAGTGGCCGGATCCTCCGTCACATCGTAGCTGCGAGCCCGCAACTCCCCGGCATCTGGGTAGAGGGCGGCGAGAATCCGTGAGTCTAGACCGCCACTGAGAGGAAGACATACCTCTCTTCCGTTCAAACCAGCTCGCCAGTCTTCCAAACGGGCGCGCAACAAATCAAAGATCGCGGACTCGCTTAGACAGGTGCTTTCCTCCGGCTGCTTCCAAAGCTCCGGCTCATGGGCTACAATCAACTTGCCAAGAGAGTCCCGTCTCAAGACCTCGTCTGGCATCAATATGCGCACTCCCTTGATCGGCGTGACTCCCCAAAACGCGTATCCGGTCCTAAGATACAGTTCGAGTCCTTCTCGGTCCCAGCTCCAAGACTCTCCTGGGGCCGGACACACTTCCCCCCAGGACTCTCCAACCTTGCCAGAAACAAGGTTGAAAAAAACAGGCTTCGTACCTAAAAAATCACTACGCCAGATAGCTTCTAGTCCTGCCATACCAATTCACAAAGCGTATCCGCTTGCTCACGCACCCGTATCCGAGGATTGGAAAGAGCAAGAGCATTCAGGTGCTGTCTGCTCGGCATCACATCATGAATCAGCGTACGACCGCTAAAGTTCATTTCCCTTAACATCAAAACAACTTCGCATCGCACGTTCCCGTCTACAAGTACGGTGTCGAAATCCCCCTTCTCCACCAACGCCCGAACCACTGACAAGTAACCCGAAAACTCCTCTGCTGTACCGTAGTCGCTACGTTGATACCAAGTTTCCCGACCCAACGCGTCGTAGGCTATCGGCTCCGGCGGAGCGAGCCTCAAATCCACGTGATCAAGCTTGAAGCGATTCAAGCAGGACTGGACTGATTCCCACCAAGCATCGCGCGTTTCCACGCTGACCATTCGTTCGACTTTGGCGGCGAAGAATACTGTCGAAAAGCCCGCACCCAGTTCGAGATATGACTTTCCGTCACCAAGGCATCTCTCGAGCATATCGATCTCGCCTGGGTGCATCTGCATCAATCCACGCGCCCGTTCGCGAAACGTGACGTAATCCTCCCCTGGTTTAAATAGCGTATCCATTTATTCCGGTTTTCTTAAATCGACGACTAGTGATGTAAACGAGACGCCATGAGTTGAGTACTCCTGGCGCAGGTTAGCGGGAGTTGTATCCACGAGCTTTGCCCAAAGATCATGGCTATACCTCAAGCGGCCCGCATAATGGTCCGAGGAACGCTCGATGCGCCCTGTTTCCCAATCGTTAGCCCACTTGGCCTTGTGGAAACCCTCGCTACTCCACCACTCCAATGGTTCGACCTGAAATCCAGCTCGGCTCGCCACTTTTATCATAAAACCGAGATCAAAAAACTGTTTGTGATCTTCCGACCCAGGATCGCTCCCTTCCGGTTTGCAAAGCTCTCGATAGAACGCCGAAGGGTGAGCCGCATCGGGTACCGCGATTCTGAATACGCCACCAGGTTTCAAGAAAATCGAAGCGCAGACTAGACACTTCGCAAGGTCCTCGTCCTCTAGGTGCTCGAGAACATGCTCCGCCAGAATACGTGAAACGCCTTCTTCTGAAAAGGAGCTCCTCCAAGAGTCAATGCTCGCGGCATCCAAAGTGTCCCGATTGGTTCGACACCAGCCTGGCACCATCCGATTCGCTCCGATCTCGACCTTGTAGGGGGCGTTTATCCACTCCCAAAGATCGTCTTTTCGCTGTATCCACAATCCCGGTATTTTCGATACGACCGAAGGTTTCTCTCGAGCCTCGCAAAGCACGATCGCGTGTTGGGAATCCTCCAGAACGTCGTCCTCTTCGAATGGAAAACTAGCCATTCGAAGCCGACCCTCGCTCTCGAACCGCCGTGCAACCTGCTCGAAAACGGAGTCACCAGAAAGCGTCTCACTGGAGTCCCTCGCGTTTCGCTCGTTCGAGTCCTTGTCGAGACTCCAGAAGTCGCCCGACTGCCGCATTGCGTACTCGAGCGGCTCCTTCGTCTCCCCCATTCGCTGAGACAATGCCTGCGCGACCATCGCCCTGTGCGCATCGCACCGAAAGTAATGCAGAAGGCGGGCGGCATGCCTCGGATCCCTAGGGAGAAAATCTCGATACCAATTTTCGAAGAGCCTAGCGGACGCTTCGCAATATCGCTCCGACAACGCGACTTGATCGGATATCAATTCATTGGATCTGAGGATTTCCGAAGCGAGCGTTTCAGGGCGAGCCAAGCCGATGTTTCCATGGTAGTCGGCATAGATGGGGAAGACGGAAAAGCTGTCTCGCCCTGGATCAAAGCTCACTGCAAGCGACGCCATGGCGAGTCGGTTCGAGACCCATCTTGGATGCGGGAAGAAAGCGTTTCCCAACGAATAGCAAATCAGCCCTCCCTCGTAATATTCGAATCCTTGAGCCACATGAGGATGGTGACCAACGACCGCTCGAGCTCCTAGTCGAATCCAGAGCCTATAGCGCTCACGCAAATACGGAGGCGGGAAAGGCAGCATCTCGCTGCCCCCATGGGCATAGACAATAACCTGACGCCCAGATTGCGCCCCCTCTCTGATCGTGTCAAAGAGCCGTAGTTCGCTTTCCGTTGTGGCAATGCCAAACCGACGATCCTCCGCCTTGCCAAACTCATGCTCGGCCACCGCCACGATCCTGCAGCTTTCGAGATCGAGCGGTCGCCAGGCTTCTTCCATGTTCGTCCCCGCCCCAAAACTACGCCCGCCATGAACCTCGATCGAAGACATCGTCGCTACCAGTCCTTCTTCTCCGCAATCGCAGCAATGGTTATTCGCAAGACCAAAAACGTTCACCCAGCGAGCGACGCTCGCAAAAGCGTCTTCCTCGAAAGAAAGAACTGGCCCCGCCTTCAAAGCGGGCGGAAACGCTTTCCCGACGACTCCTTCCAGATTTCCGACCCGCCATTGGTGAGATTCCACCAGCTCTCTCCAAGATTGCGACGCATGCATCGCTCGCATAGGGGCCAAATCTCCGAGAAAAAGCAGTTTCCCGCCCGCCTCGGCATCGGGATATGAAAAAGGAGGTCTATTCTCTCCGGGCATGGAACCAAGATTCATAGCCTCACGCAGAGCACAAACCATATTTTTGCAACTCGGGTTCGCTTCATCAGGGTCTTCGGTGCGACCTAGCGAGCATCGCGAAAAGCAACCAGTTTCTCCACAAGCCGATTCCTGATCGAGCTGATTTCAATTAGGGACTGCAAAAATCCCTCTCGAAAGCGCGTGTCCAACTTTAGAATACATTGAACATCGAAGCGCAGCTTCCGATGAATCAGGCGAACACGGTTCGAGGAGACCGATTCTAGAACCACGGTCAATGCAAGCGAGACTTCAGCAGACCATCCAATACCTTGAGGCGTTTTTCCTCGGTGTACTCACTCAAGCAGCGTTGCCGCGCGGCATGACCCATCGCTCGGGCTTCGTCAGGTCGCTCCTTATAATACAGCAGTTTCTCCCAGCATTCTTCCAGCGAGCCGTAGGTTTCGATTTCCACGCCCGGTTCAAAAAAACGACGCACTCCCTCGAGCCTTTGTGTCAGCGTGCAGCAGCCAGCGCCCGCCGCCTCAAACAAGCGGATATTGATCGTTTCCTCCAAGCCAAAATCGATACGTCTTCCATCGACTTCCAGGGCCTGTTCCGCCCGACAATCAAGAGCCACCCGACCACGGCGCAAAGCAGCCAGCATTTCGCGCCCTACCTTCACCGGCTGCAGGTAAGGAAACACCGCTTCGGGCAAGTCAGCCAGCGAACCGCTTAGATGGTAATGCATTTTCAGCGGAAAGCCTTCAGCTCGATTCCGCTCGCCTAGCTCCGCTAAAAACCGAGTTCGACTCGCATGGATCCCTGGATAAGCCGAGCCCGCGAATACTACGTCCGCCACGATTTCCTCATCTGGCACCGCGTCGTACAACCAGTCCTGGACCATTGGAGCATGGAAAACAGCCGCATCTTTGGCGCCCACTTCCCTAGCAAGCTCAACCAGACGCGAGAAGCCAGACAGTATTAGATCGAAAGCTGACCAATCCAACTTGCCCCACATCGGCGCCGCCCGCCACCCTACCACGAGTGCGGGTCGAAAGGACCAACTCTTGACCACCTCCGAAGAAACGAAACAGGCATTGTTGAAAAACAATACATCCGGCTTGATAGCTTCTACTTGACGACCGAGAAGCTTGATCGATTCTGCCTGATTAGACGGCAGGTCCCAGCTACGCTCCTCCGCCCACTTTCGCTGGGATGAGACGCAGTTTGGCATGAGCAAATACGACTCATAGCCAAAATCTCGCAACCCATGATAAAAGAGGTGGCTGCTCATGTAGCCTCCACGATAAAACGCTTCCATCTGGCTTTCATGGGGCAGCTCGGACAAGCCCGGATTCGAACGATAGCAATGTTGCAGGTGCAACTCGTAAGGATCGCAAATCTGAAGAAACCGCATCTGACGCTTCACATCGCGATCAAGCCGCTCTCAAAATAATAAGGCCAGCTAAATGAGCGTGCCGCTTCGCCGTTCCGAAGCGAGCACAACACTCCTCGTCTCCAAGTCTATTCGGAACGCTCCTTCCACGCCCGCGCCAACTCCTCGACCATTTCCTGCAAGGTGACCGAAACGTCCCAATTCGGATAGTCCGTACGCATCCGCCTCAGGTCGCTGTAATAGCAGATGTGGTCGCCCTCGCGGTTTTTGTCGTCGTACTTCCAGCGCATACTCTTGCCTGTGATCGATTCCACCATTTGGAAGGCTTCCAGGATCGAGCAACTATTCGCCTTGCCTCCCCCAATGTTGTAGACCGCGGCCGAGCGTGGCGTGGAGATGAACGCAGAGACGAAGCGGGCCACATCTCGCGAGTGGATATTATCCCGGACCTGCTTTCCCTTGTAACCAAAAACCGTATACTCGCGTTCTTCCAAGTTGCAGCGAACGAGATAGCTCAAAAAGCCGTGCAGTTCGACTCCGCTATGATTCGGACCGGTCAAGCAGCCACCACGCAAGCAACAGGTCGGCATGCCGAAGTAGCGCCCGTATTCCTGAACCATAATATCGGCCGCAACTTTGGAAGCGCCGAATAAAGAATGCTTGCACTGGTCGATCCCCAAGTTCTCCGGAATCCCTTCGTCGAACCGTGTATCCGCTATTTCCCAACGCGTCTCAGTCTCTCTTAGCGCTAGGCGATTGGGAGCGTCTCCATAGACCTTGTTGGTCGACATGAAGACGAAGGGGCTCTCCGGGCAAAACCGGCGAGCCGCTTCCAGCAGATTCATCGTCCCGACCGCATTGGTATCGAAGTCATCGAAGGGCAATCGAGCCGCCAGATCATGAGAAGGCTGGGCGGCAGCGTGAACGATGGCGTCAGGCTTTACCGATTTCACGAGCTCCTGCACTCCGCTGCGATCGCGAATATCGAGCTCGTGGTGCTCGAAATCGGAGAGCTCTCTGCCAAGTCTGTCCTGGTTCCAACGCGTATCCCCAGCCTTTCCGAAGAAGACGGCTCGCTGATTGTTATCAACGCCGTGTATCCGAAATCCGACTTCATGCAGGTGTTCGCACACCTCGGAGCCGATCAGTCCGGAAGAGCCTGTCACCAAAACGTTCTTCATTCCATTTCTTCGAAAAGCAGCGTAGAGCTGAAGTGGCTTGTATCACTACGAGGCGAAAACAGGGCAATTCTTTTTCCAACAGTCACTTTCAAAAAAAACTGGTGTCCTCAATGAGCACCTCCATCATCCGGCAGCATGAACGTACTCGTCGTCGGAGGAGCAGGATACATCGGAAGCCACTGCGTGCGCCAGTTGCAGGCCGCTGGTCATAAGGCAGTCGTAATGGACAGCCTGGTTTATGGACATCGCAAAGCGGTCTCTCCCGAGACTCCTTTCTATGATTGCGACATGGCGGACCGGCCAGCCCTACTCGAAATCCTGAAAAAAGAGCAAATCGAGCTGGTGATGCACTTCGCCGCCTTCGCTTACGTGGGCGAGTCCATGTCCGATCCTCTGAAATACTACGACAACAACGTGGCGAAGCCGCTCTCACTCTTGCAGACCATGCGCGAAGCGGGTGTCACCAAGTTCGTCTTCTCCTCCTCCTGCACTGTGCTGGGCGAGGAAGCGGAGCCACCTTTTACCGAAGCCATGCCGCTGCGGCCTATCAGCGCCTACGGCCAGACCAAGGCCGACGTCGAGGTCATCCTCGAATACTGCGCCAAGGCCTACGGCATGAGCGCCGCCATCTTCCGCTACTTCAACGCATCCGGGGCCAACGAAGCGGGAGATATCGGCGAGGATCATGATCCCGAGACCCACCTCATCCCCATCGCCATCCAGTGCGCCCTGGGCCAGCGCAAGCAGATGTACGTCTTCGGAGACGACTATCCCACTCCCGACGGGACCTGCCTGCGAGACTACGTGCATGTGGACGACCTTTCCCGAGCCCACATCGCCGCTTTCCCAAAGCTGGAGGAAGAGGGAGTGTTGCTGAAATACAATCTCGGTACCGGCACTCCGGCCAGCGTTTTGGAAATCATCAAAACCGTGGAAGACGTGTCCGGCCTGCCCGTCCCCTACGAGCTCGGCCCCCGTCGCAGCGGCGACGTGCCAGCGGCCTACGCCGATAGCAAGAAGGCGAAGGAGGAGCTCGGCTGGGAGCCGCAGTATCCGACCATCCGATCCATCATCGAAACCGCTTGGAAGTGGCACAAGGCCCACCCAAAGGGCTACGACGATCGAGACTGATCCACCGCGAACGTAGTTAGGACGCAACTACGCGTTTACGTTTACCAAGACGCCGGGTTGACCTGGCGTCTTCCCGTTTTCATGGTCCGAGACGTTCTTCACCGGCGTCGTTAGGTAAAATCGCCTGCTAGTGAACTATTGCATTCAGCTGCTCCGCTCCGCAGGCTTTGCCGTACCTTCCGAAACTTTCCCGTCTCCTTTCGCAACCATTCCATGATTCCGCCCGAAGCGTCCCTCAATCAGAACAACGAGGAACAACAAAAGGCCCAGACACTTGCAGACTCTCTGCTGGAATTCTCCAGTGAAGGGATCATCGTGGTCGACCGCACGGGACGGGTGGAGAGGGCCAACAAAAACGCTCTTCAGATCCTCGGCGTGGATCAGGACATGGCTCGAGGCCTGCATATCAGCGAGCTGTTTCGAGCCATGGATCCCCACTCCGACGAGCCTATCGACCTGGCCGACGAGCGCTACCGCAATCCCCAGCTGGCCCACGCCCAAGCTACGCTCCACACTCCTAGCGGCGGCATCGTGCCCGTCAGCTTCCATCTCAAGCCCAACATCAACTCGGCTCGCCCCGATCTTTCCGGAGCCTTGCTCTTCTTCAAGGACCTCAGCCAAAGCGTCACCACCGAGACCCAGATCCGCCTCATCGCCACCGCACTGAAGAGCATCGGCGAGGGAGTGCTCATCACCGACGACAACTGGGAAGGCGGCCACGCCCGCATCCTCTACTCCAACGATGGGTTCTCCCAGATCACCGGCTACAGCGACCTCGACGCCATCGGCAAGCCCATCTCCATCCTCAACGGCCCCAACACCGACCCTTCGGTCATCAATGAAATGGTCAAAGACATCCGCTCCGGGCAACCGGCTGCGGGCGAAACGGTCGGCTACAAGAAGGACGGCAGCGAGTTCATCATTTCCTGGAAAGCCTTTCCGGTGCACGGAAAGAACGGACTCGTCAGCAACTACGTGGTCATACAGCGGGACGTTTCACAGCTTCGCCGCCTCGAGCAGGACCTTTTCCAATCCCAGAAAATGGAGGCCGTGGGTCGTCTGGCAGGTGGCGTTGCCCACGATTTCAACAACATTCTAGCGGTCATCCTGTCCTTCTCCGATCTGGTCATCGACAAGATTGACGATAACGATCCGAACCGGAAGTTCATCACCGAGATCCGCAAGGCAGCGGAACGCGCCGCCGACCTCACCCAGCAGCTGCTCTCCTTCAGTCGGCGAAATAAAAACCTCAAGCCCGAGGTGCTCGACGCCATCAAGGTCACCACCGACATGCAGAAGATCCTGCGTCGCCTGGTACCGGAAAACATCCAGTTCAACCTCCGCTTTTCCGACCTCCCTGTCTACGTCAACATCAACCGCACCGCCCTCGAGCAGATCCTCATCAACTTCACCACCAACGCCCGCGACGCCATGCCCGACGGCGGCCAGATGGAACTCTCCATCATACAGTGCGACGCTGAGCAATCCGAGCAGCTGCTGCCGGACTACATGGAAGCCAAATCCTACATGATGCTCAGCTTCCAGGACAACGGCATGGGCATCGACCCGGAAACCCAGAAACGCATCTTCGAGCCGTTTTTCACCACCAAGGAGCAAGGCAAGGGCACCGGGCTGGGCCTCGCCACCGTCTACGGTATCGTCAAACAGGCCAACGGCCACATCGAAGTCGCATCCGAGCAGGGAAAAGGCACCCGCTTCCGCATCTTCCTCCCCGTCATCGCCTCCAAGCTGCCCGAAGACGACGGCAAGGACGAGACCCTCAGCGAGGACCTGGTCTCCACCGAGCGCGAAACCATCCTGGTGGTGGAGGACGACGAAACCATGTGCGACTGCATTTCCGGCCTTCTCGGTCTTTACAACTACCAGGTCTACTCCACCAACCAGGCGGAAGACGCCCTGGATTTCTTCGAAGGCTCGCACGAGGACATCAAGCTGCTGGTCACCGATCTCATCCTGCCCAAAATGCGCGGCTCCGAGCTAGCGGAGCGCTTGCTGAAGAAGAACCCCGACATGAAGGTCATCGTCATGACCGGCTACTCCGAGGAGCTGCTGCCCCAATTCGACATCCCGAAAGAAGCCATCCTGCTCAAAAAGCCCTTCTCGCTCAAAGCCATGCTATCGTCGGTGCAAAGCCTTCTCAACGGCGCCAAGACCTGAGTCCTTGCTAGCCCGTCGTCAAAGGTGGAGCGACGAGGCCTCCGGGCTCGCTTACCACAAGCCTTACGCCTATCGCCGCGCCCCAGCCCTTCGGGTATTCACCAATCGTAAATTCCCTGCGAAATAGCCGCTGCGGTCTAGGCTGGTGAGTAGTTTGGACTAAAGCTCCTCGCGCCATTCCGCTTTTCTACTCAAGACCGAGACCGCTGGGACGATGAAATGCGATACGGCTCTCAAACCCGAAACTCTCTATCCCACAACTGCTCACAAATCATGGCGTGGTCACCAGACGAAATCACTAAATTCGAGGATATCGCTTCGAAGCTCACCTCCGAATCGCACCTTGCCAAGCCCGAGACAGACAACGGGCTCATCCCCATTTTCAGCCTCGTCAACGAGATTACCTGGTCCTTGCCGCAGGACGAGCACCTCACCGAAGCCGTGGTCGCCATCCAGGAAATGCTGCAGCCAATGCTCGACGAAGCCACCCTCTTCGACGCGGCTACGATCGAAGCCATGCAGAGCTTCGCCAAGTGGTGCTGCGATAGTGTGGACAAGCTGAGAAACGAGCAGCCGCTCACCTCCTATCTCGCCACCGACGACGAGACGCCCGCCGTCGCGGAGCCCATCGAGCAGGAAACCGCCGAAGCGGAAGCGGCCCCTACCAAACTGCCTGGCTTCGGCGATATCGATTTTTCAACCGCTTTGGAACAGGAGCCAGCCAAACCTGCCTTCAGCTGCGACGACGACTTTTCCGACATCGATTTCGAAAAGCCGGAGGAGACGCCAGCGCCTACCGGCGAGGCAGATTCCATCGAGCTCACTCCCGTCAGTGAAGAGGCTGGCCTGGACGATATCCAGCTCACCCCGCTGGAAAAAAATCCCGGAGCCGAAGAGCAGGTTTCAGCGCCCGAAGCCGTGGAGCTCACACCTGTCGCGGACGAACCGACGAACGACAGTTTCGTTCTCAACGAGCTCAACGACAACTGGCCGCTCCACCTGGTGGAGAGTTTTTCCAAGATCGCCCAACAGTTTTCCGCCGAGCTGCTGCTAGCCAGCAAGGACAGCGACGAGGGCATGCTCCCGGTCTACTCGCTTCTCAAGGACCTCGATTCCGAATTCGACTCCAAAGAGATCGTGCAGGAAGCCGTCACGCCCGTGCTGGACAAGATGGACACCCTGCTCGACACCGCCTCGGCCTACGACGAGTACGCCATCCAGATCCTCACCGAATTCAATGTCTGGCTGGAAACCGCTCTGGCGGAGATCAACGCCGGTCGCGATCCCCAGCCATTCACCCCATCTCCGGAAGCCGATCCCCTTCCGGAAACCGCAGACTCCACCTCCGACGACCTTCCGGAAGACGACGGCCTGCTGGCCGAGTTCGCCCAGTACGACATCGTCATGGACCTCAATATGGAGGAAAACGAGGAGCTGCTGCAGGAATTTCATACCGAAGCCGTCGATCACCTCGGCCAGATCGAGTCCGCCGTCCTGGAGCTCGAGCAAGACGTCACCTCCCGCGACGCCATCAACTCGATGTTCCGTTCCTTCCACACCATCAAAGGCGTCGCCGGCTTCCTCAACCTGGTCCCCGTCAACCGCCTCGCTCACGAAGTCGAGTCGTTGATGGACCTGGTGCGCAACGACAAGCTGGACGTCTTCACCGGCATCATCGACCTCGTCCTGGCCGCCAAGGACACCATCACTCAGCTGATCGACCAGATCACCCAGGCCCTCGCCAATGGCACCCTGCCGAGCCAGGTCATTCCCGTGAGCGAACTCATGGCCCGCGCCCGCTGGGCAATGGAAGGCCCCGAGCACTACGTGAAGATGACCGGCGACAGCAACGCCGCGTCGAGCAACGCTGCCGCCAAGGAAGACGCGTCCCCTGCTAAATCCGCTATCGCTGCCGACGAATCAGCCGAGGACTCCTCTCCTGAGGAAGCTTCGCAAGCCGAAGCTCCGGCCCAAGATTCCAAGATCGCATCCGCCGCCAAGCGCAAGGCCGCCGAAAACGCCACTATCCGCGTCAACACTTGGAAGCTGGACAACCTAATGGACATGGTGGGCGAGCTAGTCATCGTGCAAAGCCAGCTCTTGGAAAGCTCCCGCGGCGAAAACGCCTCCGACGGGAACTCCGTTTTCCAACGCAACATGTCGCAGTTGACGCGCATCACCAAGGAACTGCAGCACACCTCCATGGCGCTGCGCATGATTCCGGTGAAACAGACCTTCCAAAAGATGGGCCGCATCGTGCGCGACATCGGCGCCAAGTGTGGCAAGAAGGTTCGCTTCGAAACCTTCGGCGAGGACACCGAACTGGACCGCAACGTGGTCGAGGAAATCGGCGATCCGCTGGTTCACATGGTCCGAAACGCTCTGGACCACGGCCTCGAAGCCACCTCCGACGATCGCGTGGCCGCCGGCAAGGACGAGACCGGTACCATCTCCCTCAAGGCCTATCACCAAGGCTCGAACATCGTGATCGAGCTCACCGACGACGGACGCGGTATCGACCCGGAAAAGGTGCTCAAGAAGGCTATTGCCAATGGCATCGTCGACGAAGGCGACCAGCTCCCGAAGGAGGAGATCTACAAACTCATTTTCGCCCCAGGCTTCTCCACTGCGGAGAAGATCACCGACATCTCCGGACGCGGCGTGGGCATGGACGTGGTTCGCAAGAACATCGAGAAGCTGCGCGGCAAGGTCGAAATCGAGTCCGAACTGGGCAAAGGTTCCACCTTCCGCATCCTGCTCCCGCTCACCATGGCTATCGTCGACGGCCTAGTGGTCAAAGTGGGCGAAGACCGCTTCATTCTGCCGACCACCTCCGTCAAGGTCGCCCTCCGCCCGGACGAAACCGTGCTGGCGAAAATCCAAGGCAACCAGGAGATTCTCAACATCCGCGGCAAGGTCATTCCCCTGTTCCGCTTGCACCAGCACTTCGCCATCCCCGGCGCCATCTCCAATCCGAAGGATGCGACGGTCGTAGTGGTGGAAACCGGTGGTAAGCCCTGCGGCCTGCTGGTGGACGACATGGTCTCCAAACAGGAAGTGGTCATCAAGTCGCTCGGTGGCATGATGCAAGGCATTCCGGGAGTCTCTGGCGGCGCCATCCTGGGCGACGGCACCATTGCCCTCATCCTCGATCCCGCGTCGCTGATCAACGTAGCGTAACGAGTTCCCAAGGATACGAAATTTATAACCGAAAGTCCGAGCCTTCCCCGCGAAGCTCGGACTTTCTCGTGGTGGAACGCGACGTCCTCGGCGCGTTCTCCCCTGGTAGCGACCAAGAAAGTAGCCGCCTTCCTGCGGAAGGCGCCCGCAGCCAATCCGACGTCGCCCGCCAAGCACCGTCACCTAGCCCTACCAATTCGACACCGGACCCTTAGGGACCTTGATGGCGTCGCTGACTTCCGGGGCGCCGTCGGTGATCGACGAGTACTGGGCCGCGGGTTTGTAGCGGTCCTGCAGCTCCCCATTCTCATCGCAAAAACGCAGGCGCCACTCGCGGTAGCCTTCGAGAATCTCCTCGAAATGCTCCATGCTTTCCACCCGGACCACGCGATCCTTGAAGTACTTGGACGGCCCAAATCGCTTGGCATACCAGACCGCCACCTTGCGAAATTGGATGCAGCCTTTCACCTCACCATAAAACTCGATCATGCGCTCGAGGTGCAAACGCATCAAATCCACCCGCTCCTCGAAGCTCGGGTCAGCCAGCAGCTCGCCGGTCTCCAGATAGTGCTTGGTCTGCTTGAAAATCCACGGGTTGTAGAACGCTCCACGGCCAATGCTCACGCCATCGCAACCGGTGCGCTCCAACATCACGCGAGCCGCTTCCGCCGTGGTCACATCGCCATTGCCAATCACCGGGATACTCTTCACCGCCTCCTTCACTTTGCGAATGCCCTCCAGGTCCACCCCGCCAGAAAAGCCCTGAGCACGCGTGCGCCCGTGGATGAAAATAGCCGAAACGCCGATGTCCTCCAACGACTTCGCCAGATCGGGCGCCGTGATGTTTTCCGCGTCCCAACCGAGTCGCATTTTGGCGGTCACCGGGATTTTGATTGCTTCAATCATCCCGCGCACCAATTCCCGCGTTTTATCCTGATCGCGCATCAGCGACGAGCCGCTGCCAGTTTTCACCACTTTCTTCACCGGACAGCCCATGTTGATGTCCACCGACTTAGCCCCATGCTCTTCGGCAATCACCGCCGCGTCGCGCATTTCCTCCGGCACCCCGCCAAATAGCTGCACCGCCATGGGTTGCTCGCGAGCGTCGGTCGCTATCATCTTGTACGCCACCGGACGTCCCTCCAGCAGGGAGCGAGCGTTGACCAGATCGGTCGTCACCAGCCCCAGTCCCCCCAGCGTCTTCGCGGTTAGGCGAAACGGCAGATTGGTATATCCCGCCAAGGGCGACAGGCAAAGGTTCGACTCGAGCTCAAGATTTCCGATTTTCATGAAAAATGGCAAAGCAGGCAGCGAAGGCCTTTTCCCCTATCGAGCAAGCCTACAATCGAATTCTGGACGCAACCGATCCCTACTTCTCAGCCAAGCCGCGCAGCCGCCTTGTCTTCGAGTGTCGTCGCATTCGCTCCTCGGTACTGCGAAAGGCGCTCAAACCAATCGACACCTCACAGCCACCCCGCGTAGCCGCCTTCCCGCGGAAGGCGCCCCCGTCGAGCCCGCCCGCCTAGTGCTCTTCCGGCAAGCTTACGTCCAGTTTGGCCAAAGCGTCGCCCAGCTTCGGATCGGAAGGATGCCCGTTGTACAAAACCCGACCTTCCGGATCGACCAGCACCATGCGCGGGATGGAGTCGATCATCAGCATCATGCTCAGGTCGCCTCCGTTGCGATCCAGCAGCCAGGGAACCGACTCCATCTGACGCTGCTCGCGAACCTTAGTCGCTTTCTCCAGCTGCTCCGACTCGTCCGTATTCACGCCCGCCACGAAAATACCCTGCTCGGATAGAGCCGCCGACTTTTCGCGAAGGCTCGGCATCAAGCGAATGCAAGGGCCGCACCAGCTCGCCCAAAAATCCAGCAGCAGCGCCTTGTCGTCACCAACCCACTCCGCCAAGGTCTTGCTCTCGCCCTCCACATTCGCCAACACCATGTCCATCGGGATGCGAAAATCCGCCATCGCTTCCTCGCGGGCCTGCTGGTGGCGATACTGACTCAGGAGATTGCCGATACCGAAGGCCTGATTGAAGCCCGGCGCCTTGCGAAACGATTCCACCGCAAAGCGCTCGAATCGCTCCATGTCCTCCTCGCGATACGCCACCACGCAGCGAAGCGTGTCCGCGAATCCGGAAAGCTGCTGCGCTGAAATGAACTCGCGTCCGACCCCGTAGCGAAAGTCGTCGCCCACCGCGTCAAGCCGAGGCAATAGCCCGAGGATTCCCTCCACGTCACCGGTGGAAAGGGCTCGCACGATGTCCGCCTCCAACAGCCAGCTAGACGACATGCCCGCCTCGCGAGCCTCCTCCACCGCGCTTGCGTAGTCCGCGCTTTCGTCGCGGGCCGTAGCGATCAGAGCATCGTGCTGCTCTTTAAGACTGGCTTCCGACTGACCCCACGAAACGCAGGGCACCAAGGCGGTGAGCGTGAAAAGAAAAACGAGTGTGGCTCGTCGAGCTTTGGAGTGCTTCATAGTCTGACCTACGACCCAACCATTCAATCGCCTGCATCGCCAATCCTTTTCACACCCCATTTTTAAATAACCCTCTCCCTCTCGCCCCGCTCCGGCATGCAACCTATTTTTGCAACGTGGCAAAAATGCGTTGCGCTCAGCTCAAATCGCCCGCGGGCGCATTCGCCCTTGCCCCGAGCTATCCGAGCCATACCCAATGGTGGCTTCCCTATCTCCCATTCCCTCAAGCGCCATCGATAGAGTGACCACCGATACCAGAAACGCCGCCCTCGACGCCCTGAAACGCTACTTCGGGCACGATTCCTTCCGTCCCTTACAAGAAGCCATCATCTCCGACGCCTTGGCGGGACGCGACGTTTTCGCCCTGCTTCCCACCGGGGGCGGCAAGTCCCTCTGCTACCAGCTTCCCGCGGTTCTCTCCGACGGGCTCACCGTAGTCATTTCACCGCTCATCGCCTTGATGAAGGATCAAGTCGACGGCTTGACCGAAAACGGGGTGGCCGCCACTTTCCTGAATTCATCGCTGGCCAGGGACGAAGCTCGCAAACGCTACGCCAAACTCTTCGCCGGCGACTACAAGGTGCTCTACGTCGCCCCTGAGCGCCTGATGCTCTCCGGATTTCTCGACGATCTGAGACAGTGGAACACCTGCCGATTCGCGGTCGATGAGGCCCATTGCATTTCCGAATGGGGCCATGACTTTCGTCCGGAGTACCGACAGCTCGCGGAGCTGCGTCGCCGTTTTCCGGATACACCCTTCATGGCCCTCACCGCCACCGCCACCGAGCGCGTGCGCAGCGACATCGTCAAACAGCTAAACCTTCGCGACCCGACCGACTACGTCGCCTCCTTCAATCGCCCCAACCTCGCATACCGCGTCGAGCCTAAACAGGCGGTGTTCCGGCAAATCCAAAAGTTCGTAAACGCTCGTCCCTACGAGTCCGGCATCATCTATTGCTACTCGCGAAAATCCGCTGAACAAACCGCGGACCGCCTCCGTCAGGAAGGCGTGGAAGCGCTTCCATACCACGCGGGCATGACGCCTCTCCAGCGTTCCAAAAACCAGGAAGCCTTCATCCGCGACGAGGTTAAGGTCATCTGCGCCACCATCGCTTTCGGCATGGGGATCGACAAGCCGAACGTGCGCTACGTCATCCATCAGGACATTCCAAAAAACATCGAAGGCTACTACCAGGAAACGGGACGGGCAGGTCGCGATGGTCTGCCATCGGAGTGCGTGCTCTACTTTTCGCCAGGCGATGTGGCGAAACAGCTGCAGTTCATCGCCGACAAATCGGATCCTCAGGAACGCGAAGTAGCCAACGATCAACTACGCAAAATGGTGCACTACGCGGAATCTTCCCACTGTCGCCGCGAAGTGCTGCTCGACTACTTTTCCGAAAAATGGCCCGAAGACAATTGCGGCAATTGCGACAACTGCAACCAGCCCAAGGAAACCTTCGACGGCACCGTGGCCGCTCAGAAATTCATGTCCTGCATCTTCCGTGTGCAGAAAGCGTCCGGCTTCGGGGTCGGCATCAACCACATCGTAGATGTCCTGCTCGGTTCGCGAAACGAAAAAGTGCTCAAATGGGGGCACGACCGGCTCTCCACCTACGACATCGGCGGCGAGCACAAACGGGCGGAGTGGCAGTACTTCGGGCGGGAGCTCATCCGCCGCGACTTCGTGTTTCAGGACTCCGAAGCGTACGGCGCCCTTTCCCTGACCGCTAAAGGCGTAGCCGCCCTGCGCGACCGAACGCCCATCACGCTCACCAAGCTTCCGGTATCCGACAACGCCCTACAACGCGATCGCCAGCGCTCCTCGGGCGGCATCGAGTGCGACGAGGACCTCTTCGCTATCCTGCGCTCGCTGCGCAAGGAGCTAGCCGACGAGCAAGGCGTGCCGCCCTACATCGTTTTCTCCGACGTCTCGCTGCGCGAAATGGCCCGCTACTTCCCCACCAACGAAGAGAAGTTCAGCGAGATCTCCGGAGTCGGCTACAAGAAACTAGAAGCCTATGGCGACGCCTTCATCGAAGCCATCACCGAGTACATCATCGCCAATCCCGACGCCCGCGACGAGTGGAGCTAACTAAGATTCACCCTTTGTTATTCTCATCATGTCCGATCATAGAAAACCTCGTGTATCCATTCTCTACTGCAGCCAGTGCAACTGGATGCTGAGAGCAGCCTGGCTCGCCCAAGAGCTGCTCAATACCTTCGGCCAAGACCTCGGCGAAGTCGCCCTGCAGCCGGGCACCGGCGGCATCATGGAAATCCGACTCGACGACGAACTGATCTTCTCGCGCAAGGAAATGGGCCGCTTCCCCGAATCCAAGGAACTCAAGCAACTCGTGCGCGACCGCATCGATCCCAACCGCCCGCTCGGACATAGCGATCGTAAGTAGGTCGCACACCTCGATCTCCAGTTCAGCGATGCCCCACTGTAGGGCGGGGGGCCAACCCGCCATTCCGAGTCGCCTCAGCGCGGCGAACTACAATGCCATTTCCTATTTAGCTGACCGACATGGGGTCGACGTCGAAGATGTAGATCACATCTTTTGGCACCGGGACTTCCGCCTCGATCGCCTTCAGCTCCCGCATCAAGCCGCTTACGTTCTGGGTAAAGTACCAGATGTGATAGCGGTAGTGGTCTTTCATCTTCTCGATGGAACAGGGCGTCGGGCCGCGTAGCTCCACCTTTCCGGCCATTCGCGCCTCAACCTTGCGAGCGAATTGCTCAGCGAAGAACATGGCCTTATCCGCGTTCCGGCTGCGGAAGACCTGTCGCACCAGGTGCCGAAAGGGCGGATATTGAAACTGCTCGCGCGACTCGAATTCGATATCGAGAAACGTATCCACTTCGCCGCGACGCGCGAATTGTATCGGCTCCGCATGCGGCGTGTAGGTTTGCACTACCACTTCGCCCGCCAAGTCCCCTCTTCCTGCTCGTCCAGACACTTGTACCAAAAGCTGAAAGGTTCGCTCGTTGGCCCGAAAGTCCGGCACATGCAGAGAAAGGTCCGCGTCCACCATGCCGACCAAAGTCACATTGGGAAAATCCAAGCCCTTGGCGATCATCTGCGTGCCAACCAGCACATCGATTTTGCCTTTTCGAAAGCCTCCTAGGATCTCGCGAAAGAGATGTTTCCGCCCCATGGTGTCCGTATCGATTCTTACGATACGCGCTTTGGGCAGAACCTTTTGCACCACGTCCTCGATGCGCTGCGTTCCGCTTCCCTTGCCGCGAAACTGTTCGCTATTGCAGGAGGGACAACGCCATGGCACATCCGCTTCGTGACCACAGAGGTGGCACTTGAGGGTGTTGTCGCTTCGGTGAAAGGTCATAGGCACGCTACAGTGCTTGCACTCTTCCACGTGACCGCATTCCGGACAGAGCATGGTGGAATTGTAGCCGCGACGATTGATAAAGAGGATGCTCTGTTCCCCCTTTTCCCAACGGTCGCGAAGCTTTTCAGCAAGCAGCGACGAGAGCGTAGTCGGTTTTCGAGTACGCATCATCTCGGTCCGCATGTCCACCACATGCATCATGGGGAGTTGCCGATCGTCGATACGTTTGGTGAGTCGGTCGACCTTGTACTTGCCGCGTTTCACGTTTCGGTAGGTTTCCAAGGAGGGGGTCGCGCTCCCGAGCACGCAAACCACGTTTTCCAAAAACGCTCGATAGACCGCCACGTCGCGACCGTGGTAGCGCGGCGTTTCATCCTGCTTGAAGGCAGGTTCATGCTCTTCGTCAACGATGACGAGGCCCAAATTTGGCATGGGAGCGAAGACCGCCGATCGTGCGCCAACCACCACCTTGGCCGAGCCATCCGCCAGAGCCATCCACGCATCAAGCCGCTCCCCGTCGGATAGGCTGCTATGCCAGACCACCGCGTGAACGTCGTCCTGGTCGGAAAAACGCGAACGTAAACGGCCCACAGTCTGCGGTGTCAACGCGACTTCCGGTACTAGAAACAGCACGCTTCTCCCTGCCTTGAGCGCCTTTTCCATCGCGGCGATGTAGACCTCTGTCTTACCAGAACCAGTCACTCCGAAGAGCAAATGAGTCACAAAGCTCCCCGTATCCAAACTTTGGGCAACGCTCTCGTAAGCCGTCTGTTGCTCGTCGTTGAGCACGATCTCCTGTTTCGACGCGTACTCCACATTTCCGAGCTCGTCATCGTAAGCCACGCGCTCCACCTCGCGCTGTTCCTCCTTTATCAGCCCTTTGTCGAGTAGGGCTTTGTACGCAGCGGGCGAGGAGCCGAGGCGATTAAGAACCAGGCTTTTCTTTTGAGGACGAAACTGCTGGGCGATGAACTCGTAGAGCTCCGCCTGCTTAGGAGCGCGTTTACGCAGAGAGGCAAGGCCTTCCGCATCCAGTTTTTCCGCCGCGGAGACCCATTTTTCCATCTTGGCCCGCATCCCTTGACGGACTGGGCCTGGTATCATCGTTTCCAATACATTCTGAATGCTGGCTCCGTAGTACTGCCGCAACCAGGCGGCCAAACGCAGCAAAGGTGGCGTCATGATCGGGGTCGGAAAAACCAGATCCATCACCAGTTTTAGGTTCATCAGCGGCAGATCCGGCTCGCAACCCGCCTCTACGATCAGTCCGATGCTCTGGCGGCGCCCCAAGGGCACGCGCGCTAACACGCCTGGCTTAGCCATCTCCCTCATCGAGGCTGGCACGCGATAGTGCAGCGGCTTGTCGAACCCCGCCACCAGCCAGACGCACACCACTGTGTCGTCCAGATTCATAAAAATAGAGGCGTACCGGTGGCCCGATCGAATCCGGCGAAATTCTTAAGGGACACGACGGAGAACGGCTTCCTTCGCGGTTGACAGTTATTGAGATTGTATTGAGATTGGCCCACGTGACGATCGACGACTGCAGAGAAAAGTTCAAAAGCTTCTTGGTAAAGCACAACCTTCGAATGACCGGGCAACGCATTGCCATTTTCGAGGCAGTCTTCAAGGAGACCTCTCATTTCACCGCGGAGGAGCTACTGGATAAGGCCCGTGAGATCGACCGCACCGTGTCTCGAGCCACGGTCTACCGCTCCTTGCCCATACTCGTCGAGAGCAATCTAGTGCGCGAGGTCGATATCGGCTCGAGCACCATGTATTACATGCCGAATACGGAAGAGGACCCGCACAAGGCTCAAGTCATCTGCAACGACTGCCAGAAGATCTTCGAGATCAGCGCCCCCTTTCTGCAATGGTACGGCAACAGCGTTTCCTCGAAGCTCGGGCTGACCCCCATCAGCCAACGCCTGCAAGTCACGGCCTCCTGCGAAGAGCTCAAGACGAGCGGCGTCTGCACCAAAGGGAACGAAATCCCTAGCTGACGACTGCGCATTGCGACCTAGCGCTGCAAAACGCTTCGGTCCAGCGCTCTTTTTCGCCCGCTTCTACGCTTCATTGGGCGCAGCAGGGAACCCTGCCCCTCGATTGGCGCTCTAGCTGCGTATGATCGGCGTGCGTTTCCCTTCTCAAAGTTTCCCAAACATGCCAAAGCCGAGGCGCTTCCTCTCGATCGTCCTCTGCTGCGGCGCGACATCGTGCCTCGCCTGGCAGAGCCTAGCCGAGGACTGGCCCGAAGAGAAAAAGATCGGCTACCGCTTCCTCGACACCGTTTCCAAGGCTCCGCTTCCCTTCACAGGGAAAGACTCCGACTTCAGCATCGACATCAACCCAAAGCTGGGCGACGTCGCGCACGAGCGCTACATCAGGCTACCAGTCGAGCTGGAGTACAGCTTCACCAACAAGCGGGAGGGCAAGATCGGAATCATCCCATACTTTTCGAACCCCTTGGACGACGACCCAGTGAGCAGCGACGGCTACCTGACCCTTGGTCTGAAGCAACGAGTGGACAACATGCTGGAGGGTCGTTTTTTCCTGGCGGCCGGGCTGGACGTCCAGATACCGCTCGAGGAAATCCCCTCGCCGCTATTGCGAAGCAGCTACGACCAATACATGGCCTACCTCACTGGGGCGTACAAACTGGACGAGGAGGATCGTTGGCTTGCGTATTCAACAATCCAATACCAATGGGTGGGTGAGGACCGTCGGGATAACAAGACCCCCGTGGATACGCCAAACTCCCTAGCGATCTTCCAGCCAGGCGTCATCTACCAGCCGCACGGAGAATTTCGATACGGTTTGAGCTTGGAGTACAAGACGGATCGTTTGGACGGCGGAAACGATGACGGAGTGAAAATCATCCCCAACATCACCTGGTTTCCTCCTGAAGACACCCCGTTCTTTCGTCGACTCGCCGGCCACTTCGAACTGTCGCTCGATCTGGAATACGCCTTGTCCGAGATCGATGAGGAGGAATACGGCAGCGATTTCGGAATCAACCTGAACGTTCGCTGGCGTTTCTTCAAAACCAAGCCCGAACCGGAAGAGAGCGTGCTGTAGGGGCAGGGCTCGCAGCCCTCAGCGGAGGCTCGATTCCAGCGATTCGGAAGCGGGGGGGGCTCGAGCGAGCGCTCGACCAATCGAAACCCAACAAAGCAAAAAAAAGGGAGCCGGCTCCCACATGCCGACTCCCTCTTCATTTTGTTAGAGGTCCCTGAAACGGACGCTGACTCACGACGTCCATCAGGAAAAAGTCTACCAATCCGTCTTCAGCTTGATGAGACGCTTCTGGGATTCGCTGTGGCCCTGGCGAGCCGCTTCGCGATACCAAGTGATGGCGAGGCCCTTGTCGCGATCGACTCCGCTACCGCGTTCCAGCATGGCGCCGAGGCTGTACTGAGCTGAGGCATCTCCGTTCTGGGCGGCCTTGCGGTACCAGTTTGCGGCGATGCCGAGGTCGTCCTTGCCATCACCGTTATCGAAGTGAAAGTCAGCGATTTCGCGCATGGCCTTGGCATGGCCAGCGTCCGCCGCCTTGGTGAGCCATTCCAGTCCGTATTCACGACTGAATACGACTCCCTTGCCTTTCATGAAGGCGCGACCAACCTTGTATTGGGATTCCACATCATCGCGCTCCGCTGCGCGAGAATACCAATCGAAGGCCTTGCGATCGCTCGCTTCCACGCCGATGCCTTTTTCGAAGACCCGACCAAGGTTACGGTAAGCTGGCACGTATCCGAGCTCCGCGGAGCTACGGTACCAAAGCAGGGCCTTGCTGATGTCCTGATCCAAGCCCCAGCCATTTTCGTAGCATTCGGCGAGGGCGTTCTGTGAAAACGGATTTCCAATCTCCGCGGCCTTGGAGAACCACTGGGCAGCGGCGGCGTAATCGCTATCGCCCCCGAGAGCGTCGCGCGTCATGGTGCCGATCACCGGCATGGAAGCGTCGAAGCCCAGCTCCGCGGCACGGCTGAAGTGCTTGCGAGCGATTTCGAAGTCGCGCAGCTCCTCAGGTCCGTAGAAGCGGAGCTTGGCGAGGTTGTGCAGCGCCACCGGGTAGTCCGGACGCAGCTCGATGGCCTTTTCGTATTGGAGAATGGCGCTGGCCGGTTTTCCGTCCACCTCGAGGGCGCGGCCCAGCTGGGCGTAGAATCGGCTTTCCTTGGGGAATTCGGCGATGGCGTCGCGGCAAGCCTTGATGGTGGCCGGGGCGTCGAGGTTCGCGTTGATCACGGCGTCGACGACCGCGAATTTGTCGTCCGGGATGGCTCCGAGGTGATCCGCCTCGTGCTCTGGGGCAAACTGCTTTACCAAAGCCTTCATGCCTACCGCCACGTCTTTCGAATCGAAGACGGCGCTGAAGGCCCCTTCGCCGATTTCGATCACTTCGCCATTCCCGATTTCGACGAGCTTGCCGTCGACTTCGTTGAACGCGACCACCGGCTCGCCGACCACGACCACGTCCGCCGGATCGATGCTGATAGTGAGAGCCCCTGTCTCGATGTTGGACTCAACGATTTCCCCTTCCACGTCCGCGAAGGTCGTTTGCAGGGAAGCGGCAGACAAGACCGCCAAAAGAGTAGATGCTGTGCTTACGGCTTTTTTCATAATAGGTTATCTAGGATGGAATCGGATGCATAAACGCCATGCGGCACGCCGCGACGCTTTGGGTATGAGTTATACCCATTCTTAATCGGCGGCTAGGCCCCTAGCATTTCACCCTCATTGGCGAAAAAACGAGAATTTCTAAGGCATTCAGGCATCAGCCGCCACGGGGCGCTGAGCGATTCCCGCAGGCCGATAGGCGAAAGCCCTCCCCCCGTAGAGCCCTCGCGAAAACGGCTTCACTAGACTTCGCCTAGGGCCCCCTAACGCTCAATCAGCATCCAGTCGAACCCGCTCGGCTAGAAGCGTTTCGAGACTCAAAACGCTCGCCAAGCTCATGCGAATCGGCAGGATTGGACTCGCCCCCTTTTCTCCCCTTATGAAACCCAGCTCTCCTCTCGTACTGCTGCTCGGCTTGAGCGTCCTCCTGCTCGGTGTCTCCACCCAAGGACGCGCAGCTCCCAAATGGCTCGTCGGCCAAAGCGACGGATTCGTGGTCTACAGCAACGATTCCGCCCGAGCCACGCGAGGGGTCGTCGAGGAACTGCGCGACGCTCGCAGCCTCTTCGAGAAACTGTTTCCGAGCTTCGGAGCCCGTCGCTCCATTCCGATACGCGTGGTGGTGTGCTCCGGAAGCAGCACCATCAAAACCTTTTCCCGCCTCTACGAAGACAAGCCGACCACCTTCGGCGGCCTTTTCTTCAACGATTTCGAGGGACCGACCATTATCATCAATACCAGCGGCGACTGGGAGTTCACTCGGCAGACCGTTTACCACGAGTACATCCACTACCTGACAAGCCATACCAATCGCTACCTGCCCCCGTGGCTCAGCGAGGGACTAGCAGAGCTGTTTTCCACCATCGAACCCAGAACAGACGGACGAATCGAGGTCGGAAACCCCGTACCCTACGGAGCCCAGACCTACCAGGAAAACAAACCCATCCCCTTCGAACGCTTCTTCACCGTCACTCGCTACTCGCCGGAATACAACTCCCGCAAGCACGGCCGCGGACAGTTCTACGCCCAGTCCTGGCTGCTGCTCCACTACCTGAAGTTCGGTGAGACGGATCTGCCGGAAACCGCCCTCGGGGCCCTGGTCAAACGGGCGTTGCTCGACGGAATCGTGACCGAGACAACCCTGCAGGAAACGCTTGGCATGGACTACGACCAGCTGGGCCGCGAGCTCGATCGCTACAGCCGACGCGGCACCTTTCTGCGAAGAATCTACGAACTCAGCCAGGAGGAGCGCCACTTCGAGCTCGACCTGCGCCGAGCTTCCGAGGGCGAGGTGAATCTGCTCATCGGCTCTCTGCTCCTCTACAACCGCGGCCCGAGCGAGGCCTACAGCAAGCTCGCCTATGCCGCTCAGCAGCTGCCTGACTCGCCGCTGGCCCATGCCTACCAAGGCTACCACGCTCTGCGACAGGATCAGCCGGAGTACGCCCTGGAAAGCTTCGGCAAAGCCGTGGAGCTAGGCAGCGAGTCGCCCCACACGCTAGTCGCCTACGTGCGCTCCTGGATAAAGGTCCACGACCCGAGCGGAAGCATCTCGCGCAATCTCATCACCAAGGAAGACACCTCGATCCTCCTCGGCCACCTTTTCAAAGCCCGCCAGATCGCCGGAGCCTTCGACAAAGGCCTCTACCAGCAGATCGGAGCGGTTTGGCTACGCTCGAAAGTCGAGCCCAACGACAAGCACATGGGAGCGCTGTCCGAAGGGCTCTCCGTCTTCCCCGAAGACGATCTGACCGCCTACTACCTCGCCCTCTACTTCGAGCGCGCGGAACGCTACCCAGAAGCCAAGGCGATGGTGGACCGCTACTATCCGCATAGCGTCTCGGGAGAAGCCTTGCAGGCCTACCGAAAGCTGGACCAACGCCTTGTCACGCGGCTCGCCGCGAAAGACGGAAGCGGATCCTGACGCCTCGCCGCCCGCTTCCCATTCTCGGGCGCGCCTCGCAACCAGAGCTTGATTAGCCAGCGCTTTCTGCCAACTGTACCGCCCTCTTATGTCCAAGGTACGCGTCAGATTCGCTCCCAGCCCCACCGGCTCCACTCATATCGGCACCGCCCGCACCGCGCTCTTCAATTGGCTCTACGCCCGCAAGACCGGCGGCGCCTTCGTGCTGCGCATCGAAGACACCGACAAGGAACGCAATACCCAGGCAGCGCTCGATGAGCTGCTAAGCGGCCTAAAATGGCTCGGAATGAACTGGGACGAAGGTCCGGAGGTCGGCGGCGACTACGGCCCCTACTTCCAGAGCCAGCGGGGAGATTTCTACAAGGAGTACCTGCAAAAGCTGCTCGACGCGGGCCGGGCCTACGAACAGGACGGGGCCATCTTCTTCAAGCTGGAGGGCGAACGCTACACCGAATACGACGACTATCACAAAGCCGAGATCGAAAAAGTGCGCGCCGAGCCGGTCGTGATCGACGATCTGATCCGCGGCAAGGTGACCCGTCGCGAAGAGCGCGACTTCGTCATCGTGCGCTCCAACGGCGACCCATCCTTCCACTTCGTGAACGTGGTGGACGACATCGCTATGGAAATCACCCATGTGCTGCGAGGCGAGGATCACCTTTCCAACACTTCCAAGCACGTGGAGCTCTTCAAGGCCTTCGGCGTGAAGCCGCCCGTCTACGCCCATATGCCCATGATCCTCAAGGATCCCAAGCTCGGCAAAGGAAAGATGTCCAAGCGCGACCGCGGAGCCCTCATCGAGGAATACCAGCAACGCGACTTCCTCCCCGAAGCAGTGGTCAACTTCATCGCGCTGCTCGGCTGGTCCCCCAAGGACGACCAGGAAGTGCTCAGCATCGAGGAGCTGATCGAGCGCTTCGAGGTGAGCGACCTGCAGAAAGCAGGCGCCCGCTTCGACGAGAAGAAGATGTCCCACATCAACTTCGAGCACATGAAGCGCCTGCCCATCGAGCGCTACCTCGCCCCAGCCAAAAGCGCCCTGAGCAAAGCCGGTCTGATCGACGACGCGACCGACGATGCCTACCTGACTCAAGTTCTCACGCTCTGTCAGGAGAAGATAAACAGCTTCGAAGACTTGCCCGCGTTTTCCGCCTACTTCTTCACCGAAGCCTATTCAGTCGACGAGAAGACCGACAAGAAGATGCGCAAGCGAGCAGACGCCGGCGAGCGCCTGGGAGAAGCGATCCCAGCTCTGGAGGCTCTGCCAGAGTGGCGAGCCGACTCCATCGAAAGCGCCCTCCAAGGCCTAGCCGATGAAAAGGAGCTCAAGGTCTTCGCTTGGTTTCCGCTCCTTCGCTTCGGCGTCAGCGGAGTCGGCGGCGGCCCCGACCTGCTCCCTATGCTGGAAACGCTGGGACAGAAGAAAGTGGTCGCCCGTTTGAAGAAATTCCAAGCCTCGCTATAACCACCTCGCCCCACCCACCTCAGCCTTTAGACTTCAGCCTCCCAGCCATGAGCGACGAAAAGCCATCGAACTTCATTCGCGATATCATCGACGAAGAGCTTGCCGCAGGTAAACACAGCCAAATCGTTACTCGGTTTCCGCCCGAGCCCAACGGCTACCTGCACATCGGTCACGCCTTCGCTATCGGCGTCTCCTACGGAATCGCTCGCGACTACCAAGGGAAGTTTCACCTCCGCTTCGACGACACCAATCCTGAAAAGGAAGACACCGAATACGTCGAATCCATCAAGGAGGACGTGCGCTGGCTGGGCGCCGACTGGGGAGAGAACCTCTTCTTCGCCTCCGACTACTTCGACCAGCTCTTCGAATGGGCCAAAGGTCTGGTCAGGGACGGAAAAGCCTACGTGGACGACCTCACTCCCGATCAGATGCGCGAGTACCGAGGCAGCTTGACCGAGCCGGGAAAGAACTCCCCCTATCGCGAACGCTCGCCGGAAGAAAACCTCGACCTGCTCGAACGCATGGCCGCGGGAGAGTTCGAAGAGGGGAAAAAGGTGCTGCGTGCCAAGATCGACATGGCGCACCCCAACATGAACATGCGCGATCCGGTGCTCTACCGCATCCTCAAAGCCCACCACCACCGCACCGGCGACAAATGGAAGATCTACCCGTCCTACGACTTCACCCACGGGCAGAGCGACGCCATCGAAGGCATCACCCACTCCCTCTGTTCGCTGGAGTTCGAATACCACCGTCCGCTCTACAACTGGTTCATCGAAAACCTGCCCGTGCCCAGCAATCCGCGCCAGATCGAGTTCGCGCGCTTGAATGTTGAATACATCATCACCAGCAAGCGAAAGCTGCTGCAGCTGGTGAACGAAAAGCATGTGCGCGGCTGGGACGATCCGCGCATGCCGACCATCGCCGGCCTGCGGAGGCGCGGCTACACGCCGGAGGCACTGATCGAGTTCTGCAACCGAGCCGGCGTGGCGAAGCGCGAACGCGTAAACGAGTATTCACTTCTCGAATACTGCCTCCGTCAAGACCTCGAAGACAAGGCGCTGCGCCGCATGGCGGTGCTCGATCCGGTGAAGGTGGTGATCGAAAACTTCCCCGATGAAACCGAATGGTACGAAGGGCCTAACCATCCTGCGGACGAATCCCGCGGCGCCCGCAAGGTCCCCTTGACCAAAGAAATCTACATCGACCGCGACGACTTCATGGAGGACCCGCCCAAGAAGTTCTTCCGTCTCGGACCAGGTCGCGAAGTGCGTCTGCGCTACGCCTGCTACATCACTTGCACCGATTTCAGCACGGACGAAGCAGGCAACGTCACGGAAATCCGGGCCACCTTCGACCCCGAGTCGCGCGGAGGTTCCACGCCGGACGGTCGCCGGGTCAAGGGCACCATCCACTGGGTGAGCGCCACAGAGAACACGCCGATCGAAGTCCGCCACTACGAGCAGCTCTTCATCAAGCCCGACCCCAACGAGGTCGAGGAAGGGCAGACCTTCATCGACAACCTGAATCCGGATTCCGAAGCGGTGCTGCAGGCCTTCGGCGAGCTCGAACTGAAGAACGCTCGTCCCGCAGAGCCGATCCAGTTCGAACGAAAAGGCTACTACGCGCTCGACGCGGACAGCGACGAACACCGGCTGGTCTTCAATCGCTCCGTTGGCCTGCGCGACAGCTGGAGCAAGAAACAAGGCAAGTAGCCCGGCACTCCCCGAACCGCCTTCCAGAAGCCGCCGACCATCGCCTTGGCGGCTTCGTTCCTTCAAGACGTTTGCCAAATCCCGGTCGCGCTGCCACGATCCCTTCACTGTGAAAATCCGCGAGCGCATCGAGATCAATGCTCCTGAGGACGTGGTTTGGTCTCACGTTTCCAAGCCAGAGCTTTGGCCAGGCTTCGTTTCCAAGATGCAAACCGTGCAGCGTCTCGAGGACGGCTTCTACCGAATCGAGATCGGAGGCAAGGAGGTCATCGGAAAGTTCGAGCTCGTCCAACCACGCACCCGACTGCGCTTCGCAGGCCAACTGACGAGCCAGCCCAAGGTCTCCGAGTTCGTCATCGAATACCGAATCGAGAACGCGCCCAAACGGGTAGTCGTTTCTGAAATACAGGAGTTCCACGTGCCGTTTCCCTTCAATCTGCTCGTCGCCTTTCTCTCGCGCTTCGGAAAGCCGCAAGGCGAAACGAACCTGGAGATCCTGAAGGAGCTGTGCGAGAGCGGGTCCTCCTAACCGATCGCATCAGCGATTTGGATACAAGAAACCCGCTACCGAGTAAATGGGCAGCGGGTTTCAAGTGAAAGAAAACTAGATCTCTACCTAGTTATGGAGAATTACAGAGAGGCTCTGGCGCTCTCGACCGTGTCGCAGAACTTCCAGTCCTTGGACTCTTCGAACTTCTTGCTTTCTTCGCGAACGACCTCGTTGCCGGCGAGAGCGTAGTTGAGGCTCAAGTCGCGACAGGTCTTCATGGAGTGAAGCAGGAGCTTGATCACGTCCATGTTCAGGGCGGAAACCTTCTGAGCGTCGAAGATGATCTTGGAGATGCCGGCGTCGACGGCCTGGCTGGTCTTGTCCTTGAGATAGGTGCTGACCTCGTTGACCACGGCTGCGTTGCATGCCTTCGGCAGGCGAACCGTCATGTAGTCTTCGTCGATGACAAAGTACTTTCCGGAGGTGTCGAGATTGACCGCCTTGCCGATTTTGGCCTCGAGCTCCTCGAAGTCGATCGGTTTGTGAATGATGGTGCTGAAGCCGGCCTGCTGAGCTCGGGCTTGCTCTTCGGAAGCTGTTTTCACCGAGAGACCAAAGAGCGGCACGTACTTAGTCTTGGCGTTCGAGCGCACGATTCGGAAGAGCGTAATGGCCGCGTCGTCCGGGAGGGAAAGGCTGATGATGATGCAGTCTGGCAGCTTCTTCTGGCAGAAGTCGATGGCCTCGCCGGTGGAAGCCACGCCATTGATGACCCAAGGCGTATGGGCAAATCCCTTCTTGATCTGCTCGATGATGGCGGGCTTGTCTTCGACTATCAGGATGTCGATCGGATCGTCGATCTTCTTCTGCTTGGGCTCGGCTTCGCCTGCAGGGCGTAGATCCACCACGCGGCTCACCTTGTCGACCAGCACCTCTTCCTTGAACGGCTTCACGATGTAGTCGCGCACCCCGATCTTCGCGATCTTCATCACGTTTTCACGGCCCGCTTCCGCAGTGAGCATGATGACAGGGATGTGCTTAAGCGAGGGGTCCGACTTGAGCTTGGTCAGCATTTCCACGCCGTCCATTACGGGCATGGTGATGTCCAAGAGAATGATGTCGGGGGTGGTCTTGGCAGCCATGGCCAGACCCTCGACACCGTTTTGAGCTTCGAAGATTTCGCAATCGAAGGACTTGAATGACTTCTTTACGATGATGCGAACCGTCTTCGAGTCGTCTACTGTTAGGATTTTCAAACGCATGGTGGGAGATTAGTTTTCTTCTTTCATGAGGACATCGATGACGAAGGAGCGACCCCCGCAATCGAATTTGTAAATACGCCTTAAGGCAACTTCCGCGGGTTCGATGGAAAAGTTCGAACCGCGCAAAATGGATGGGATGGTCATTCGGCACTCGAAGCCCTTGTTGCTAAGGTCGTTCTTGAAAGTGCCTACGATCATGTTGGTCAGCTCGCCGATGGCGTCGTTCACCAGCTCATGATCCTCGGCTCCGATGTCGTCTTCATCGAGGTCCAAAAGCTTGCAGGTGGCTTCCATGGCCAGCGGGAGCTCCATGAAAATATACATGATCCCAGTCAGGTTTCCGATGAAGCCCACGGTGCCCGCGATCATCGGAGCTGAAGCGTCCACAGGGAGCTGAATACCCTCTACGCAGGTCTGCTCATCCACTTTGATCACCTTCTTAATCACCGCCGTCTTATCCAGCATGGTGTTGAAGACACTGTTGATCGCGTTCGAAGAAAGAGCTTCGAGCTCCTGGTCAGAGATTGGAAATGTCTGTTGCATGAGTTTAGGGTACGTTCGTGGCGCTCCCTATATATCGTTCCTCGACCTGAAAGGTTTAGGAGGAAATTGGGGACGGACTCGTCAAAAAAGAGGTAATCCTACAGAGCCTACTACGCAGAGCGACTAGGCTGCGCTCGCGCCGAAGGTCGAGTACCCTTCCCGACCGGGATGGACACTCCTCCGACCGGGTCCACACTTCTGAAGCGACACCCCTCTAGCAGGGCTCAGTCGAGCCTACTGCGCCAATGCGGCGGGCCTGTTCAATCGTCGCCGCCCGGAATGTATTCCCCGTCCTTCCGGTAGGCGGAGATCTTGTTGCGAAGGGTCCGGATGCTGATGCCGAGAATCTTGGCCGCCTTGGTGCGATTTCCTTCCGTGGTCTCCAAGGTGCTCAGAATGTGCCGCTTTTCGATCTCTTCCAAAGGCAACGGGGCTTCTTCCACCTGACGGCCTCGTTCCTCATCGACGTTCGACTGCGAAGGAGCTGGTTCCTCCCGTTTCGGGGGGGCGTCTGGCATCCCACGCGAAGGAGGCGAATGCGGAGCGAAGCCACCTTGAGGGTGATCATAGAATCCGCCACCAGGGGCGTGGGCGTGTCCCGCCATGCTTCCGGGAGCGTAGCCGCCGCCCGCATACGCTGGCATGGGATGCTCCATCGGCTGGCCGTACACAGGCGCGGTCAAGGGAGCCGAAACATTGGTCGGCATGGCGAATAGGCCGAGGGACGCGGAGGAAATCATCTGCGCCGATTCCGTCAGGATCACCGCCCGCTCGATCGTATTCTGCAATTCGCGCACGTTTCCCGGCCAAGGATGCTGATCCAAGGAGGCCAAGGCGCTTTCCTCGAAGCCTTTGATTTTCTTGCCGTGCTTGCGGGCGAACTTCTGAGCGAAATTTTTCGCCAGCAAGGCCACGTCTCCATGACGATCTCTCAGCGGCGGAACCTGAATAGGAAAAACGTTGAGGCGGTAGTACAAGTCCTGGCGAAACAGGCCCCGTTCCACGCTCTGAGCCAGATTGCGGTTGGTGGTGGCGATGACCCGCACATCGACCTTGATGGTCTTGTTTCCACCCACGCGCTCGAACTCTCGCTCCTGCAAGACGCGCAGCAGCTTAGCCTGCACCTTAGGAGAAATCTCGCTGATCTCGTCGAGGAGAATGGTGCCACCGTCCGCGAGTTCGAACCGCCCCTCGCGACGCTGCGTCGCTCCGGTGTAGGCCCCTTTCTCGTGACCGAAGAACTCGCTCTCGATCAGCGACTCCGAAATCGCGGCGCAATTGACCCGAATAAACGGAGCGTTCCGACGGGCGCTGCAACGATACAACTCGTTTGCCACCAGCTCCTTACCAGTCCCATTTTCGCCGCAAATCAGCACCGTCGCCTCGGTCGGAGCGACCTTTCGAATCACGTCGCGCAGCTGATTGATAAAGTTGCTCTTGCCGATCAACTCGGCGCCTTCGCTGTTCTCGCTGGCCAGAAACTGGTTCACCTTTACCAGCTGACGGTAGTCCTGAGCCTTCTTCACCAGCACGTCGATCTGCGAGGACGAGAAGGGTTTGATGATGTAGTCGAAGGCCCCCGACTGCATGCATTTCACCGCGGACTCCACGGTGCCGTAGCCCGTCATGATGACGACCAAGGGTGGATTCTGCATCCCCGCAACTCTCTCCAGCAGCTCGGTGCCGTTGCCGTCCGGCAGGTGGACATCCACGAAAAGCAGGTCGAATTCGTCTTTGGACAGGTGCTCGTCCGCCTCTTTGAGAGTCCCCACGCTGCAAACCGAAAACCGCTTTCGGCGAAGTTGTTCCTCCAAGGCTTTGCGAATCACTAGCTCATCATCGAGGATGAGAATTCTTTCCAAAGTCATAGTCTAGGGGAGCGCGTTTTGGTTGCAGTTCAAACAAGATAATGCCGGCGGACTCTGCTTAGCCCACTTTAACAAGATACTTATTTAGAAGAGGATTGAAACAAATACGAAAGCATAAATTGTAAAACACGGCTCAAAGATCAGCTCACCCCCGACTTTTGTTGTGGTCCGTGGCGATTCCCGCAGAGGAGCCTCACACCTCCCTACCCAATCATATGCTCGAAGGTAAAACGATCCTCATAACCGGTGGCACCGGTTCGTTCGGCAAACGCTGCTGCTTGGAGCTTCTCCGGCATCACAATCTCGGAAAAATCATCATCTTCTCTCGCGACGAGCTGAAGCAATCGGAGATGGCCGCCTCCCCGAACTTCAGCAGCAAAAAAATCCGCTACTTCATCGGCGACGTGCGCGACAAGGACCGACTGGTTCGCGCCATGACGGACGTGGACTTCGTCATCCACGCCGCCGCTCTCAAGCAGGTTCCCGCAGCGGAATACAATCCGCACGAGTTCATCAAGACCAACATCAACGGCGCCATGAACGTGGTGGACGCGGCGATCGCCGCCAAGGTCAAGAAGGTCATCGCCTTAAGCACCGACAAAGCGGTCAACCCCATCAACCTCTACGGCGCCACCAAGCTCTGTTCCGACAAGGTCTTCACCTCCGCCAACAACTACTCCGGCCGCGACGGCACGCGTTTCTCCATCGTGCGCTACGGCAACGTCATCGGAAGTCGCGGCTCGGTGGTCCCCCTTTTCATCAAACAGCGTGAAAACGGAACGCTGACCCTCACCAAGCCCGAGATGACGCGCTTCGTCATCATGATCGGAGATGGGGTGAACTTCGCCCTTCGCTCGCTAAACGACATGGTGGGCGGCGAGGTCTTCATCCCGAAGCTGCCAAGCTGCTCTCTGGAGAACTTGGCCAAAGCCATCGCGCCCGAGGCGAAGATAAAGGAGATCGGCCTCAGACCGGGCGAAAAGCTGCACGAGGCCCTCTTGCCGGAGGACGAATCAAACAAGTCCATCGAGCAGGCGGACCGCTACATCATCCACCCTAGCCTGCCCTACTGGAACTACACCGGACAAAAGGTTCACCGCGGAAAGCCCTGCCCGACTGGCTTCAGCTACTCCAGCGAAACCAATCCCGAGCAGCTCAGCGTGGAGCAGATCCGCGAGCTGATCGACCGCTATCAGCTCAACACGCTGGACTAAGGAAATCCGACCGCATGTCCCTTATCGATCGCGTCCTCGATCCCACCCAAGCTCCGGTCATCGTCGCCGAACTCTCCGGAAACCACAACCAGAGCATCGATACGGCGCGTCGCATCATCAAAGCCGCCGCGGACGCCGGAGCCGACGCCGTAAAGCTGCAGACCTACACGCCTGACAGCATCACCCTAGATAGCGATCGTCCGGAATTCGTCGTTCAGGGCGGACTATGGCATGGACGCCGGCTGCACGAACTCTACGCGCAGGCCTGTACGCCCTACGAGTGGCACGCGGAGCTCGCCTCCTACGCCCACTCCCTTGGCATCGCTCTCTTCAGCACCCCGTTCGACGAAGCGGCCGTAACGTTTCTCGAGGACGCGATCGCGCCGGAACTCTATAAGATCTCTTCCTTCGAACTGACCCACATCCCTCTGCTCAAAGCAGTCGCCGCCACCGGCAAGCCCGTCGTACTGAGCACCGGAATGGGCACTGAAAACGAAATCGACGAGGCCGTGTCGACACTCCGCCGCAACGGCGCCTCGACCGTCACCCTTCTCAAATGCGTTTCCGCCTATCCGAGCAAACCTGAGGGCTTCAATCTTCGCTCAATGCTCACCATGGCTGAGCGCTTCGCCTGTCCAGTAGGACTTTCCGACCATACCTTGAGCAACGAAGTAGCCATCGCCGCCGTGGCGCTGGGAGCGCGGCTCATCGAAAAGCACGTCACCGACGATCGAAACGCCGGCGGCATCGACGCAGGCTTCTCGCTGGAGCCGGAGCAGCTGGCGCAACTGGTGGAACAAACGCGAAACGCCCACGCCTCCCTCGGCTCCGATCTCATGCAGGCTAGCGAGCAGGATCGGAAGCAAATCCATTTTCGCCGCTCCATCTACGCAGCCGCCGACATCGAACCGGGAGAGCTCTTCACCGAAGGCAACCTGCGCATCGTGCGCCCCTCGCTCGGACTGGCACCGAAACACTGGGAGAGCATCCTGGGGCAGCCCGCCAAACGAGCGATCAAAGCCGGCCGCCCCTTGCTCGAGAGCGATTTGCCAACCTAAGAAGCAAGCAGCTCTTCGATCTTTCGACGGACTCGATCAGCGCCTTCCGTATCCACATTCGAATACGGAACGCGGCCACGTTCCAACAGGAGGTCCAATTCGTAGCTAATGTTCAACGGCAAGTGGTGCATCCCTTCCCTAAACACAACGGGCTGCTCCCATATGTCAGCGACCTTCCGCGCGAACGCGGTTTGATTGTCGACGAGGCTTATGCCGAGAAACGGCAGATTCGCCGCAGCGAGCTCGTACAAGGTAGAGCCGCAGGCTACGACGGCGAAGGAGCAAAACGCCATCCATCCCGCTAGTTGAGAGGCGTCGATCCTCTCCAAAAATCGGCTCCTGCGAAACCGTCCAATCGTATTCATAACTCGTATACGATTTTCAGAACTAGCTCCGTACACCACGATCGGCACCACTTCGTCCCCTCGCCAGTCAAACAAGGAATTGAGAGCTCGATCGGTATAGCGGTAAGCGTCAGTGCCTCCGATCATCACCAAAACCGGTATGGATCCTCGAGGCAGCTCCCAGTCGTTCACCGGCTCCGGCTCACCAATGCCCTTTCTCAAAAGCGCGAACCGTTCGCCTAGGAGCGCATGCTTGGATCGGTAAACCGCGCTCTCCAAACCAAGCTCGCAATTGATGGCTAGATCGAACGAGCCCATGCTGCGTTGCTGCATATCGTCGATACCGATGAAGAGCCGAGCCGACGATGAGACGCTTTCCCAGTCCTGCCGCAGCCAATCGAACTCGGAGTCCTTGGTGTACATCTCGTCCACGAGCAAGACCTCGGCCTCCCTCGGCATCGTTTTCGTCACCTCATCAAACTCCTTCGCGGCGAAATCCGGCAGTGGCTCGTCCGCGTTCTCGCTCCAGAGAGTCGTCTTCCAACCGCTTTCCCGAAAGGCCGCAGCCAAAGCGGAGCACCGAACGATATGGCCCCAACCCTGGCGCCCCCCGTAGAGGCATTTGAATGCGATTTCCCTTTGTCCCACTTGTCTCATCTCTGCAAAAACGACTTGAGCGTCGAGATCACCCGGTCCTGGTCCGCGTCAGTGAGCTGCGGATACATCGGCAAACTCAAGCAAGCGGCGTAAAACGCTTCCGCGCCGGGGAGGGAAACGTGACCTCCCGCAAAATTCCTGTAATATGAATGCTGATACACTGGAAAATAATGAACCTGCACGCCGATCTGATGTTCCCGAAAATAGTGGTAGGCCGCCTCCCTTTCGATCGCGTTGGCAAAGCGAATCACGAAAAGATGCCACGCGGACTCCAAGGGGCGATGCGCCATGGCGACGCGTCCCGCGAACGGCTGGCGCTCCAAAGCGGCTTGATAACGCTGCGCGATCGCTCGGCGGCGCTCGAGAAAGCGGTCCAGTTTCCCCAATTGGCTCAGTCCCAGAGCTGCCTGCAACTCGGTCATTCGGTAGTGGCTGCCCAGTTCGACCTGATCGTAGAGCCAGTTCCGTCCCCTTTCCACGCCATGCGATCGCAGCCGACGAATCCTTCGAGCAAGCGTTTGGTCATTGGTCAATACCGCTCCACCCTCGCCAGCGCAGAGGTGCTTGACGGGATGAAAACTCAGTATCGCCGCATCGCTGTGGGAGCAAGAGCCGCTACGGCAGGTCGATCCGGCGCCATCCGGGTAGGTGGCCCCGATACTGTGAGCGGCATCTTCCACCACAAAGGCCCCCCTCTCTCGAGCAGCCGCTGCGATTCGAGGCAGATCCGGCGGCAATCCCGAATAGGAAACGGGTAGCCAAACCTGCTTTTCACTCTGCTCGGCCAGCCCGTCGGCCGCCGCCAGGAACTGCTCGGCGCTGGCCAGTCCGGAGCGATCGTCCACATCGACGAAAGCCACCTCCGCTCCTACGTAGCGCAGGGCGTTGGCGGTGGCCGCGAAGGTGATGGCCGGCACCAGTCCGACATCTCCCGCTTGGATGCCAAGCCCTTGGCAGCTCAGGTGCAAGGCGGCCGTGCCGCTGGAAACCGCGACCGCATACCGGGCGCCGGTGTATTCCGCCAACGACGCCTCGAAGCGTTCGATCTGGGGGCCTTGAGTAACGAAGTCCGACTTCAGCACATCCACCACCGCCTGAATGTCATCGTCCTCGATGCACTGGCGGGCGTATGGGATAAAAGAAGGCTCATCGCCTCGTCGCGACGCGGTCATTGAGAGAATGAGCGAGCGCTCAAGCCTTTCCCTTGAGCGTTCCGCGGGCAGCCGTGGAATCGGCGGACCGAGCGTATACGCGCTTGAACTTGTTGGCGGACACGGCGTTTTGACCGAGCTTGCGGTATTCGCTCCGGTTTTCCGCCAAGCGCTCGGAGAGCAGACGAGCGTTTTCGGATTCCTGCTCCAACACCTTGCGCAAGCGGGCGTTGAATTCGGACTTTTCCTGCTGGTCGGGCGCCGGCAAGGTTTCGGAGCTGAGACTCCGCAGCAGCTTGGCCTTCTTGTCCTGAGCTCGCTTGAGCTCCTCCAAGTTTCCCTCCTTCAAGGAAATGCTCTCCCGACGCGTCGCGACTTCGTAAGAAGCCAAGAGGGTCATTCGTCTGGAAGGAGCGTTTTCCGGCATGTGGGAAAATGTGTACAGCGGGACCACGCAGCGCAAAGCGAAAACGAAGAAGCCCGGCGACTTTAGCCGGGCTTTGAAGCATGACGTCGAGACGCCCCATCGGGTCGTCTTTATGCTCTGAGCGAAAGGCCTCCGCCCACGCTGGTCGATCCGTAAGCAGCTGGGGCCGGCGCGGGCCTCGCTTTGGGCGCTTGCTTGGTGAGCATCTCCGCCCACGCGTCGCGAACGTCGGTCACGAGCTTGATCACGATCTGGATCGGCTCCTTCTTCTTGTTGAAATTCGCTTCGTTGAGCTTCTGGTTATAAAAGTCGTACAGGGCGTACATTCTCTCCGCGAACTCTCCCCCTTTATCCATGCGAAGCGATCCCTGCAGCTCCACGAATATGTTCTGAGCCTTGATCAGGTTGTTGCTGATGATCTCGTTGCGCTTCTTGAAATCCGAAATCTGAAATCCTTCTAGGGAGCGACGCATGGCGTCCAAAGCGCCGTCAAAAAGCATCAAAATGAGACGTTCCGGGCTGGCAGAGAGAATGGCTGCTCGTTTGTACGACGCTGCGTTCGATTTCATTTAGTCGGTCAACAAATAGATTACGGTGTGATGGATATCGGACTCTAGGCCCGATGCGGTCAGTTACCTATTCATCATCGGCGAAGGGCACGATGAGTTTAGCCAAGTCGTTCATCATTTCCTTCGATGGAAAGTTCGGGTCGTTGAGCAGTTCCTTGCCCTTGGCCACCATTTCCGGACGCACTTCCGGGATCTGACGCAGCTTATCCAGAGCGTTGAGCTCGAGCTTGTCGCCCGCGGCGGCCTGATCCGGCTTGCTGGCCTGCTGGGCCTGGCCTGCAGCGTTCTGCTTGGCCAAGTTCTGAGCGTAGAGGTGGCTGGCGGTGTTTCGTGGATCTATGTTCATGATAGTCAGGTGTATTGGTAGTCTCTTCGGACGTTTGTTAATCTTTTGTTAAGTTAATAAACGGCTCTCTCCCGAAGATCTTTAAAACTTTTTAAACAAATTTAGCGAGGTGGTTGAATCGTGCTGAAGATCGCGTCCGCCACGTATTTGGAGAAGCGAGTGGGACTGTGCAGCACGGACTGAGTGTGATGCAATGGATATTGGTTGACCGATTGGGTCTGGAAATACTTGCGAGCGGCATTGGAGACAGCGGGATTGGCGGCATCGAAGACCTCGTCCGCGGCCCAAACGATCTCGCCGGTGTGGCCATCGAGCAGTTTGGCTCGCACGCCGATGCCCACTGGCTGGTACGGATTGTAGTAGCTGATGTCGATCAGCATCACCCCATCGATGGCGTAGACGGTATGGAGCTTGGAGAGAAGCGTGGTCGGAAGCAGCTCCACCGAGGCGAACTCCTCGGAGCCGAACATCTCCTCCATCCTTTCGGGTTCGATCGCCACCACCTCGAAAAGGTTTCGCTTCCCGATCTCCTGCACGAAATTGTCTCGGATGCTGCCCATCTCGATGTGGTCGTATCGGCCACGGGCCAAAGGCAGCAGAGCCACCCGCCGCAGGTGTTCCGGCAGCTCCGTTCCGCGATGCACGTTCTGCACCTTGTCCTTCTTTCCCAGAGTGGTGTCGTGACGGCTGTTGTAGGAGTGGACCGATTTGCAGCCGGAGAGGACCACCGCGCAAAGGGCGGCGACCGCTCCAATCTTGTACATTGGATTAGCCAGTGGTTTCATGCCTGTGGGAGAGTAAAATCATCGCGATCAGCGTTAGCAGCCTAGAGCATCTAAGTCCCAAGCTGCAGCGACGCAAGGGCCGCCGACTGGTTGCTGAGTTTTGATTGCGCCTCTTCCATGGCAATGAAGCTGGCTTCCAAAGCCGAGCGTTGTAACTCCAAACGTCGCTCCATCTCCTCGATCTGAGTGTCGATGGCCTTGTTTCGTTCGGTGTATTTCGACGTGATCGTATCCATGATCCCGTCGTTTTCCAAATAGCCTTCGGCGAATTCGTCGAGGCGAGATGTGAAACTGTTTTCCGCGCTGACGAAGAACTTCTCCATCGTGGAGAGATCGTTGGCGAGGGCGTCGTCCAGCTTGTCCGAATCCTTGATTTCGAGCTTGGAGGTGCCGCTGATGAAATCGATGCCGAAATGCTCCAGACGGAACAGGCCTTCCGATTCCAGCTCTTCCACCGCGTCAAACGCCATGCGGCGCAGCTTGGAGTCGAGCGAGTAGATTTCTCGGTTTCCGGACAGGACAGCCGCGGTCACGTCATTTTTTTCGACCGAGATCTTGGTCTTTTCCTGGATGTAGTCCTGTACGTCGTTGAAGGCGGAAATAAAGTCGTTGATCTTGGAGCGAACGCCTTCGGAGTCGCTGTTGATGGTCACGGTTTGCGTGCCTATCTCCGCCGCGGTGATGGTCACCCCGGTCAATCCATGATCCTGATCGGTGATCACGTTGCTGCGGCTGGTCTGGTTCGCTCCGCCATCGATGGAAAAGGTCAGGTCATCGCCGATGTCGGCGGCCCCGGTCAGGCCCATCGAAGCGAGCAAACCGTTTCCGCTGTCGATGACGTTCATGGCATAGGCCCCGGTCTCATTGTTCACGATGCGAAACTGGTCGTTCGCGGAATCGTAGGTCATGGTCACGTTGGCCGCGGAAGCGTTCACCCGCTCCATCAGAGCGCTCACGCTTTCGTTGTCAGCGTCGAAATCGATGGCCACGCCGTTGATGAAAAACGTGTCCGAGCCCGTGAGGGAACCAGTCAAGCCGCTGTTGGAAATGCTGTCGCCCAGGTCGACTACCCCCAGAGCGCGTCGGCTGGTCACTTTGGAGGAACCGCCTCCGCCATCCACGACCTCCAGCTGCTCCAATCGCATGGCTGCGAGAAAATTGCTGGTGTCGTCATCGCCACCTAGCTCGAGCTCGCCCGAAGCGCTGGTCAAAGAAATCTTGTCAGTGCCGGCGTCATAGCTGGCGGATACCACCCCGCTGGTCGCGGTGGAGATGGCATCGAAAACGTCCTGCAGAGTGTCGGTGGAACTAACCGTGATCTCCTGCCCGTTGACGCTGAACGTGCCTTCCGAAATGGCGGTAGAGAGCCGAAGATCGCTCACCAAGGTGTTTTCATCACCCATGGCTCCGCCGACATCCGCCGTGCCGACCCGCTTGGTGGCGGTGGCCAAAGTGGAGACATCGATCTTGAAATTGCCCTTGTTGGCGCTGGTGGCGGCCTTGGCGGTGATGTTCAGCGAATCGTCGCCCAAGGCGGCGCTCTTGGCGTTGAAAAGCGCGGAGCTGTTCAGCGCGCCCACCTTGCCTTGCAGCTTCTCGATCTTGCCTTTGAGCGTGTTCAAGGCATCCACCTTGTCGGTGTTGGCGCCTTGCTCCGTACGCAGGCGCCGCTGTGGAATCCTTTCGACCGCCATCAGTTGGTCTACCATTGAATTCCAGTCAAAGCCACTCGCTAAGCCTGCTACGTTGAAGTTGTCCATAGGTTAGTTTCTCGCGACTCGGCAGATGTCGCTCTCGAGGTTATCGGTCGATTGCGGAATACCTTTAGAAAATCCGCCGGGAATGGGCACATTTCTTCATCAGCCAAAGACAATCCTCTATCCAAAAACGGCCACCAACGTAAGTATAGCGGGCTTTTTACACTCCCTTGGGCCCCGAGGCTGGCCATTCTTAAAAAAAGCGTTTAGCCGGGTCGCCTTAAGGACAGAATCCCTCAGCTCCCACCGAGCTTGCGCCGCGCTTCCGCTAGGGATTCGGGATCATTCACGCTGGCCAGATCCATCGGTCTTCCGCTCTCCACCAGCTCCACTGGATTCTCCCTCAGAAAGCGACGCAAACTCGAGTTCCCGTCTCGAGCCCAGGCTTCCAGGCGAAAAAGGGCCGCGGGCTCGTAGATCGCGCAAAACGGTTCCGGCCCGCCATCCGGACCTGCAAAAGCGGTCGCCAACTTGCTTGCATCACGCCGGTTCAGCAGCTGGACGAGGTGCGAGAGCTCGAGAAAAGGCATATCGCAGGCTAGGGCCAGGACTGGCCACCCCTTGTGGTGGCGCAGCGAAGCGACTACCCCAGCCATGGGCCCGCCAATCTCTGGGACGTCCTGCACGATCTCCACCGAGTCCGCAAGCTTGCCGCCGAAACGAGCGGAGCTTTCGTCCGCCGCCACGCTCACCGCCAGCCGGCGACAGAAGGGACGCAGCAGCTGCAGGGCGTATTCGAGTTGCGTGATGCCAGGACGCGCCTCGAGCAGGGCCTTGTCCTCGCCCATGCGACGACTCGCTCCCCCGCACATCACCAGGCCCAGAATGTCCCGCTTCATTGAGCGGCTAGGCTGTCTTGGCGACTCATCTCGATCGACGACGCCAAGTGGAACGCCCCCTCCGCGACAGCCCAAAAGTAGGATCCGAGCTGCTCGAGCTCCGAGCCCGCCCCTAGACGGGTCATCAGCGCTTTCGCCCGTTCGTGGATATGCAGCTCCCTTTTCAGCTGCCCTTCCATGAGGATTTTCAGGAAATCCTCTCGAGCCGTCGTAGCTTCCTCCAGCGAGCGCTTTCGCTGCTTGGCAGTCTCCAGGTCGATCTTTTCCAGCTCGATGGCCATAGCCGCCTCCAAGCTCAGCTCCAGCGTTCGAGAAACATAGTCCTGCAGCTCGCTCAAGGTCCGACCGATCTTGCCCCATCCGACCCGATGGCGCAGCAGTATGGCTTCCACCTGCTTCCATGCCTTCTCCGACCCTCCGGCCGGAAAGCGCTGCATGACTTCGGACGCTTCCCGCAAACTCAGATAGGGCATGCCTTCCACCTTCGCTCCCAGTCGGGAGATGTTGTACAAGGTCAGGCCTTTGCCATCGTTCAACTTGAGCTCCTTCGAGTAGGCGCGAGCTAGCTCCACGAAGGTTTTCAAATAGACGAACAGCTTCGCTTCCACCGGCACCTTCTCCAAGGTGTTCCCAGGAAGCCAGCGACAGCCTTCCAAGGTCGTTCGGTCCGATCCCTGATCCGCGTAGAAGGAATCGCTGGCATGCATCTGCCCATCCGAACGGGCCGCCAGATCCTGGCCAGCGAAAAATACGGTTCGACACCCGAGGATGACCGCCAGATCGAAAGCGCAGGCGGAAACGGTGCCCTGCTCAGTCACGAAGGCTTCGCGATCACGCCCGCTTTGCTTGCGCAGATAGGAGGCGACCGGATTCCCAAACGACCAGGCCGAGATGCGATCCCCAAAACGCTTGGGCACCTCCGGATACACCATGAACGGGCACAGCAGCAGACTGCGGCCAATCTCCGCCCCGTGAAACCCGAGGTCGGTGGAGGGGTTCGGATCCGCCGCCAGCACGAAATGCGGATCCACGCCCGCTCGCCGCAGAGCCCGAAACGACGAGTTTCCCGCCACGACGACCGCGCGATCCTGCATCGATTTGATGAACTCCAGCGATTCGTCGAGGGACGGCCCGGCGCCTGCCATGATCAACGGCAGTCCCTCGAAGCAGCCCTGGAATTCGATGGGATCCGGAGAAACGATCAAGCGCCGCAGGTTGAGAAAGGTGTTTCGCTGCCAGAAGCCCGACTGCGAGAGGTTGGTCCCGTACATCTTGCGCCACATCTCCACGTTGCGGGCGAACTCCAGGAAAAACCTGGCATAGAACGCCTCGTCCTCCTGGTAAAGGGGAGCGAAGATCAACGGCTCTGCGCTAGCATAGCTCACGATCTCGAAGGAGGCCAAGGTACGGAAAAACATATCGTCGATCTCGCCGACACCGAAAAGCAAACGACGATCGGTCATCAACTCCGCCGCCAGATCCGTCGCCAAAAAGGCGTTGAACCGCCGCGCATTCGCCTCGGCGCAAAAGACCATGCCGCCTTCCGGCAGGATCTCCAGCAGCTTCCTGAGGTGCGAACCGTCGCCTACCCCACTCACCGCGACGGCCGCGTCCGCTTGAAGATTCAAGCCCCGTATCCAGCGGTCCAGCAGGGCCTCAGGATCCAAGCAACGCGCTTTCCAAGGAGCGAGCTCCTCGGAATCGGCGGTCGCCTCAGACACCCGATCCGTGAGGTGGATGTGTCGCTCCCGAAATCGCTGCATCCCAAGGCTCATGAGGCTTCCTTTCCGTCTAGAACTTGGGCCACGTCCTCTCGCAAGCACCGACCCAATGTCAGCCAGCTGGGAGCGACCTCACTGGCAAGCTGGTCGGAAACACGCACGCTGTCGCCGGACTCGACCGCGTCGGCCACGGCGTTGATCGAGTCGATCCCTCGCTGAAACGCCTGGCCTAGAGCCTCCGTCCATGCGGCTTGGCTTTCCTCTCCATAGCCTCGAGCCACCTCCACGCCTTCGATGATCGGTCGCATCCGTTCCAAACAGTCCACCACCTTCATCTGGCTCTCCTTCCACTCCACTCTGAGACTCACGCTCGCCAAGGTCTCGGCTTCCTCCGCGATGCGCGAGCTCGCCTCGCTCCATTGACCGCAAAGCGAGGCCAGACGCTGCTGAGCCGATTGAGTGAAAAACGCCAAGACGCCGTAGTTGACGACTTGGGCGAGATCCTGCAGCTCCCTCTCCACTCCATCGAGTTCCACCCGCTCCACGACACGACCGACGCCGCCGAGATAGTTTTCGATCAGCGCAATCGCATCGGCGCAGCTTTCAGGAGCGTCTCCCTGAAACTCGACCTTCTCCCCGTCTAGATAGACTTCCGACATACCAGCCCTAGCTTAGGACGCTTAGGTCGTGCTCGCCGAGGCGAAGCGTTCCGGAGGAAAGGATGCGACAGCGCAGACCGCCTCGGTCCTTCAAAGCGGCGCACGCTCCAGGGGCCACCGCCTTGTCCATCCAATAGCAGGGCTTGCACTGCTCGGTGCCCACGAACTCCACTCCGCCCACTTCGAAACGTTTCCCCACAAGCTGATTCAAGTCCACCCCGCTCACCACCACGTTTCGCCGAAAGGCGCTGCGGTCTTCGACCGTGAGCGCCAGCTCCCTCTCCATGTCCGAAATGTCCTCGGCGGAGATGAAACTGATCTGCCCTTTGAAATCCTCCTCGAAGCCGAAGTACCGGTCGCCCTTCAAACCCTTGCCCTGAACGCAGTCCACCGACTCGACCGACTGGATGCCGTGGTTGAGACGCTCCTGGCCGTGCCGGCCCTTGAAATCGTGGCCCGTTGATAGGAAAATGGATCGAATCGTTATGCTCTCTTTCATGAGACAACCGTCAATATGGATGAGGGATGGATGAGACCGGGAAACTCAACCCGCTCCGCCTGCCGATGGCAATCTCGAAGCCGAGCTAGCGAGCGGACCGATCCGAAACCGTTTCCCAAAGCCGCTCAAAACAATCCCCCATGCGTCGGGCGAACCCTTCCGCATCCCAGAGGGTCGACCTGCGCAACCGAGACGGCAACGCCTTTCGCCATTCCAGCAAGGCGCTCGCATCGGAAGCCAGGTCGCTAGCGAGCGCTACGTAGTCGGACTCGGTCTCCGCGATCCATTGCGGCACTCCCGCCGCGCGCAACAGGCTCCGCCCCACGCGGGCTGCATGCCGCCGACCCGTCAGACTCACCACCGGCACTCCCATGGCCAAGGCTTCGCAGGTGGTAGTGGTGCCATTGTAAGGCGTGGGATCGAGCGCCACGTCCACCCGCCGATACAGCTCCAAATGCTCCACCAGGGTCGGTTGAGGCGGCAGCAGCGACACTCGTTCTGCCTCTACCCCATGCTGCTCGAAACGTCGCAGCAGGTGTTCTCCCGTCGCCGCGTCATCGTGGTAAAAGCTCTTCAGAAGCAGGCTCGAGCCGGGCGCGGCTTTCAAAACCCGAGCGAACAACGCGATGCTTGCCTCTCCCAGCTTCGCGAAGTTGTTGAAGCAGCCGAAAGTCGCCGATTTCGAAACCAAAAGAGGCGGACTTCCCGAATCGGGCAATTCCGCTGGCGGCTGGTAGCAAAGAAAACACCCCTCCAGGTAGGCCGTCTCTTCCGAGGCGGTCGCGCCCTCGCATGGGTCCGTATCACGATCCACCAGTCTGGCGTCCATCGCAGAAAGCCCGGTGGCATGGGCATAGCCCAACCAGCTCGCTTGAACCGGCGCCGCCCGCCGAGCGAACGCGACCAAGCGATTTCCAGCGGTGAAACCGGACAGATCGATCAAAATGGATATGGCATCCTCTCTGGCCAGCTTCGTCAGTTCGTCCGCCGAGCCTTGGCTGATGTCTCTCCAGGCGTCGGCCAGGTCCCGAAACTGGGCCGTGGTCTGGTCCGGCTCGGAAACGCAGCTGTAGCAGATCACTTCGAAACGGCCGCGATCCAATCGCTGAAATAGCGGCAGCAGAAAAAACGCCACCGAATGCCGCCGAAAATCAGCCGACACGAAGCCTAGGCGCAGTTTTCCCCCAGCCTTCACTCCCTCGATGGAGTCGCTTAAGTCCGGGGCCTTGGGCTCGATGCCGGCTTCCAAAGCCTCCGCCGCCTGCCGATGGTAGGCGAGGAGCGTCGCTTCGTCGATGGATCCATTGGCGATCTGCCGAGCCGCGAAGGCCATCCTGGCCTCCACGCCGCGATTCCCCAGTTCGAACGAGCGCAGGTAGGCCTGCCTCGACTCCTCGTGGAGCCCGAGCTCGTAACGGGCTTTGCCAAGCTGCTCCCATGCCGACGATCGCTGGTCATCGAGGCCGATCGCCTGCACCAGCAAGCGTTCCGACTCCACCGGCTTGCCACTTTTCAGGAGACCCACCGCGTAGTTCTCTAAAAAAGAAACCTGGTTCGGCTGCAGCTCCAAGGCCCGTCTGAAGCATATAGCCATCTCTTCGAAGCGCTCCAGTTCGCGCAAGGCCAAGCCCAGGCCATTAAGGTGCTCCGCCCGATCGGGGTTCACTTCATGAGCCGCCTGAAAGGCCTGACGGGCCTCGTCAAACTGCTTCACGCCCAGATAGCCCGCCCCCAAATTGCTCCAAGCAGCCTCCAAGCCCGGCTCCTGCTGCAACGCCAGCAGCGCGCTTTCCACACAGTCGCTCGGGCGCCCCTGAGCCAAGCAAAGCGACGCCTTCGCGCACAAGGCTTGAGGGCTTTCAGGAGCGATCTCCAGCGCTTGATCGATCGCTTCCATCGCGTGGCCCCATCGCTGGAGCGCTTGGTAGGTGACCGCTAGATTCGTATAAACCGCCTCGTCGGCCACCCCGAGCTCAATCAGCCGACGCAAATGCTCCGCCGCAGCGCTATGCCGACCAAGCCCCATCGCCAGACCAGCCAACTCGATTCGAGAGTCGATTTCATCGCCGCCCCAGCGCAGGGCGCTCTCATAGGCTTGGTAGGCCGAGGCCAGTTCGCCAAGCTCGCCGTACGCCTTACCCAAAGCGGCATGCGTCGCCGCATCCGTTTCATCGAGCGAGAGCGCTTGGCGAAACCGCTGGGCCGCCCCCTCCCAGTCTCCAAGGTAGCTCGCCGCAATGCCCCAACTGCGCCAGACGCGTCCGTCGCGCGGCAAAAGCTCCGCAGACCGCGCCAGCGCCCGCTCTCCCTCCTTCAGCCTCCCCGCCTGGCAATGCCATTGCCCGAGGTTGAACTGGGCCGGACCGAAGTTCGGGGCCAAGCTCACGCTCCGCTGCAACATCTCCAACGCTTCGACGTCGCGTCCAAGCGTTCTCAAAGCCACCGCCGTATTCGCGAGCGCTTCCGCATGCTCGGGATTCCGCTGCAGAGCTTGACGCAACCACCTCACCCCCTCCTCCGCTCGACCCGCCTGAAAAAGCGAAAGGCCCAGCTGGTGGAGGATCTCTCCGTCAGTCCGATCATTCTCCGCCGCTTCCCGCAACACGCTCGCCGCTTCCCCAAAGCGTCCCTCTGCCTGCAACCCGCGAGCCCTCTCAAGGGCCGCCTCCGTATCTGCTCTTCGCGAATCGTCCATTCTCCGGCAAACGCTGCGCCAATAGAGTCCAACCGCAACGACACAATGAGCAATGGTACTCACCCTTGCGTGAACGCACGCACTCAGCGATTGAGCAAAAAAACGCGCTTTTGCGAAAGAATCCCTTAAAGTCGCCACTGAGTTGCCGATACTAGAAGGCGTAGCGCAAAACGTTACAGGTGAAGCGGACACCCTAACACCGCAACCGCGACACGGACGTCGCAAAAACCTAAAAACAAGGAAGTTAAAATGTCAGTAGTAATTAACACCAATAGCGCAGCTATATCTGCGTCTAACAACCTCGCTACGAGCAATGCAATGCTCCAGCGCAGTCTCAATCGCCTCTCCAGCGGATCCAAGATCGTCAATCCTTCCGACGATGCCGGCGGACTCGCTGTTTCGATGAAGCTCTCGGCTACCATCAAGCGTACCGCAGCAGTCAACGACAACATCGCCAACGCTCGCTCGTTCCTACAGACACAGGACGGAGCGTTCCAAACCGCCACCAAGGTTCTGGACCGTATGTCCGAGCTCAAGGTTCTTTCCGACGACGTCACCAAGAACCAGACCGACAAGGACAACTACGACACCGAGTTCCAGCAGCTCAAGAAGCAGCTCTCCGCTCTGGTGGACGAGAAGTTCAACGGAGTCTCCCTCTTCGGCAACGGTGGCTCAGGATCCCTCGCGGTCGCCACTACCGAAAAAGGTTCGGCAGGCAACACCGTGAGCATCGACCAGCCAGACCTGGCGACCCAGATCGGGGCCACCTTGATCGGCAACGACAGCACGACAGTCACGGCAATGGGCATCAGCACCATCACCAACGCCATCCAGAACATCGCGTCTCTCCGAGCCTCGAATGGAGCCCAGTCCAACCGTCTCTCCTTCGCATCCGAGATGCTCACCGTGAACAGAGAGAACTTGGAAGCCGCGAACAGCCGCATCATCGACGTCGACGTCGCCGAGGAGTCCACCCAGCTGGCCCGCTACAACATCCTGGTGCAAGCCGGATCGTCCATGCTCGCCCAAGCTAACTCCTCCACCCAGGTCGCTCTCAAACTTTTAGGTTAGTTACTACTACGACATAGGTTCCCCGCCGACGGGCGGGGCGCCTAAACCGTAGCAGCCTGAAAGCGAGAGCTCCCCCATCGCTCCACTGCGCTAGCCCGCCGCGTCCCATCAAATCGGACCGAGGCGCAAGCTCGCCGCTCGACACGATGGAGAGCCAGACTATGCGACCTGCAGCAGAGCCATGTGCGTCATGCGAACGCGTAGCGTATCCAGATCACTCGGACAGACGTACCCCGCCCCGATCCGGAACGCGAGCCCTCGATAGAGGATCCACACGCCTTCGCTGAGCAATTGCGCTCAAAGAACTCACGAACCCTACAATCGGATCGATAACTCTCGCGGAGCGAATCCTTCGCCCAGACCAATACCGAAAGCCTATACGATGAGCAGTATCAAGGACGAGAATGCCCAGTATGTCGGCGGCAAGCGCACGGAAGCGCCCCAGTCCCTGACAACACTCAAGATGACACCTCCACCCCAGACGGACCCCCCGCAGGTGTTCGAGCCGTTCATCTACCTCACCGGGCGCGTCCATAAAAGACGCCAACCCTCCTGCGTTCACCTGGCCTCGTTCTGAGAGCCCCCACGAACCAGCCCAAAGGAAAACTCGAAAAGCCTAAGATACCTCGTTCGACGCCGCCTACCAACCAAGCCGTAGACCAGAAAGAGAAACCGCAACCGCGCTCTCGAACCCATTTCACCACACCTAAAAACCAACCAATCGGACCCGCCACACCCGCGGTCCGTCATAAGAGTAGTAATGACCAGCAAACACTTCACCAACGCTCCGTGACCTCACGAGCGCACCCTTTCCGCCATCACGGCAGAAAAGCGCAAGTCCGACGCTTTCATCGGACGCGCGGCGGCACGGACGCCACCGCAAAAATCAAGGATGATATAATATGTCAGTTGTAATCAATACAAACGCATCGGCTATCGCTGCGAAGAATAACCTCAACAAGAGCAACGCAATGCTGCAAAACAGCCTTGCTCGTCTCTCTAGCGGTTCGAAGATCGTTAACCCAGCGGACGACGCTGGTGGACTCGCGGTTTCGATGAAGATGTCCGCGGCAATCAAGCGTACTGCTGCCGTAAACAACAACATCGCGAACGCTCAGTCCTTCCTCCAGACTCAGGACGGCGCCCTCGGCACCGCTACCAAGATTCTGGACCGCATGTCCGAGCTCCGTACTCTGGCTGACGACGTCACCAAGAACTCCACCGACAAGGGGAACTACAACACCGAGTTCCAGGCTCTCAAGGGCCAGCTCGACGCCATCACCGGCGAAAAGTTCAACGGTGTATCCCTCTTCACGGACGCGAGTTCCGCCGCTAGCCTCTCAGTGAGCATCACTGAAGATGGCGGCAAGTCAGTATCCATCAGCCAGGCTGCCCTCGAGAACTCTGTGGGTACCGCGCTCACCGGTGGTTCAGACACGTTGACCGCAACCAACCTGTCCAGCATCACCAGCGCTCTCCAGAATGTTGCTACTATCCGCGCCACCAATGGCGCCCAGAGCAGCCGTCTGCAGTTCGCTTCGGACATGCTGAGCGTCAACCAGCAGAACCTCGAAGCTGCGAACAGCCGCATCATCGACGTGGACGTAGCAGAAGAATCCACTCAGCTCGCTCGTGCCAACATCTTGGTACAGGCTGGTTCTTCCATGCTCTCTCAGGCAAACGCCTCGAGCCAGGTCGCTCTCCGTCTGTTGGGTTAATCCTCTTAATCCATTCAAGGCTTTCAAGTGGCTCCCTTCGCGGGGAGCCGCTTTTTTTTGCCTGGGCGCGGATCGACTCGAGCGAATTATCTGTTGCCGAAACGCCGCGAGATTCCCATTCACCTTATCATGACCGCCCCCCGCAACGGCCTGCTCCTTCTTTCCTCGGGCAGCAAGGCAGCCATCACGCGCATAGCGAAAACTGCCGCTGGCAAGCGCGGCATCGCCTTGCACGCCAGCGACGTTGCAGAAAACGTGCCCTCCAGACATTTCGCCGACCACTTCACCGCGCTCCCCCCCTCCTGCAGCCCACGCTGGGAAGCGACCCTTCTGGACTACTGCTCTCGAAACCGCATCGGCCTCGTTATCCCAACACGACACGCGGACCTGCCAAAGCTGGCGCAGCTACGCCCGAAGCTGGAAGCCAACGGCACAGCGGTCGCTGTTTCTTCACCCGAAACCGTCTCCCTGTGCGTCAACAAGCTGGAAACCGCTCGCCACCTCCGAAGCATCGGAGCTCCCACGCCAGAAACCTGGCTCAAACGAAGCCTCGACCTTCAATCAATCGCCCTCGCCTTCCCCTTGATCGCCAAGCCGAGCGACGGCGCCGCATCAACCATCCAGCGCATAGAAAACCAAGCCCAACTGAGCGACGTACCCGATGACTGGATACTGCAACCCGTCGCTCACGGGAGCGAATACACCGTCAACCTCTACCTCGATCGCCATGGAGAAGCGCTTTGCGCCATCCCTCATCGGCGGCTCGCTGTCGAGTCTGGCGAAGTGGTCCAAGCCCGCACCGAGCGCATTGAGGCGTTGATCGAACTCTGCCGGAACGTTGCCCGTTCGCTGCCTCAAGCCCGAGGGATCATCAACATTCAAGCCTTTCATCAACCAGGTCCCGAAACGATAGAAATCATCGAGATAAACCCGCGCATCGGCGGCGGCTATCCCCTTTGCGACGCAGCGAAAGGCCACTACATCGAGTGGCTCTGCCGCGAATACCTCGACGGAAGCGAGCTCTCACCCTTCGATCAATGGACCGAGCAGCTGCTCATGATGCGGTACCGCGACGCGATTTTCTCGCTTTAGGATGCCGTACAAGCCAATATTCACCAAATATTTAACACTTTTCGGTTTATGGCCGATGTAAAAGACTAGAGACTGCTAGCCTTCGCAACGCTCCGGCCTCGCCCACGCCATGAAAGCCGACCCGCAAAAATCCGCCAACGCCGACCAAGACCACTTTCTTCCCCGAAAGCTGGAACTGCAGGCCTTCGCGGATCTGTTGCCCATTCGCGGCGTGGAAGCTTCCAGCAATCGTATCTTCAACCTCTGGGGAGAAGATGGCATCGGAAAAAGCACCTTCATCTCCCAGTTTCGCGAGAGCGAGCTGATGGCAAAGGCGAAAGTCGTTTGGCTCCAGCCAACGCGAGAAGGCCAGCTCGATACGATTCCCGAATTCATTCGAGCCTGTTCGAAGTCCGTGCGCTACCCCGCCGAACCGAACAAGGAGGAAAGCATCGCCGAAAAGCTCGACCGTGTCCAGCAAGGGAAGGTCAATCCGATCGTATCCGATGACTCGATACTCATCACACGCTCTTCGGTGGCGAAAAACAAAAAGCCCTACGTCAACCAGGCCGCCGCCGCATCGGTCGGCCGCACGGAAACGGTAAAAGACGATTTGCAGGTATCGGTCGGCCTCGGCGAAAGCAAAGCCAACAACCAAGCGGAAGGGTTTCTCGACACGCTCCCTCTTCAGTCTCTAGGCACTGACCTGATCATCCTCTATATCGAAAACGTTGACACCCTTTCCGCCACCATCATCGATTGGCTGCGCGACTATGTCCTGCCTGCCGCCACGCGCGGAGCCTACCGTCGAAACCTCGTTTTCCTTTTGGAATCGCAAGACCCGATCAAACTCGCCTACCCGCACGAGAGCTGGGGCGAATGGTCGAACTTGACCGCGGACTTCAGGCTGTATCCAATGAGCCACGACGATTCATACGAAATCGCTGTTCGCTCCGGCATCGAACCCGCTACCAGCAAGGCGCTTAGCGTCATCACCCTTGGCTACCCTCGCCTGCTCCAGCAAGCGATTCCACGCTGCAAACGGGATCTAGACAATCCCGACTCGAGCAAGACCGCCCAGGCGATCCTCTCCAGCATGTCGAACGACGATCGCGCCACCTTCGCCCTCTGCTGCCTCCCAGACCGACTGTATCCAGACGAGCTGGACGCTCTTTTCGGGGCCGGGAAAGGTAGCGAAACTTTCGCTTGGATAAGTCGAGTCGCCGCATCCGCCATCGAACGAAACTCGGAAGGGAAAGCGATCACGATCTCCTACGGGGTGAGAGTGGCAGCCATTCGTGCCACTCTCGACAATCAAGCGTTCGCGTCACGTCTACCGGAGTGGAACGCGTATGGAAAATTCCGCTACAACGTGCCATCGAAGGCGAAGCGATCGAAGATCCTGCTCCTTTCCGGCCTGCTTTGGATCGACGAAGCGTTCTCGAATCAGCTCTTCGCCAACCAGTCCGACAAGGTGCTTTCCTTCATCAAGGACAACCCGACATTCTTCAACCGCAATCAGGACCGCTACCGCGTTTCGGAACGCATCCGAGAGCACCTTCAAAAGACGGCCACTCGCATGGGGCATCTCGGCATGGGAGCAATCGCAAAAAAGGCGGACGCTCTCTGGAGCAAGCGAAAGCAGGAAATCGAACAGCGGATGGTAGAGCTTGGAGCCAAGCTCGAAACCGCGCAATCGGAGGTCAACGCCCTCGTTCGCAAGCAGAAGGAAACTTCCGCCCAATTGCGTATCCAAAATCGAGAGACGCCTACAAACTCCGCGGCATCAAGCGTGAGCCATCGGAAACGCGGTCCTCTGATCGCGGCGCTCACCCTGCTCAGCGCCGCATTCTTCGCGATCAGCGCCTTCGCCACCGCCCCCTACGACGTGGCTCTGATCGGAGGCGGCTTGATCCCACTTTCGATCGCCCTCATTCTGGCGCCCAAGTGGCTGCAAGCTCGCAAAGCCCATGCTGCAGGCATTTCGACGAGCTTCGAGGACGGGGCGGACCTCAAGCAGCAAAGCCACGACCTAAGCCACCGCGTCAACGAGCAGGAAGCCGCGATCGACGAACTGAAAAGCCAACTTTCCAGGGCCAAGGACGAACTGCGTTTCTCTTACGTCTGACAGGAGCCCAGTCCCCTTTCCCTCGCATCGATCTTGCCAATTAGCTCGGCCTGGGCATCGTACTAGGCATGGCATCCATTCGCGAAGCAACCCACGACGACCTTCCCTACCTTGTAGAGCTCAACAAGATCTGTTTTCCCGCCATGGCGGAGGAAAACGTCGTCTGGACCATTCCGCAGCTTTCCAACCACCTCCGACTCTTTCCTCAAGGACAGCTCGTCGCTGAGGAAGACGGAAAAATACTCGGCGCCGTATCCAGCTTGATCGTCGACCTAGGGGCGGACGCGTATCGACAGCATACTTACGCCGGAATCACCGACGGCGGCTTTTTCCACAATCACAACCCAGAGGGTGACAGCCTCTACGGGGCGGACGTCTACGTGCATCCGGAGGCGCGAGGAAAAGGCATCGGACACCTGCTCTACCAGGCGCGACGCGACCTTTGCAAACGCCTAAACCTGCGACGCATCATCGCGGGCGGGCGCATTCACGGTTTCGCTGATCACAAAGACAAGCTCACCCCAGACGCTTACATCCGAGAGGTCGAAAACGGTGCCATCAAAGACCTCGTGCTCAGTTTTCAACTACGTGAAGGGTTTATCGTTAGAGGCGTACTGAAAAACTACATACAAGATCCCAAAAGCCTCAATCATGCCACTTTCCTCGAATGGCTCAACCCAGACTACCAGCCCGTCGAAAAGGACGATCGCAAGGTACGCGTCTCCTGCGTGCAGTACCAGGTGAGAGGCATCAACTCCTTCAACGCCTTCGCGGAGCAAGTGGAGTACTTCGTGGAAACCGCCTCCGACTACCGCTCCGATTTCGTGGTCTTTCCGGAGTTCTTTTCCGTGCAGCTGCTCTCGCAAAAGCCGCTGCGCCAGCTTCCTTCGGTAGAGGGCATTCGCAAACTCTCGGAGATGACCAAGCCGTTCATGGAACTGATGAGCAGACTGGCTCAGGACTACGGTCTGCACATCGTAGCGGGCAGCCATCCCATGGAGATCGACGGCACCTTGCAGAACGTTTGCCCGATCTTCTTCCCGGATGGCAGCAACACCTTGCAGCCCAAGCTTCACATCACCCCGTCCGAAAAGCGGTATTGGGGCATCTCCGGCGGAAACGACCTACGCGTCATCTCCACCCCTAAAGCCAGGGTCGGCGTGCTGATCTGCTACGATTCCGAATTCCCCGAGGCGGCTCGGCATCTGGCCGATCAAGGCGCCGAGATCATCTTCGTGCCCTACTGCACGGACGATCGACACGGCTTTCTGCGGGTGCGCTACTGCAGCCAGGCCCGGGCCATCGAAAATCAGGTCTACGTGGTCACCGCTGGCATCATCGGCAACCTGCCCAACGTGCCGGCGATGGATATCCACTACGGTAGAGCGGCGGTCTTCAGCCCCAGCGATTTCGAATTCGCCCGCGACGGCATCCAGGCCGAAGCGGATTCCAACGTGGAAATGCTGCTGGTGACGGATCTCGACATAAACGACCTGTACCGCAGCCGGGCCGCAGGCAGCGTGACGCCTCGCCTCGATCGGCGAAACGATCTCTTCCAATTCTCCACCAGCCTGAAGTCCGATCGCTCCAGTCGATCGCTCGACGATCGCCCTCCCATGGACCTGCCGATTTAGGGTTGCCAGTAGAGAGCGTTTTCTCGACAGCTATCAGCGATACCCATGATTCTGTCAGACAAAGCGATCCTCCAAGCCATGGAAGCGGGCGATATCGTCGTCGAGCCTTTCGACCGGTCCGCCCTCGGCACCAACAGCTACGACGTGCACCTGAGCAAGCATCTCGCCACCTATACTGACGAGATTCTCGACGCCCGGCAGCACAATAAGATCGCCCACTTCGAAATGCCAGAGGATGGCTATGTACTGCGGCCCGGCACCGTCTACCTCGGCTCCACCCTCGAGTACACCGAAACCCATAAGCACGTGCCTTTCCTGGAAGGGAAAAGCAGCGTCGGGCGCCTCGGGATCGACATCCATGCCACCGCTGGCAAAGGCGACGTCGGTTTCTGCAACCATTGGACGCTTGAAATCTCAGTCGCCCAGCCAGTGCGCGTCTATCCAGGCATGCCCATTGGACAGCTCATCTACTTTGGCGTGGATGGCGATGTGGAAACCTTCTACAACAAGAAGGCCTCCGCGAAGTACAACAAACGCAGTCCTCTCCCCATGGAATCCATGATGTGGAGAAACTCGTTCTAGCGGCGCCGTCCCTCGAGTGGTGGAGTAGGACCGTTGAAAACGCTTGCTCCACATCCCAAGATCGGGAGCGTCGCAAATCCCGTCGCTCCGCTCCCTACAGCAGATCCTTCAGGCTCCTGCCGACGTTCGATTTCGCTTCCCGATCCCCGCGGTAGCTCATGCGACTCGGCACCGGATCGTAGCCTGAGCCGCCCCAAGGGTTGCAGCGCAGGATTCGCCAAGCCGAGAGATAAAGGGCCTTGCCTAGAGGCTGGGTGCGCAAGCAGGTGATGGCATAGCTGGAACAAGTGGGACGAAACCGGCACCCGCCTCCAGGTCCCACGAGCGCGTTCTTCAGCGGCGATAGGAACCACTGGTACAAGCGCACCAGAAAAATAAAGACAGCGGCGATCGCCCGACTTGCCAACTCAATCACCCTCATCGTGGTTCAGTTTGCCAGCGCATCCCCCAGCTTCGCAAGCCCGCGGAAAGGTCTCAGACCATCGCCCGAATTAGTCTCGAGACTGGGCGTCACCACCCGGCGCGCAGCATTTCGGTTCGAAAATTCGAATATGAGCGGCTCGCCCGGCGGTCGAGCCCTACCCTTGGCAAACTATCGAACCCCCACAGAAAAAAGCCTAGCGGGCCTTGGTGGTGTGGCCGCGGTACTGCGGATTGATCGCTCCGCACTCCATGGCCAACACGTCGGTCACCACCTCGATGCCGTGCTGCTCCAGGATGGCGACGGCGTTGCCTTGATGATCCGGCGTGGGGTCGAAGGCTCCGATGACCACTCGGCGAATTCCGGACTCCACGATGGCGTCCGTACAGGCGCCAGTGCGGCCTTGAGTGGAACAGGGCTCCAGGGTCACGTAGAGACAGGCTCCTTCAGCGGGCTTGCGCCCAAGGGCGTCGAATGCCTTTCGCTCCGCGTGCGGACCGCCATCCTGCTCGAAATGGCCCATGGCGACGATCTCCCCTCGCTCGACCACGATAGCGCCGACGCGTGGATTGGGAGCGGTTTTCACCACATCTCCCTTCACCGCCTCGCAGATAGCCGCTCGCATGAAGGATTCGTCCTGTTGCTTTGTTTCCATGGATTTAGAAGCTTAGATCCGCAGGAGGGGGAAAGGATCCCTCCCATACGCAAGCTACTGCGTTTCAGCGTTTTTCAAGCAAAGTTCCGCATAAGATTTTATACGGGTACGCACGTTGGTCAACCCGTTGCGGCGGTTTGGCGACAAGTGCTGCGTCACCCCGACTTCCGCCAGAAAATCCGGTTCCAGAGCGATGATGTCCTCCGGTCGCTCATCGCTGTATAGACTGCAGAGCAGGGTGGACGTTCCCTTGGTGATCGCCGCATCGGAATCGGTGTGGAAGTAGCACTTGCCATCCTTGAACTCCGGATAGACCCAGAGCCGGGAGAGACAGCCCTCGATCAGAAACGCGTCGATTTTATACTCGTCCGCCAAGGGCGGCTGAGACTTAGCCCGATCGATGATGTACGCAAAGCGCTCGAAGTGGTCTTCGAACGGCATGAGCTCATCCACCAACGCGTTCTTCTTGTCTTCAATACTCATAAACTTCCGAAACACATGCAGAACCAGCGCCAAGTCGAGATTGAATCGCATCCCCCCTGCCCGCCCACGAATCGGCCGCGGCCAATTTAGGTCTGGAAATCCGCTCGATTCTGCGTCTCCTTCCTCCCCACTTTCATCATGAGCGGAAATCAAACTCCAGAGAAGCGCACGCCTAAGAACTTCCGGCCAGACCCCTACCAATACCACGAAGAGATCGAGCTGGAGATTGAGACGCTCACCAACATGGGACAAGGGCTCGGCCGCCACGACGGCTGGGTGATCATGGTCCGCTTCGCTCTGCCGGGCGAACGGGTGAAGGTCCGCATCTACCGCAATGACAAGAACTTCTCCGAAGCGGACCTGATCGACGTGCTGCGCCCCTCGCCCCACCGCGTCGCGGCGCCCTGCCCGGTTTTTACGGAATGCGGCGGCTGCCAATACCAGAATTTCGACTACCCGACTCAGCTGGAGTGGAAAACCAAGCAGGTGCAGGAGCTGCTCTGGCACATGGCCCGCATCAAGCACGATGTCCTGCCGGCCATTCCCTCCCCCAAGCAGTACGCCTACCGCTCCAAGCTGACCCCTCACTTCGAAAAGCCGCGCCGCGACGGCAAGGTGACCGTCGGCTTCCTCAAGGCCGGCTCCCGCTTCAACTACGTGGAAATCGACCGCTGCCCTCTGGTGAGCGACGAGATGAACGCCGCCCTGAGCCGCCTGAAGGCGGAAACCCAGGCCCGACAGGACCGCAAGCCCTTCAAGAAAGGCGGCACCCTGCTCATCCGCGAACACCTCGACGGCGTCACCACCGACCCCAAAGCCATCATTCGCGAACAGGTGGGCGACGTGATCTTCTCCTTCCCCGCAGGCGAATTCTTCCAGAACAACCCAAGCATCCTGGAGAGCTTCACCCGCTACGTCTCGGGCAAGGCCGCCGAAAGCGGGGCCACCCATCTCGTGGACGCCTATTGCGGCAGCGGCCTTTTTTGCCTCACCGCCGCCAAGCGCTTCAAGGAGGCGGTCGGCATCGAAGTCTCCGAGCACTCGGTCCAGTACGCGGTGAAGAACGCCGAGGCGAACCAGCTCGACAACGCCCGCTTCGTGGTGGGCGACGCCGCCTCCATCTTTTCCCAAATCGACTTTCCCGGCAGCGACTCCGCAGTGATCATCGACCCGCCGCGCAAGGGCTCCAACGAGGACTTTCTCAGCCAGCTGATCGCCTTCGGACCGAGGACCGTGGTCTACGTTTCCTGCAACCCTGCCACCCAGATGCGCGATCTTCGCACGCTGATCGATGGCGGGTATCAGGTCGCGGAGGTGCAGCCTTTCGACCTGTTTCCCCAAACCAAGCACCTGGAGTGCGTGGTCACGCTCAGCAAATCCTAAGCTCGCCCCCACCCACGAAGAAACTCGCAGCGGAGCTCACATTCCGTAGCCGGGTCGTCTTCGAGTGTCGGCTACGCCTCGGCACCGCGAAACGCGCTCGCCGAACAAGGCTTCTTAGCAAAGCTCAGGAGGATCGCCTGACCGCTCCCCGCTAAACGAGAGCGCCCTAATTCTCTCCAGAAAGGATCTTCTCGACGATGCTCGCAAGCACCGCCGGCTTGAAGGGCTTGGAAAGCGCCGGGTATTCGCGCCCGCCAACCGTCAAACGCGTTTCCTGTCCCGCTGTCGCGGACCTGTTGAGCAGCGAGGTCAGAAAGAGCACTTTCAAGTCGTTCATCTTCGAGGAGGCGCGCAGCTGCTTCACCGCTTCGGAACCATGCATGTCGGGCAGAAGCACGTCCGCGATCAGCAGATCAGGTTTGTCCTTGAGAGCCATCTCGATGGCGAATCGCCCTTCGTAGCTTTCACGAACGTCGTAGCCTTTGGATTCCAGAAATGTTGATACCAGGCGAGCGGACGCCTTGTCGTCTTCGAGCAGGATAATCTTCTTTGAGTCGGCCATAGCAGGGCAGTGTGAGCAGTCAGAGGGGTTGCAAATCAGTACTCTTATATTGGCCGATTCGCGGCCGACTTCAGCGCTTTCACCGGTTTTAACAAGGCTTTCACGTCACCTTCCGCCTTCGATCCCAAAACGCGAAAAGACACCAAACGCCCATAGGCTCAGGACGACTCCTCGAGCGACTTGAGCTGATCGCGCACCACCGCAGCGAGCTCGTACTCCTCGCGGCTCACATGCTCGTCCATGCGGCGCTTGAGGGCTTCGATCTCCTCGGGAGAAATCGATCTGCGACGTCCGCGCGGCGCCTTTCCCAAGTGCGTCACGCCTCGGTGCAGGGTCTTGAGCAGCGGCTCCAGTTTTTCTTGAAACACCTCGTAGCAGGTCGGGCAGCCGAGACGGCCGTATTCCTTGAAATCGGCCGGTGTCAGCCCGCAGTCGGGACACTTCCTGCTGCCGCTCTGAGAGGGATTGCTGACCGGCGCCACTGCTGGCGTATCGAGCAGGTCCCACCCCACTCCGCTCTGGATCGCCGCCGCTTCGGGGCAGTTGGCGCAGACGCCGAGCTTGTACACCTTGCCGTTGACGACCTTGGTCAGGTGCAGGGTGGTCGGGGCAGCGCAATGGCCGCATTTCTTTGGACGCGATTCACTCATTTAGCTGATTTAGCTTCCCTATACGTCGACAGGATTCGAGTCGAACATCAGCCCAAATTTGCCCTTTTTTGATCAAGCCACTCGGGCTCAACCGAGCGGCGCAGCCCTTGCTGGACAGCGTCCGCTCCTTGATCCATAACGACTCGCATGTCCGAACACATCGCAACCCTCACCTGGGAGCGCGGCGACGCCGCCTTCGACTACAAGACCTACTCTCGCAACCATACCTGGGACTTCGGCCACAGCCTCACCGTCACCGCCTCGGCCGCTCCCGCCTTTCTAGGCGACGAGTCGAAAATCGACCCGGAACAAGCTTTCGTCGCCTCCCTGTCCAGCTGCCACATGCTCACCTTCCTCGCCATCGCCTCCATGAGAGGCATCACTGTGGAACGCTACGTCGACCGGGCGGTGGGGCATTTGGAGAAAAACGAGAGTCGCAAGCCGGTCATCACCCGCGTGGACCTGTATCCGGAAATCACCTTCGCCGACGGACAAACACCAGACGCTGCCGCCTTGGAAAAACTGCACCACCTAGCCCACGCGGAGTGCTTCCTGGCCAATTCCGTCAAGTGCGAGATCGTCACCCATCTGCCCGATTCCTGATCCGTTCCTCTCTCGCCCGCCCTTCTCCCTTTTTCGATTCTCCATCTTCCTCTTCCCTTCTCCTCGCCGCCTGACCTTCCCATGGAAAAACTGATCTCCTTCCTCAACGACATCATCTGGTCCAACTGGCTCGTGGGCCTCTGCCTGATCACCGGCCTCTACTTCTCGCTCACCACGCGCTTCCTGCAGCTGCGGCAGATCCCCGCCATGCTGCGCTACCTCTTCAAGGGCAAGGAATCGGCTAGCGGGCTGTCCTCCTTCCAGGCCTTCGCCCTGGCCGCGTCCGGCCGCGTGGGCACTGGCAATATCGTCGGCGTGGCCACCGCCATCGCCATGGGTGGTCCCGGCGCCGTGTTCTGGATGTGGGTCATCGCCTTTCTGGGGGCTGGCTCCGCCTTCGCCGAAGCCGCCTTGGCTCAGATCTATAAAACCGAAATCGACGGCGAGTACCGCGGCGGACCGGCCTACTACATCGAAAAAGGGCTGGGCGTGAAATGGTACGCGGTGATCTTCGCCCTCTCCACCATCCTCGCCACCGGACTTCTGCTGCCCTCCGTGCAATCCAACTCGATCGGGGCCGCCATGAACAACGCTTTCGGGGTCAACCCCGCCATCACCGGCGTGGTCATCGTAGTCCTCCTAGGGGCCATCATTTTCGGCGGCGTGCACCGCATCGGCCACGTGGCCCAGCTGGCAGTCCCCTTCATGGCCATCGGCTACATCTTGGTGGCCTTCGTGGTCATCGGAGCAAACATATCCCTCATCCCCGCCACCTTGCTCTCCATCGTGAAAAACGCCTTCGGCATGGACGCCGCCCTCGGGGGCATGCTGGGCGCCGCCATCCAATGGGGCGTCAAGCGCGGCATCTACTCCAACGAAGCAGGCCAAGGCACCGCCCCGATCGCCGCGGCCACCGCCGAAGTGGACCACCCCGCCAAGCAGGGCCTGGTGCAGGCCTTCTCGGTCTACGTCGACACCTGGTTCGTCTGCACCGCCACCGCTTTGATGATCCTCATCACCGACTCCTACAACGTCTTCGCCGCCGACGGCAGCCGCCTGATCGACAACATTCCGGAAATCACCGTCGGACCCGCCTTCACCCAAAACGCGGTCGACTCAGTGCTGCCGGGCTTCGGCTCGCCGTTCATCGCCATCGCCCTGCTGTTTTTCGCCTTCACCACCCTGCTGGCCTACTACTACTACACCGAGTCGAACCTGATGTATCTGATCAAATCCGGCCCGCGACGCACTCTGGCCAAGCAGATCGTTCGCATCCTCTTCATCGGCCTCATCTACTACGGCACCATCAAATCCGCCAAGCTCGCATGGGCCATGGGCGACGTGGGCGTGGGGCTCATGGCCTGGGTCAACATCATCGCCATCCTCCTGCTCAGCCCGACCGTCTTCCGCTGCTTGAAGGACTTCGAAGGCCAGCAAAAGGCCGGCAAGGACCCGGTTTTCGATCCAGAAGCAGCCCAGATCAAAAACGCCTCCTTCTGGAAAAAACCCTAGCTTCCCGCTAGACCTTCGCCAGCACCTCTTCGCGGCGCGGCAGCGACGGGATCGCTCCGTAGCCGGAAACCGTTATCGAAGCCGCGGCGCAGGCGAAGCGACATGCCTCCTCCAGCCTCTCCGCGTTCTCAAACGGAAGTTCCAGCTCAACGAAGCGTTGCAGAAACGCTCCGATAAAACTATCGCCCGCGCCCGTCGCATCCACACACGGTACCAAAAATGCGGATACATGAAACTGAGCTTCGCGATTCGCGCCAAGACAGCCCTCCGCATCCAGGCTCACCAGCACGACTCGAGGTCCCGTAGACATCAATCGCTCAACTGCGAGCTTCCGATCTTCAAGTCCGGTCAGCAGAACCGCCTCTTCCCAGCTGACCTTGAGAATGTCGACCAAGGGTAAAACCGATTCTACGCAACGAATCGCTTCCTCCGGACTCGACCAGACGCTCTCTCGATAATTCACATCCAGCGAGATCAGCCCGCCCCGCTCCCTTACTCGCCGCACCGCTTCCAAGGTCGTGCCTCGCGAAGGCTCCACGCTGAGGCTAAACGTGCCGAAGTGCAAGAGTCCGCAGTCTTCCAACGATTCTTCCGCCATCGCGGACGCATCCAGCAGCGTATCCGCACCTGGACTACGCATAAAGGAGAAGTCTCGATCGCCCTCCGCATCGAGCGATACGAATGCTAATGTGGTGGAAGCGCCAGCGGTTCGCTGCAGTCCGCGAGTATCCACGCCCTCTCGATCTAGCGTCTCGCGCAGAAAGTCGCCCCACGCATCCTCGCCTACGCAAGATATGAGGCTCGACCTCCCGCCCAAGCGAGCGATCGCTACCGCGACGTTCGCAGGCGCCCCGCCCGGGCAAGGCTTGAACGCCTCCGCATCCAGCAAGCGGGTACACCTCTTTGTCGAGACGAAGTCGACCAGCGACTCCCCTATGCAACAAATCCGATCATTCATAACGTATCAAACTCTGAATACATCCCCCCAAAAAAATCATCACCAAAATCAGCGAAAAACATTGCCCGAACCTCAACAGCCTATCTTAGGCCGTCATCAGACGGCTCACAACAGGTTTGCCCATTTAGCAAACCTTCTCATTCAAACATTCGTGGGCAGAAAGTACTCTACGCAAAAAGGTGATGCCCCGAAGAAAAGCTCGTCAACCTCTCTCATTCCGCCCTCCGTTCCGAGAGCTCGTCCTCTATTCGACTGAGCGTCTCACGATCGATCCTATAGAAAATCATCAGCATCCCTCCGAGCATGAAAAACAAGGCGGGCAAGGCGTTGGTCATGAGCCGAATTCCCAGCAGCGACGTTTCGCTTTGCTGCTCGTTCGCCACAAACCCAAACCAGGCGAGAATGAAGCCCGGCAACGCCCCGCCCACCGCCGAACCAAATTTGAGCGAGAACATCGAAGCCGATACCGTCAGTCCAGCGGTGTTCTTTCCGGTCTTCCACTCCCCAAACTCCGCGCAATCCGTGTACATCGCAAAGAGCAGCGTAATGACCACACCGAACGTAAAAATCCCCAGGCTATGCAAAACCACCGTCAGGGCATAGGATTCTGGAGACACGAAAAAGGAGAAGACCAGCAGCGCCGCATGCAGCACATTCGCCATGATCATCAAATGCTTCTTATCCCAGCTCCTCGCGAGCATGGGCGTTACCAGAGCCCCCACAAGCTGCCCCACCAGACCGAAGGAAACGATGAATGAAGTCTTATCCATCCACAAAAAGTACCGAGCGTCGTCCTCTCCCATGTAGTACTTGGTGTAAAACGCCAAAGAGGCAAATCGGGCGATCAAGCCGACAACCACCAGAATCCCCGTGAACATCAGCACGATCCACGACCCATTCTTCAACAACGCAGACATGTCATCCCGCACGCTAGAGTTGTGGACCTTGGGTTGAATCCGCTCCCGCGTCGTGGCAAAGGTGATCCAGAAAATCAATACAGACAATACCGCGAACAGAACGATCGTCAGCCGAAAGCCAAGCAGCTCGTCCTCGCCTCCAAAGAAGTTTACCAAGGGCTTGGCCATGGCTCCCACCGACAAGGTCCCGAGAGACGCGAAGACAAAGCGAAACTGCGTCGCTTTGGTTCGCTCCTCCGCCACCGGAGAAATCACCGCCAACAAGGCTGAATACGGCACATTGATCGCCGTGTAGGCGAGCATGACCAAAGTGTAGGATACGTAAGCGAACGCGAGTTTTCCGAAGTCAGAAAGATCCGGCCCCATAAACAGCAGGTATCCAAGCAACGCATACGGTATCGCCGTCCACAACAGATAAGGACGATATTTGCCCCAACGACTCTGCGTCCGATCCGCGATCAGCCCCATAGCCGGATCGCTAATGGCATCTACGATCTTGGTAACCAGAAGCATGGTAGCCGCTGCCGCGGGAGAGATTCCCCACACGTCCGTGTAGTAGTAGAGTAGAAACAAGCCGAAGAACCCCATATAGAAGTTCGAGGCCATATCGCCCAAGCCATAGCCGATTTTCTCTTTGAGCGACAGGCGCTCCGTTGCGGGGGATAACTTCATAAGAACCAAAAGGGGTGGTCGACCGAGCGTCTCGTTCACGAAAAACGAATCAAAAACGGTAGGGGAGAAAAGTAATGATCAAGAAGGAAAATCGCTGCCCTCGACAAGGCGACGAGCAGCGACCCTCCTCTATCCTAAGCCTAAATCCTCAAACTGCTAGAAATCGTAGCGGAAAGTGAGGGCGGACGAGCTACCAGCGATACCGCGAGCGCGGATGATTCCGTTGGCAGGAATCGAGCCCTCCTCCGATTCGCTCAAACCGAACTCGTCGAAGACGTTGTTCACCGTCAGCAATACGCTGAACGCGTCGCTGAAGCGATAGCTGCCATAGAGGTTAACATACTCGTAGCCGGGCATCACCAACACGTTGTCGTCTTGGGCATAGGAGTCGGTCGTGCCAATCACGCTACCTCCCACCGACCACTTATCGGTCGTATAGCTGGGGCTGATCTGGTACATGAGGTCCGCCTGGCGACGTGGGGTATTGCCCACCACCGAAGCGTTCAACGCGTCCGAAGTGATCTCCGCGTCAGTCCAGGTCATTCCGACCTTCAAGTCGAAGTTGCCTCTGCGATAGCTGCTCTCGAGCTCCAAACCGGTCGCCTCGTACACACGATCCAAAAACACCTGGGTCGTCGCTTCGTAGTTCTGTTCCTCCGTCTCCGCGAAGAAAGCGGTGGCGAATACGCCAAGAACGCCGCCCGCGAAGTCGTCGTTGGCATACTTGATACCGGCCTCAAACTGCTCCACGATATCGACCGCAGCGTCGTCGTCGCGAAGCGATCCGTCCGCTAGAATGTTTGGTCCGAATATCAAGCGGTCCGCATTGGCTCGACCGCCGCGACTGACGCGAGCAAACACCGCATAGTCTTCAGTGAAAGCGTAGTTGCCTCCTAACGACAATGAGTAGTAGTCCCAATCGTAATCCACCGGACTGCGATTCGCCGTATCCACGACTTCAATACTCTGCTCGGGGATCGAAATCAATCCATCACCGTTGAGGTCGACATTCGTTTCATAGCGAGTGCCTGCATAGGAACCAGTCGCATCTCCGAAATCGTAACGGGCGCTCACATCCATGTTGAACTTTCCTTTCTCCATCGCCAAGGCGACGTACGGCGCGTTGATGCTGTACTCGGTGTCGTAGTTGCGATGCAGGCCGCCCCAAAAAGGAGTTCCATAGGCGATCAAACCTCGATCGGAATACGACACTCCGTCAGCATCGAACACGTCGACCAGTTGGGCATCGCGTCCCTTGACCTCGAGCAGGTAGGAATTCCACAACCAGTCCATGTTGATGTTCTGCGTCGAGTGATAGTAGCCAAGGGTCAGGTCGTAGGTACCTGAATCGCCACCGCCGAAGTGACGAGTCACTTTGAGGTCATTGACGAGGTTGTTGAAGTCGTTAAGCTCCGTATCGAACATATGGACACGCATCAGAAGTCCATTGTCATTCAGCGACGCTGGATTCACCACAGCGCCTTCATTCGCTCCCGTGGCGTAGCGAAGCGTCGCGCCTGCGCCCGCTATGGAGTCGGCGATTTCCTGAGCAGGAGCGACCTGGGCCGGGAACGGAGCTACAAAGCGGCCGCTATTATCGGAATAACGGAATCGATCTACCAGTTTCCAATCACTGCTGAGGTCGAACGAAAACTCCGCTCCCAACGCGGTCGAGAGCGAGCGCAAGCCTTCCTGAGGATCGCTCACTCGTCGATTGCCCTGGCCGTCAGTCCCAACGTTTTCGATGAAGGCTGGCGTGTGCGGCGTGTCGGTCAGCGGATCGAAGCTTGGCAAGGCGCCCATGTGGGGATTCGCGTTCGTCCCAGTCGCCAAGACCGGCATCGGCATGTAGGTGATGGCTCGGTCGTCCAAGCGCTTGAAGAAGAACCGAGCGTATCCGTTTTCCGTAAACTTGGTGAAGTTGGCCTTTATCTGACCTCCTTCATTTCCATCGTATCCAGCCTCTCTGACACCTTCGCCAACTCTGTAGTATCCACCGACATGATACTGCATATCATTGCCCAGCGGCTTGCCGTAGTTGAAGTCCAATCGCAGCGAATCGTAGTCGAGTCCCGTGGTCAGTCCCACGCTTCCGCCTTCGACCGCGCCCGTGCGGCTGATAAAGTTGACGATACCACCCGGAGAGTTGCTGGCAAAGGTCGAGGCGGATCCGCCACGGATGGCCTCCACTCGCTCGGTGGTGTAGTCGGGGCGGAGAAAACCGTCTGCCGTACCGAAAGCGATATCGCCAAACTCGAGAATCGGCAGCCCGTCTTCCTGCAACTGCAGAAACTTCGCTCCGCCCGCCGCTACCGGCAGTCCACGCACCGCGATGTTCGCGTTGCCGTCACCGGAAGTCGCTTCGGAACGAATGCCTGGGATGCTACGGAAAATTTCGGCCGTGGAACGGGGCGCCGAAGGAGCCAGGTCCCCTGCATCCACCGTGCTGATCGCCACGCTGGATTTTACCTTAGTCGTTTCCGCCGCCACGCCAGTGACGACCACGCCTTCGAGCAGAAAGATCTCCTCGTCGTCAAACTCGTCCATTTCATTGTCGGCCGAAACGGCACTCGTCACGAGAACGCCGCACGCAAGCAACGAGCTGATTGCTGGGCAGACACGCTTGCTCGTAGCGACACGTTTCTGCCGAATTGAGGTAGTTAGATTAAGCTTCATTGAACTATTCGGGGTTGAGTTCGTTTTGGGTATATCGCTTACAAAACGCCCTCAGGGGTTTGGAGCGATGGGCGCTGGAACACGCCCTCAAGTACACCAAACAACCTCCTCCAACCGCTCGGATTCCGCAACGGGACAAGTCTGGACAAAACTACGAAGAACGGGAGAAAAATGCCAAATCCCCACAGACTCGCTACTTACCACTCGGCTTCGCCATTCTTAAACGACCACGCAGCTCCCTCGCACTGCCGCCATGGGAACGAGAGCCCTACCCTCGCGATCAGTTCTGAAAAAGCCTAATCTTCAGCCTGACCATTAGCCTCAGGTACCTTCTTCAGGTTGCCGCGAATGGGACGATTCTCATCGTCGTATCCATAGTGGTATTCTTCGTGGTCACCTCGCACCAGTTTTGGCTGCGACTCCGGCTTGCCGCTTTCGTTCACTAGCTTCTGCCGGTAGTCCTTGGGCGTCATCTCATAGCGCTGACGAAAGACGCGGCTAAAATAGTTCGGATCCCGAAAGCCGCAGGCCAGAGCGATTTCCTTCACGCTTAGCGCCGTATCCCGCAGGGCGTAGAGCGCATTGTCCAAACGGATACGCGTGATGTAGTTGGTCACCTTCTCGCCCAGCTCGTCATGGAAAAGCTTAGACAAATAGTTGGAGCTGCAGTCCAAGGAATCGGAGAGCCATTGCACCGAAAGCTCCGGATCTTGCAGGTGATTGCGAATCAGCCATTGGCAACGATACACCCGCTGAGACTCCACGCTGGCCGCCCCGTCCTCCGTCGCGATCATATTTAGCAGCAGCGAAAACACGCCCATCATCACCCCTTGCAAACCGAGCTTGGAGTCGGGAAGCGTGCTGTGACTCAGGTCCACGCTCAGATTCAGCATCGCCACCAGGTCCGAAAAATAAGGCGTCTGATAGAAAAAAATATCAGTCGCCCGCGGCTTCATATGCTCGTCCGCTTTGGCAAGATGCAGCGTCACCGTCTTGCTATAGAAGCAAACCACCACGTTCTCGAAGGGCGTATCCAAATTTTCCACCGTCTCGTGATGCGGCACTCCCATCGGCATGATGCAGATCTCCGGAGCTCGCACCAAGAGCTCCTCTTCCGGACAACGAAACAGCGTCGCCCCTCCCGTCTGCACGAACATCTCCGGCTTGAAATGATACGCCATGTCCTTTTGCCGATGATACAAACGCCTCGGCTGCGGCACCCGTATCGGGGCGAGTCCGCGCTTGAGCGCTTCCTGGCGTCCGCGAAAGGTATCGCGAAAGATTTCGATCAGCTTAGCGCTTTGAGAAGAAGGCCGTTCGGGGTGGTGGAGCACGAGGGAAATGGGTCTATGCTAGGAATCTTGGTTTTATCTAGATGAACAACCTTTTCCGATCAAGCCCCCTCCCTAGTCTTAAAACCGTACTCGAACGCCCCGCTCGCCAAACGGACGTCACCCCCAACAAGCGGGCCAGCTCCACCTTTCACCCCTAGACACCGCAATGAAAAACGGCATACAGCTCATCACCTACGCCAACTCCCTCGGCGGAAACCTTTCCCAGCTCGACCGCTTCCTCAAAACCCACGGCAAGGACACCCTCTCGGGAGCTCACATCCTCCCCTTCTTTCCCTCCAGCGCCGACCGCGGCTTCGCGCCGCTCACCTACGAGGAAGTCGATCCTGTCTTCGGCACCTGGAACGACATCGAGTCCATTTCCAGCCGGGTCGATCTCGCGGTCGACTTCATGGCCAACCACCTCAGCCAACAGTCTCGCGAATTCCAGGATTTCCTGCAGCGCAAGGACCAGTCCCCCTGGAAGGACTTCTTCCTGCGCTACAAAAATCTCTGGCCAGACGGAGAAGCCCCCGCCGCGGACCTCGCCAAGATCTACACCCGCAAGCCGCGTCCGCCCTACTTCGAAGCCACCTTCGCCGACGGCAGCACCGAGAAGATCTGGTGCACCTTCGACTACGAGCAAATCGACCTCGACCTCCGCCAGGACGTCACCAAGGAGTTCTTTCGCCAGACCATCGGCGGGCTCGTCAATCGCGGGGCCAAAATCATCCGCCTCGACGCCTTCGCCTACACCACCAAGCGCCCTGGCACCAACTGCTTCTTCCTCGAACCCGACGTCTGGGAAGTGCTCGAATTCTGCGACCAAATCGCCGCCGAGGGCGGAGCCATTCTCCTCCCGGAAATCCACGAGCACTACAGCATCCAGCTCAAACTGGCCGAAAAAGGCTATTGGGTCTACGACTTCGCTCTGCCCATGCTCGTGCTGCATACCCTCTACAGCGGCTCCGCCAAGCGCCTGAAAGACTGGTTCGAGATCTGCCCGCGCAAGCAGTTTACCACTCTCGACACCCACGACGGCATCGGCGTGGTCGACGTCGCCGACCTGCTCACCCCAGAGGAAATCGAGGCCACCAAGGACGCCCTCTTCAAGCAAGGCGCCAACGTCAAAGCCATCTACAACTCCGCCTCCTTCGGCAACCTGGACATCTACCAGCTCAACTGCACCTACTACTCCGCCCTGGGAAATGACGACGCCCGCTACCTCATCGCCCGCCTCCTGCAATTCTTCGCTCCAGGCATCCCTCAAATCTACTACGTCGGCATGCTCGCCGGAAAAAACGACATCAAACTCGTCGAATCCACCCGCAACGGCCGCGACATAAACCGCCACGACTACAGCAACGAGGAAATCGAAGCCGAAATCCAACGCCCCGTCGTGCAGCAGCTTTTTCAGCTCATGAAGCTGCGCAACAACCACCCCGCCTTCGACGCCGAACTGCGCATCCTTCCCAGCGAAGACCATCAGCTCCACCTCCGCTACGAGAGCGGCCCCCACTTCTGCGAAACCCGGATCGACCTGCAAAGCATGCAAGCCACCGTCACCGCCTCCGCCACCGAAACCCTCGAAGTCCCGCAGGAGCTCGGCATCGGCCACGCCCTCGCAGAATAGGGCCACCTGGTCCGAACGATCATCCAAAGACCCACGCACCCGGCGCAGGCGGACCTCGGAAACGTCGCCCCCACCTCCTCATTTACCAAGCTCGAATCGCCATGCCTGGTCGCGTCGCTCCGCGCGCCAGCCATCATTCGGCATTCTTTTTACTCGCTTCTTGAACCCACGTAGATTTAACCCTATATCATGCAACGCCCCCAGCATGATATGCTCCGTCTCTTTTTCCGCCTTCTGGCGATTCTCGCCTTGTCAGCCCCCTCCTTCGCCTCCGAGGCGAACCACACCCAATGGGCTTCCGTGCGCATCGGCGGTGGCGGCTTCGTTTCCGCCATCATCGCCAACCCGTCCGAACCGGGCCTGATCTACGCCCGCACCGACGTAGGCGGAGCCTACCGCTGGGACGACTCGTCCGCCACCTGGATCGCTCTCAACGACTGGACCAGCCGCGAAGACGTGGGCTACCTTGGCGTGGAATCGCTGGCCACCGACCCCAATTTCCCCAACCGCCTCTACCTCTTCGTCGGCACCTCCTATTTCTCCGACGGTCGCAGCGCCATCCTGCGCTCGGACGACTATGGCGAAACCTTCGAGATCATCGAGGTCACCGATCAGTTCAAAGCCCACGGAAACGGCATCGGGCGGCAAAACGGCGAAAAGCTGCAGGTCGATCCCTTCAACTCCGACATCCTCTACTGCGGCACCCGCTACGACGGACTTTTTAAGAGCCTGGACCGAGGCTCCTCCTGGAGCCGACTCGAGACTCTACCGGTGACCGCCACCGAGGGCCGAAACGGCGTGGCCTTCGTCATCATCGACCCGTCCAGCGAACACGCGGGCGCCGCCCAAACCCTCTACGCCGGCATCTCCCGAACCTCCGAAAACCTCTACCGCTCCACCGACGCCGGTCAAACCTGGAGCCTAGCGCCCGGCGCCCCTGCCCAGATGCCGCAACGCGGAGCATTAGCCTCGGATGGCTCGCTCTACCTCACCTTCGGAAACGGAGCCGGTCCCCATGGGGACTGGGTCAACAGCGCGTTCACCTTCGACACCGGCGGCGTCTGGAAGCTCGACACAAGGGACGATAGCTGGACGAACATCACCCCGAGCGGCTTCACTCGGGCCTTCGGCGGGGTGAGCGTCGACCCGGCCGATCCGCAGCGCCTGATCGTTTCCACCATCAATACCTGGATGGAGCAGGACACCAGCGCGCAGCCCGCTTCCCACGGCGACCGCTTTCTTCTTTCCACCGACGGGGGAAGCAGCTGGACCGATCTGGTCGCTCGCGGCTTCGAGCTGGACCCGAACGGCGTCACCTGGATCCCCGGCCAGTCCATCCATTGGGCCGGCTCCATCGAATTCGACCCTTTCGACACCGACACGGTCTGGGTCACCTCCGGAAACGGAGTCTATCGCTGCGCCGACATCGACGCCACCCCGACCGTCTGGCAGTTCACCGTTCGCGGCCTGGAGGAAACGGTGCCGGAAAACCTCGTTTCCATCCCGGACGGCCCCACCATCTCCGTCATCAAGGACTACGACGGCTTCCTGCACAGCGATCCCCATGTCTACGCCCCCGTCCACAAACCGGGCATCGGCTCCACCACCGGCCTGACCTTCGCCTCCCAAAACAGCGCCCTCGTCTACCGAGTCGGCAGCTCCCTGTACCGCTCTGAAGACCAAGGCAAAACCTGGACCAAAGCTCCACAGATCGAAGGTCCAAACGGACACATCGCCCTCAATGCCGATGGCTCCGTCCTGCTGCACGCCCCGGAAGGCTCCAGCGTCACCTACCGCAGCGAGGACCAAGGCGCCACCTGGGCGCCCGTCTCCGGCCTCTCCGTCAGCGACGCTCGCCCCATCGCCGATCCCGAAAACAGCGACATCTTCTACGTCCTCTCCGACACCACCCTTTTCCGTTCCGACGACGCTGGAAAAACCTTTGCCGCCGCAGCCAACGACCTTCCCAGCGGCGCCTTCGATCGTCTGGCCACCGTTTTCGACCACCTAGGGCACCTCTGGCTCGCCCACCCGACTCGGGGACTCTACCGGTCGACCGACGCCGGCGCCACCTTCTCCCAACTCGATTCCGTCGACGCCGCTCGGGCTGTAGGCACCGGCAAGGCCGCTCCCGAGGCCAGCTACCCGACGCTCTTCGTCTGGGGCTCCATCGACGGCGTGGAAGGCGTCTTTCGTTCCACCGACCAAGGCGCCAGCTGGCTGCGCATCAACGACGACCAACACCAGTTCGGCGGGCCCGGAAACGCCCATTTCGTCATCGGCGACCAAAACCGCTTCGGCCGCGTCTACATGAGCACCGCCGGACGCGGCATCGCCTTCGGAGAGCCCGCAGGCGACAGCATTTCCTACCAGACCTGGAGCCAATCCGTGTTTTCCGCCTCCCAGCAAACCAAAGCTTCGATCTCCGGCGAACAGGCCGACCCCGACCGCGACGGCCTCAGCAACCTCGTCGAATGGATCCTGCAAACCGACCCTCTCACCGCCACAGACCTGGCAGGGCGCACCTTCGTCCTCGACATGGCCCCACCGCAGATCGCCATCCAGCAACTGGCGGAACTCAGCTCCGCGACCCTCACCCTGCGCGTTTCCCACGACCTCGTGCTCTGGTCGCCCATCACCGATCTCTTTCAGGAGGAAACCATCGCCCGCCAGGCCGATTCGCTCACTCGCCATCGCCGCTTCGTCCCCACCAGCGACACCTTCCCCAGCCCCCTTTTCCTAAAAGCCAGCGCCACCCGCTAGCCAGTCCGCGCCCCCCAGCGGCCGCAGCCGCCAACCCGTAGCCCCCTTCCTGAGAAAGTCGGCCCCTCCGACTCCAAACTAGATATTCCACCGGGTCTTGGCCTTCTTCGTCGGCTTGTGGATCTTGAACAGCTTCGCATCGTGCGTGCGATTGGCCTTTTCCGCCGTCTCCTCGTCGAGCTCCCTCAGCAGCTCCATGATCTCCACCAGCGGATGCGAACCTGGGATGTCCCGGGCGTTGCTGTGGGCGTAGTGGCCCTCGCAGTAGATATGGATCGCCTTGCCGATCGACTTTGCCGCCTCGCGCACCTGATCATTGATAAACCCGTCGTCGTTCGGTTCGTATCTGCCCTTTTCCATTGAACGAATAGACAATGCTGCTCCCCTTGCCTGTAAACGCCAAACTCCCATCCCCTATCCATCATCCTTTCTCCCAGAAAACACGCTATACAAGATCCCAAAAATCTGTGTTATCTGTGGTTAGAAAACCGTCCAACGTTCCGCAAAAGATCTCTTGAAATTCCTCACCTCCAGCGCCCTGTCCTTCCTGCGCGGCGAATCCGAATCCCGCCGCCGCAACCTGCGCCTGCTACTGCGCTTCATCGTTATCCTGGTGATTGTAGTCGCCATCTTCAGCGTGCTCTTCCACGTCATCATGGCCTGGGAGGGACAACAGCATTCCTGGCTCACCGGCGTCTACTGGTCCCTCACCGTCATGTCGACTCTGGGCTTCGGCGACATCACCTTCCACTCCGACCTGGGCCGCATCTTCAGCATCATCGTGCTGCTCACCGGAGTGGTCTTCCTGCTGGTCCTGCTGCCCTTCACCCTGATCGAATTCTTCTACGCCCCTTGGGTCGAAAGCCGGGCCAAACGCGCCATCCGCGAGCGCGTTTCTCCCGACGTCGAAGGCCACGTCATCCTGCTCAACTACGATCCCGTCTCCGCCGCCCTGATCGAAAAGCTGGAACGCCACGGAAACGACTACGCCTTGCTCGCCTCCGAGCAGGAGGAGTGCATCCGCCTCACCGACCTGGGCGTCAATGCCTACTGGGGCGACCCGCGGCAGCCCGACACCTACGAGCGCCTGCGTCTCCAACATGCGGGCATGGTGGCCCTGACGGGAAACGACTTCGAAAACTCCCGCCTCGCCTTCACCATCCGCTCCTTTCGCGAAGACATCCCGATCATCGCTTCCGCGGAGTCAAAATCCTCCCGCGACGTGATCCGCCTCTCCGGAGCCAACAAGACCTTCCAATTGCCCTCTCTCGTCGGCGAAGCCCTCGCCCGCCGCTCCCACGGCGGCAAGTCCATCACCCACAAGGTCGCCCAGTTCGAAGACCTCTTCATCGCCGAAGCGGTCGCCAACACCCCGGAGCTCGAGGGCAAGACCCTCGCCGAAGCCAACCTGCGAGCCAGCGCCGGGGTCAACGTCATCGGCCTGTGGGAACGCGGCGAATTCCTCATCGCCCGCCCCCAATCCACCATCAACCGCAACACCGTGCTGCTGCTCGCGGGATCCGAAACCCAGCTGGAGACCTTCGACCGGCTCTACCGCAAGTCCGACGAAACCCAAAGCTTGATCATCGTCATCGGAGCCGGCCGCGTGGGCGCCGCGGTCTGCCGCACCCTGGAGAGCGAAAACGCCAACTACCGCGTGGTCGATCGGTCCCCCCACTTGCTCAAGCCTTTCGGCGACAAGGGCGTGCGCGGGGACGCCTCCTCCTTCGAAGTGCTGCAGGAAGCGGGCATCATCGACGCACGCACCGTGGTGATCACCTCCCACGACGACGACCTGGAGGTCTACCTCACCATCTTCTGCCGCAAGCTCCGTCCCGACATCCAGATCATCTGTCGAGCCACCCAACCGGAAACCATCAGCGAACTCCACCGCGCGGGAGCCGACATCGTGCTCTCCTACGCTTCCATGGGCGCCAACATTCTTTCAAACTACTTCAAGCACAGCGACGTGCTCATGGTCGCCGAAGGGCTCAATATCTTCAAGGTCCAAGCCCCGCCCGATCTCCAAGGCAAAACCCTGCTCGAAGAGAACCTAGTGCTCAACACCGGCTGCAACGTCATCGCCATGATCGCCGATCAAGGCATGCAAGCGCCCCCGAACCCTCACACGCCTATCACCGAGGGCACCGAGCTGATCCTCATCAGCGACGCCGACTCCGAAGCCCGCTTCTTCAGCCGGTACAACCCGAAGAAGAAAAGCTCCCCGACCAATCGAGCCGAGACCTGAACTCGAAAAACGCTGGCGCAGCGCCAGGCGCGGCCGCCTAACTCTCCAGCTTCGAAAGAGCCGCTTCGATTTCGTCCAGACGGCTGCGCTCGCCCCCTCCGAAACCTTCCGCGGCCGATTCCTGCAAGTGGATCGCCTCGGCCTCCCACTCCTTCAAGACCTCGCGCTTCTGCTCCGCGCTCAGTTCCTCGTCGCTCAATACGTCCTCAGGGCGGCCGTAAACCTGCCCCGGGTTTCCCACAGCTTTCTCGTATTTCGTCTGCATAGGCTACACCCTAACGCGACTTGCCCCAACTCGCAACCGGCAGACGCAATCGCGACCCCCACCATCGCGTCTCCCCTTAACAATTAGCTCTTTCCGTGACTCGATCCGAAATCTGTGTTTCAACGGGAATTCCGCCAATCCATCACTCCGCACGCATGAAAGACACACCCATCTCCTTCATCGGCCTCGGCCGCATGGGCGCCAACATGGCCCGTCACCTCAAAGACCTTGGCTACTCTATCGCTAGCGTCTACGATATCAACAAGACCGCCACCGAGCTGGTGGCTCCAGAAGTCGACGCCGTCGCCGCCAGCTCCGCCGCCGAAGCCATCCAGTCCGCCAAAATCATCTTCACCGTCATCCCCGACGACGAAGCCATGGCCGAGCTCTTTTCAAAGGAAAACCTCAGCGAGGTCGCCGGCAAAACCTTCATCAACTGCGCCACCCTTTCGCCCGAAGCCCACCAAGCTGCGGCCGCCGCCGCCAAAGAGGCCCGAGCCGAAGCTCTCGAAGCCGCCATGGCCTCCTCCATCCCTCAAGCCCGCAACGGCACGCTCTACCTGATGATCGGAGGCGACGAAGACGTTTTTCAGAAAAACAAGCCGCTTCTCGAAGACTTGTCACAAGATCTTCAATACATCGGTCCCATCGGCAGCGCCGCCAAGGTCAAGGCTCTGGTCAATATGGTCATGAACATCAACACCGCCGGACTCGCCGAAGGCCTGGGGCTGGGAGCCGCTCTCGGCCTGGACCTGCAAGTCCTCAAGAAAGTCTTCTCCCAGACCGGGGCCAATTCTCGCGTGCTGGAGACCGACGGCGACGACATGATCGCCCGCGACCACGACTGCTACTTCTCCGCCGCCCACGCCGCTAAGGACTCGAGCATCGCCAACGCCCTCGCCAAAGCCAGCGGCGTCACCGTGCCGCTCTCCGAAGCCACCGAGGCTCAATACCGCAAGCTCATCGACGCCGACAAAGGCGAGCTCGACAAATCCGCCGTCTCCGAGCTCACCTTTCCCGGCCGCGATCACGACCCGTTGATGTAGTTTTTAAGCAACTACACACTTCGCAGTTCTTCGTTCTCAACTGTTTCTTTCAGAAAAATGGATACATCGACGCTCAAAAACCGCTACGGCCAGCGCATCGACGCCACCTTCCACCCTGCGCCCAATACACGCTACCTCGCCCTTATCGGACATGGAGTTACCGGCAACAAGGACCGCCCGCTGATCAAAGGACTGGCCGACCAGCTGGCGATGCGAGGCATCCCCGCCCTGCGTTTCTCCTTCACCGGAAACGGAAAGTCGCAAGGGCGCTTCGAAGACTGCACCATCACCAGCGAAACCCAGGACCTCACCGACCTGCTGGACGAATTCTCCAGCCCGCAACGCCACATCATCTACGTCGGCCATAGCATGGGCGGAGCCGTCGGCGCCCTCGTCGCCGCCGAAGAGCCCTACCGTATCCAAACCTTGGTGTCGCTCGCCGGCATGGTCCACACCGCCGAGTTCTTCAAACGCGAGTTCGGAAACGCCACGCCCGGACAAGGCTTCATGTGGGACGAGCCCACCTGCCCGCTCTCGCAAAAGGCTTGGGACGACGCCCTCGCTATCGGAGACACGCTAAAGGCCGCCGAAACGCTCACGCAACCTTGGCTGCTCTTCCATGGCGCCGACGACGACGTTGTGCCCCTTTCCGACAGCCACGCAGCCCTTTCCGCGGCAACCACCGCCAAGATCAAGCTGGTGGAACGCCCCGGCGAGTCGCATATGTTCAGCGAGCTCGCCTACCGCGAAATCGCCGCCGACATCGCGGACTGGGTTTCCTGAAAAAACCTTCCGGTCTGCAACGCTCTAAAGAGCGTCCAAAGCCCGTCGGATCGCGCTCAAGCCCTGATCGTTCGAGGCGCTGCGCAGCGAGATCCTCTTCGGTTCCTCGCAACGGTGGATGGCCTCCGATTCCCAGCTTTCCAGCACCTCGCGCTTCTCCGCCCGGCTGAGGGACAGATCACTCAAAACGTCATCCGGCGAGCCATAGACTTGAGCCGGATGAACCACCGCCTCCAAATACTTCGCATTCATGCTGGCAACCTAAAAGCAAAGCGCTCCCCTCGCAAACCGAAGATTTCGAATAAAACGTCAAACCGGCCCACAACGCTTGCAGCAGTCCGTTGATCCCGATTTCGCCAAGTCAAAACTCCACCCGCCGACTGTGCGACTCCTCACGCGTGGTTGTGATGATAAAGCCACAGCACGTTCGGCGTTAGGGACTTATCTATCGAAAGCGACGCCGGCACGCTTGCGCTTCTCCCCCTCGGGCTTTAGATAAAGATTTCTATCTCTTCCAAGCAAAAGCAGCCATGTTGAATATCGCGTTATTCGGACCTCCAGGAGCAGGCAAAGGAACACAGTCGGAGCGACTGATTCAGGACTACAAACTGCACTACATTTCCACCGGCGAAATCTTGCGCCGCGAAATGGCGGACAAAACACCCTTGGGAGAGGAAGCCCGCAGCATCATCGCAGAGGGCGGGCTCGTTTCGGACGAAATCATCGTTCAAATCATAGAGAAATTCATCACCGACAACCGTCAGGCGAAGGGCTTTCTATTCGATGGCTTTCCCCGCACCTACATTCAGGCCTACATCCTCGAAGGCCTGATGATCAAACTGCACAGCTCTCTGACCTGTCTGATCAATCTGCAGGTACCGGAAGAGGTATCCGTCGAAAGACTCCTCAAGCGCGGCCAGAGCTCGGGCCGCAGCGATGACAATGAAGTCGTGATCCGAAACCGCCTGCGCGAATACAATGAAAAGACCCTGCCGGTGCTCCAGTTCTACAAGGAGAGGGGGCTGTGCCACGACGTGGACGCGACGGCTCCTATCGACAAGGTCTACGCGTCCATCAAGGACGTAGTGGAGCAGGAACTACGCAAGACTCTACTCAACGTGGTCATCTTCGGCTATCCGGGCTCGGGCCGCGGTTCACAAGGAAAAGCCCTCGCCGCGAAGTACGGCCTGGAGTTCGTGGCCACCGGCCCCATGCTGGAGGAAGAGATCGCCGCCAACACGGAACTGGGAAAAAAGATCAAGGCCCTCTACGAAAGCGGCCAGTTGGTCCCGGACGAAATCGTGGTGCCGCTGATCGAGCGTCGCATCGAAAACGCCGGCGACGTCAAAGGCTTCATCTTCAAAGGATTTCCCAGAACCTTGGTGCAGTCCTACATTCTCGATGGTCTGCTGCAAAAGCACGGCTCCTCCATATCCAAGGTCATCGAAATAGAAGTGCCCACCTTGGAGCTGATCCGACGCTTGGACGCCCGCAGCAAAACCGAGCGCTGCATGCCCTACGACAGCAGCACGCAAAAGATCGTCAAACGCCTGGAAGAGCACGAAATGAAAACCGTTCCCGTGATCCGCAAGTACAACCAGCTGCACGGCGTGACGCGCATAGACGGCAAAGCCAGCTTCGACGAAGTCTCAGCCCGCATCTCCGCAGCCATGGAAGAAAGCCCCGGAATCTCCTAAAGAAGGGAGCCAATCGACAGGTAGGGCGTGACCGCCGGGCACGCCGCTCCCTCAACCCAGTTTCAAACGCCAATTTACAAACGAAACGATCGCGGAAGCCGATTCCCAAAAAATCTGCTGCCCTCGGAGACATCAGTCTCGCCGCTCCCTCCGAGAGCTTCCCCCCGTCGCCCCGCCATCGCGAAACCGCCACGCAGTCGTTTGCCCAACGCACACGTTTACCTACCTACTGATAAGTAAACATGAAAACGAAGGAACGCATACTCGACATCGCCTTGAGGCACACCCAGAAGGCCGGATTCCGAGGTTTTTCCTTCCGAGACCTGGCGGCCGAAATCGGAGTCAAGTCGGCCGCGATCCACTACCACTTTCCGACCAAGGCGGATCTCGGCAGAGAACTCGCCGCGCGCTACTACGAGAGCGACATGGCCTACCTCCGGGCTGCAGATGATTTGCCGCCCGAAAAGCGACTCGACCATTTCCTAGAGCTGTTCTCAAAGACGCTGGACGATGGCCTGTTCTGCCTGTTCGCCAGCGCCGCATCCGATCGCGATGTGGTGCCCGCAGAGATGAACGAGTACGCGACGAGGTTTTTCGGCGAAGCCTCGAAGTGGCTGGAGAAAGCCTTCCAAGAGGCCGATCCGGAGGGCAAAAACTGGACCCCAGGCCTCGGGGACCGATGCGTCGCCCTCGTCTACGGCGCCTTCCTGATGGCTCACAACAATGCCGATCCAGAGCTCTTTCGAAAGCTCACGCAGTCCTACCGGACATCGAACCTACCCGTCTGATTTTTTTTATCAACCAAAACCTACCTACTGATAAGTAAGCATGAACCACACACCAACCGTACTCATCATCAATGGAAGCCCTCGCGGGGAACGCTCGCTCTCGCGAAGAATGGCGAGCAGCTTCGAGGAGAGCTGGCTAAGCCGGATTCCAGGCTCCAAAATCATTACCCGTAACGTGGGCGTCGAGCCCCCGCCATTCGTTTCCGAGAAATGGATAGCGGCCGTCTTCACGCCACCTGAGGAAAGAAACGCAACGCAGCGAGAGCTGCTCGCATATTCGGACCAAGCGATCAGCGAGCTAAAAGCGGCGGACGTCCTGGTGCTCGCCACTCCCATGCACAACTACGGAGTGCCGGCAGCCGTAAAAGCCTGGGTCGATCAAGTCGTGCGGGTCGGAGAAACGTTTTCATTCGACCTTGGACGAGGCGACTTCCCCTTAGAACCCATTCTCTCAGGCAAGCGCATGGTGACTTTGACCACTAGCGGAGAATTCGGCTTCACCGGCGACGGCATACGAGCCGACTGGAATCACCTTCACCCTCATATCGAAGTATTCTCGCGATACTTCGGAGTGTCCCATTCCTGGCAGGAAGGCATCGAATACCAAGAGTTCGGCGACCAGAGGTTTGAAGACTCGAAAGCCAAGTCCTTCGCCGCGATTCCCGTAATCGTAGACGAGGTCATATCGTCGTACCAGCAAGAGGACAAGGTCCTGAGCGCCTGACCCCGAAGCTACGTTACACGGCGAACTCATGCGCCGCTCGGATGCTAACAAAGCGAATCGGAACAGACTTCGTTCGAATTTCCACCAAGAGTGGGCCTGTTGCCCAGTCGATTCGTTCCGAGGCGTAAGCCAAGATCCCGTCGCGAATGCGACTACACTGCTGACCCGACCACTGCTCGGAGTTGACAAACGGCCGAGAAACAGACCTTGTCTTGTTTTTCACCTGTGTTGGGCCTGTAGCTCAGTCGGTTAGAGCAGTGGACTCATAATCCATTGGTCCTCGGTTCGAGTCCGAGCGGGCCTACCATAAGTCGTTTATTTTGAATGACTTATGGATTTCGACTGGATCGCTTGTAAAGCGGTTTCCGATTCTGTACTAGTTCTGTACTAGATTCGCCTTTCGTCCGAGAAACTGCCTCCGTGAACGGCAAGCGGCAAGGACATTCCGACAAGGCATCCGAATCGCACTTTTCGGAAGGATTTACCACCCAGCCGGTCTCCGACCCTTTCGCCGTCGAATAGACCAGAGCTCAGGCCCAAGAGTCCCCAATCCGGGCCGACTGCTCAGAAGCCATCGCAACTTCCCAAGCGACACTTTCAGAACTCCAAGCGGTCTTCGCGTTTGATCGGCACGGTCACCATGCGATGTACCGAGTGGCCAAACAACAAAAAATCCCCAGCCGCGTGCACGTCAGCAACGCAAAACTGGGGTTCTGCTAGTTAGACTTCCCGAAAGAACCTAGAATTCCAGAGTCGTACTGTAACTCGTATCGACTTCGGAATAGAACTCAATGGTCGTTTGAACGCTGGCATGCCTCAGGAAGCATTGTGCCGCGAAAATGTCGTTATCAATGCGGACTTGGTTTCCACCCGCCCCCCTCAGGTAATGTATCGGCTTTTCGTATACAACACCATGCGAGCGAAGCCATGCCTTCAATCGATCGGCCGTCGGCTCGCAGCGATAGTAGGTAGTCTCTTTGTCTTCCCCGGCCGGGCGGTCAGACGGCAGGACGAAGTCGCCGATGCGATTTTCAAAGCGCGAACGGAAATGAGCCAGAACCTTGTCGTTATAGATTTTGACATCCCCCTCAGACTGGTAGCTCTTGTATCCATACAAGACGCTCGCCCTGAGACTGAGAATCTTGCGATCAAAATCAAAAGCCGACCACAACAACATGTCCGCTTCCTTGAGCCGGAGCCCCAGAGCAGTAGCGAGCAGAAACAGGTCGTAGCAATCGGGGTCCTGCTCCTTGAGCTCTTGATTCGCTTTATCAATCAAGCCCTGCAGAGGCACCAATGTTCGAAAAACGACTTTCTTGGTCTTGAGCTTCTTTAAATCCAAGCCAGGGAAACTCGATAGACCGAATAGATCCCAAAGCGACGACTTCCTAAACACTGCCCACCAGGCAGCGATCAGCCCGTTCGGTGACCGTGGACTCTGCCGCTTTTCCGAGTCGCGACGGCAGAGCTCCACCTGGCGTTCCCGCCAGGCCATCAGATCCTGCTCCTTGATCGTCGAGAGCCTTACGGCTCCCACCTTTCGCTCAAAAGCCTTGCGCCTCGGCCCTGTCGTTACACTTGGAATCTCGATACCCTTGATCCACGCTACGACTCGCAGAACCTTGTTGCGGTAGTCTCGGTAGGTCTTCGGCGGCAAAATTCCAAGAGCCTTAAAGGCAGCCAAGAACTGAGCAACGGTAGCCTGCGAAAAATCGACCTCCTCGCCTTCGAGCGGTAAGCCGCCTCGTATCTTTTCTCGCGCCGCCAAGACAGCCAAGTCTGGATCGCTGGTTTTGAGATTGATCCAGCCTTGCTTGCCCCGCACGGACATTCGGAGGTAGAGATGCCTGCTAGGTTTCTTTTTGCCTCCGATGTAGTGAATGCGATGGTCGAGCCTGTAGCTCCGACCGTCGACGGTTACTGTCAACTGACCCTTAGGGTCGTTCCTAACTGCATGATCTAGTGCCATGCTACCCCTATTTTATTTAAGGTAGCCAAAGCAAAAAAAAGTTTTTGAGAGCGTCTACCCTGTCCATCGTCCACCGATTTGGACTCGTCCTCGTAAGGCGCATAGAAGGAGGATGGAAGAAACATCACGCCTTACTAGATCCTCAGCCGCTAGGCTGCTTGGAACCTCGCGACCAACCCTGATCAGAATCGACGCGACTCACCCTCACCTCGCGCCGCAAAAGCGAAACAGAACCGCGGTCGAGTACACGCTCGACCAGCTCGCTGAGGTTTCGAAACTCATGCGAGCAGAACCAAACCTGGAAGAGGCCAACAAACTTGGTTTTACGAAACAGCACCTACTCGGTTTCTACGTCGAGCTGCCTAAATCCAAGACACAGGTATCGAGTCCCTCAGATTTAAGCGGGGAAACCAAACTCGCGCTTGGCATCGCCGAGCAACTCAAGCTGCTCGCCGACGGCGTGTACCGCGAGCTGCCGCGAAACCTGCAGCTGGCTTTACAAAACGGTGTCCGCAAATCGAAGCCAGAGCTATTGATGATCGCTTCCATCCTCGCAGCGCTCCAAAGCGACGGCGATCAGACCTAGGCTACGTCAAGCACTACCTGCCCGAAGATATCCCTTGGCGACATTGCCCGCCACAAATCGGGCAAAAAAAGATTAACTTTTTTCGCCCAAACACTTTCGCGAGCGAACTAACGATTCATAGGAACCCTCGCCATGAGCAAAAACATAACACCGAACCGCGAGGGTACCGACGACTCTGTCGCCTGTTACTACCTCCCAACCACAACCATCTCTCGCTTGCTGAGCGGAGATCTAACCAAGACGCCGGCCTACTCCAGCGAGTACATCGAAGTCTATCGCGATCTGACGCTCGCCGCGATGCCCGGCCTCATCGAGTCCGCCGTATCAGCGGCCCGAAAAGGACGCGCCAAGGCCGAGGAAGCTTTCGAGAATAACACGACGTTTGAGGAGCCCCTATCCCTTAAGCCTCAAGAAGCGACGTCCTGCTTCATCGCCGATTCCGAGCTCAAGTCGTACCTTGAGCGCTACGAGGCCAGCACCAGCGACCGCATCCTGGCCTATCTCGTAATCGAGATTTTGACCTTCCTGGCCAAAAAGGAAACCCGGCGCAAGGCTGCACGGGCTTACGTGGACAAGATCGACCTCAAGGATCACCTGAAATTCATGGTCTCCGAAGTCGTCAAGACCGGCATCGCCAAGCCATTCACCGTCGAAGGAGGGAACGCACAATGAGCTCGCCAAAAAATCGATCCAGCAGCGGCCCGATCAGCAGCAAAGCCTCAAAGGAACATCTCGACCCTGAGTCTGAGCGCTCGCGCAAGGATCAGGTACTCTCCCGCACCGAAGCAGAAACCGAGCGTACCTTTGTCGTAACCAGGGCGTACGTCGAGATCGACGGCTACCAATACCGCTCTCTAGGAGTCGGCAAGGCCTGGCGACTCGACGGCACCCCGTACAAAAAAGGCGAGTTCGTGCCCGACATGGAAGCCAAGGCCGCAAAGCGTCGGAAGCGCAAATCGACCGAGTCCCGCGGCAAGGGCAAAGGCCGCCGCACCCGGTGGCACGACGTGCCGCATCCCTTGCGCAAGGAAACCATCACATTTTCTGGCGAGCACGACTATGCGCTCAAGGCCCTCGACAAATACGGCTACGACCTCGGGCCGTTCACCACAAAACTCGTGCTGTCCTTGCCCAGTCGCTGGGACGAGTGCGACTGGAGGTCAATGGCCTTGGCGTCCATACTACACACCGAGGCTGGGGCCATACACTCCCACCTCGCAACCACCGAGGTTGATGACGATGGAAAAAAGATCGGCCCACCGACTCCCGGCAACCAAAAATCCCCTCGCGCGGGGGAGGGACTCATCGGGACGCTGAGACTTATCAAGACCGGCCATATCACCGACCCGGTTGTTATCGCCGAAGCCGAGGCCTCGCTCGCCAAAAAGAGCGCTGCGAGCGGACAACCACCGCCTGACTATGTACTGAGTTGCTACGTCGACCGGAGCACCGAGCGATTTCTGAAGGAGCTCTCAAAAGACAAAGACCTCGCCCGGGTGATCCAGGAAGCTCGCGAAGGTTACGCTGCCAAGCACACCTTGCAAAAGTTCGCAGAAGCCCTCGCCCAAAATGTGCTAGACGCCCAAAGCGTTTTGAAACTCCTCGGAGGCCTACACCGCACCGTCATGCCCTTGCACGAAAATGTGAAAAGAGCACTCTCCGAAGCGGAACTGGAAGAGTCTTTCCAGATGAAATTCCAGGTGATGCAGCGGGTCCTGAAGCCAAGCGCAGACAAGGTCAACGAGTACTTCAAGGAGGTGGCTAAGAAAATAAAGGCAGCGGGCTTCGGCGAAATAAAAAAAGAGCCTCGCCCCACTCCGCACTTACCTGCCGCAGTAGAGGATTCGGCATCAAACGATGGCAAATCCAACGATGCCGACAAGTCGCCTCCTGCTGGAGCATTGGATCCTCAAACGTCGCCACCTCCGCCGTCATCCAAGGCAAAGAAGAAAGCCAAGAAACGGAAGCGTCCCGAGGACAAAAATCAACAGGACCATTCCGAGCCTGAGAAGCCGAAGGACATCGACGACTCCACGTCGTTCGGACTCTAGCAAAGCTTGTCACTATTCACAAAACTCAGCGCCGCTTCGTATCACGGAGCGGCGCTTTTCATTTCCATTTGCAACCCCAAGTGCAAAGACACCGACAACATCCACCAAAGTGTATCCAGATCCCAGCCGACGTCGCCTTTCGATATCGTGTAAGTCGACCTAGGGGGATTTGCCTTACTTGCCATCCCCTACCTAAAAAATTAGACAATCTTCCTCCCTCAGCGGCACACCACCTGCCGCCCACTTCCCGGCCGTATCCCGACAGCCCGCAGATCTCCGTCGCAAAAGCCCAACTTTTCCCGTTGCCCAGCCCTTCGTTAGCTCCGTACTTTCGCTGACGCTGCCACGCGCCGCCCTCGCCGGCGCGAGACCGCTTTTTTCCGCTTCCCTTTCCGCGGCGCTCACCCATCACTTTCCCATCCCTCATGGCCCTCAAGAAATCCGAACTTTACTCCTCCCTTTGGCAGAGCTGCGACGAGTTGCGCGGCGGCATGGACGCCTCCCAGTACAAGGACTACGTTCTCGTCCTCCTCTTCCTAAAATACATCTCCGACAAGTACGCTGGTCAGCCTTACGCTCCCATCGTCATCCCGGACGGTGCCAGCTTCGCCGACATGGTCAAGCTCAAGGGCAAGACCGACATCGGCGACCAGATCAACAAGCGCATCATCGCCCCGCTGGCCGCCGCCAACGAGCAGCTCTCCCAAGCCGACTTCCCCGATTTCAACGACGCCAACAAGCTCGGCTCGGGCAAAGAGATCGTCGACCGCCTCACCAACCTCATCTCCATCTTCCAGAAGAAGGAGCTCGATTTCTCGAGGAACCGGGCCGAAGGCGACGACATTCTGGGCGACGCCTACGAGTACCTCATGCGGCACTTCGCCACCGAGAGCGGCAAGTCCAAGGGCCAGTTCTACACCCCGGCCGAAGTCAGCCGCGTCATGGCCGCCATCCTAGGTATCCACGAAGCCCAGACGACCAACGCCACCACCGTCTACGACCCGACTTGCGGCTCGGGCTCCTTGCTGCTCAAGGTCGCGGGCGAGGCGGATTCCGACATCACCATCTACGGACAGGAAAAGGATTCCACCACCGCCCAGTTGGCTCGCATGAACATGATCCTGCACGACCGGCCAACCGCCACCGTGCGTCCGGGCAATACCCTCGCCAATCCCAAGTTCCTCCAAGGCGACGCCCTGCAGACTTTCGATTTCGTGGTCGCCAATCCACCCTTCAGCGACAAGCGCTGGACCAGCGGCCTCCATCCCGACGAGATCGGCGTACCGGCCGACAGCGACAGCGTCGACCAAGCCTCGCGCAACTTCCATCGCTTCGACGGCTTCGGCGTCCCGCCCGCCAAGCAAGGCGACTACGCCTACCTTCTGCACATCGTCCGCTCCATGAAGTCCACCGCCAAGGGAGCCTGCATTCTCCCGCACGGCGTGCTCTTTCGCGGCAATGCCGAAGCCGCCATCCGGCGTGAGCTGGTCAAGCGCGGCCTCCTCGCCGGTATCATCGGACTCCCAGCCAACCTCTTTTACGGCACGGGCATTCCCGCCTGCATCATCGTACTCGACAAGGAGCATGCCCAGGAGCGTCGCCCCATCTTCATGATCGACGCCTCCTCCGGCTTCATGAAGGACGGCAACAAGAACCGCCTCCGCAGCATGGACATTCACAAGATCGTGGACGTATTCAAGAAACGGATCGCGCTGCCCGGCTACGCCCGCGAAGTCCCCTTCGAGGAGATCGAGAAAAACGACTTCAATCTCAACCTCCCGCGCTACATCGACAGCCAAGCCAAGGAGGACATCCAAGACATCGAAGCCCACCTCCGCGGCGGCATCCCCCAGCGCGACATCGACGCCCTCGACCGCTACTGGCAAGTCTGCCCCAGCCTGAAAAGCTCGCTTTTCAAAGGTAGGGCTGTCTCGCCGAGACAGCCGCAACGCGCCTACTCCGACCTCACCGTCACCCCCGACCAAATAAAACCCACCATCCAATCCCACAAGGAATTCGCATCCTTCATTGCCTCCCTCGAAAAACACTTCGCTGCCTGGCGAAAGAAAGCCTCCGCTCAGCTCAAGCAACTCGATCTAGGCTTCCATCCCAAGACCCTCATTCACGAGCTCTCGGAAGACTTGCTCGAGCACTACGCCGATTCGCCGCTCATCGATCGCTACGACGTCTACCAGCACCTCATGGATTTCTGGGAGGAGACGATGCAGGACGACTGCTACCTAATCACGCAAGACGGCTGGATTGCCAAGCCCGAGCGTATCCTAGAAGAAATTACAAAAGGCAAAAAGAAGGGCCAGACCGTGGACAAAGGCTGGACCTGCGAGCTGGTGCCCAAGCCGCTCATCGTCGCCCGCTACTTCGCCGCCGAGCAAGCAGAGCTCGAAGCCCTCCAGTCCCAGCTCGAAGCCGCCACCGCCCGCCTCAAAGAGCTGGAAGAAGAACAAAGCGGCGACGACGGCGCCTTCTCCGACCTAGACAAAGTCAACAAAGCCAACGTCACCGCCCGCCTCAAAGAGCTCGGAATAAAAGGTGGCGCCCGACGTCCCGGCGGGCGCAGAAGCGCATCCACCACCCAACCTGACCTCCTCGCCGCGGAAGAATCCGCCTCCTACGGCTCCGAGACCTCCGTCGACGAAGTCGACGCCTTGCTCGCCTACCTCGAATCCTCCGAAGCAGAAGCCGCCCTCAAAAAGCAAATCAAGCAAGCCGAGTCCGAACTCGATGCTTTAGCGCTCGCTCACTACCCCAAGCTCACTCCCGAAGACATCAAGACCCTCGTCGTCGACGACAAGTGGCTCGCCACGCTCGCGACCGCCATCCACGGCGAAACCGACCGTATCAGCCAGAGCCTCACCCAACGCGTCAAAGACCTGGCCGAACGCTACGCCCAGCCGCTCCCCGAACTCACCACCCGCGTCACCGACCTAGAGTCCAAAGTCAGCCAGCACCTAGAAAGGATGGGCTTCGCATGGCAGTGAAAAATGGATACAAGCAAACGGAGGTTGGTGAGATTCCGGAGGATTGGGATGTCGTTCCAGTCAGCCAAAAAGGAAAAGTTGTCACTGGGAAAGCATTGGCAGTAAATGCTCCCGGCAGACAGCGCCCTTACCTCAGAACTAAGAATGTCTTCGATGGTCGTATTGTCACTGATGATGTGCTCACGATGCCGATGACCGATGAGCAGTTTACACAATTTCAGGTGCGATCTGGCGACGTCCTCTTGAACGAGGGGCAAAGTTTAGAGCTCGTTGGGCGTTGTTCCATCTACCAAGGCGAATACCCAGAACCATGTGCTATTCAAAATGCACTTCTCCGCTTCCGGTCTTTCGCTGACGCATCGGCAAAATACGCGTCGTACCTATTTCGATACTGTCAGCAGACAGGTGTGTTTGCAAAAATCGCCCTTCAAACGACTTCGATCGCACACCTTGGAGGCTCGCGACTTGAACGATTGCCTCTCGCGTGGCCACCCACCAAAGCCGAACAAGAAGCCATCGCCGAAGCCTTAAGCGATGCGGATGCCCTCATTGAATCCCTGGAGCAACTCATCGCCAAAAAACGCCAAATCAAACAAGGCGCCATGCAGCAACTCCTCACCGGCCAAAAACGCCTCCCCGGCTTTTCCGGTGATTGGGGCAAGGCAGTTTTGGAAGAGGTAGCCGACTGCTTGGACAATCTCCGCGTCCCGCTCAACGATGCTGAACGTCAAAAAAGAAAGGGCAGCATACCATATTGCGGAGCGAATGGCGTTTTGGACTACATCAATGACTACGTTGTCGATGACGATGTTATCTTGATGGCCGAAGATGGTGGTTACTTCGATGAGTACATGTACCGTCCGATTGCTTATCGTATGACCGGAAAGTGCTGGGTGAACAATCACGCTCACATACTCAAGGCCAAACAGGATACTGACCAAGGATTCCTTTTCTATTCGCTAGTCCACAAAAACCTAATGCCATTCATCGCTAGCGGCACTCGTGCAAAACTGAACCGCTCCGAACTCAACAAGATCGAGGTCACGATTCCTGGCAGCAAAGCCGAGCAAACCGCCATCGCCGAAACGCTCAGCGACATGGACGAGGAAATCGCCGCCCTCGAAGCCAAGCTCTCCAAAGCCCGCCAACTCAAGCAAGGCATGATGCCAGAACTCCTAACCGGCAAAACCCGACTCCTCTAGAGCACCCCCGAACGACATGAAAACCAAAGTCTACGGATTCAAATTCAAGAACGATATTGTACCCCGTGCGATGAACATCACCGATCTTTACGGTTTCATGTCGGCCAACGCTGGAGCGAAACTAGGTAAACTGTATCAATATGGTGCGACCAAAGTTACTTTTGAAGGTAAGGACGGACCGATGGAATGGTGGGCCGGTATGATCCTCAAGGTGCGCGATTCGAAGGCGTTCACGAAGCTGACGGAGTCGGATGGGAAGACAACTCTTACGGCGGAAATTCTGGCAGAGAATGAAAAGCTTGTTGAGTTAACGTATTTCATTGCCCACCCAGAAACCGGGAGTGGTTTGCTTGCCCATCACTATCATGGTACTAGCATTACTTCATTTGCGGTGATATGCCGGAAGCTTTTTGCGGCAGAAGCCAGGCTCCAAAAGGAGGCTGCAGTATCCGGGAAAACCAAAAAAGAAGCCAAAGAGATAGCACAGGACTACAAAGGGACCTTATCGCTCATACAGCTTTGTAATGATACTGATTTGAAAGACCTCGTAAAGGGATTGAAACGGGTATCCAGCTTCGAGTTACGTCTGGCGACTTTGGAAACGAAGGAGACATTCCTTCGCGGAATCGTAGAAAAGGCATCTAACGAAATCATTAAGCTTACATTCCCCCCTGATTCCGATATCGAGGAGCTAGCGGATTCGGCAGTTGAGCTTTCAAATGCTCAAGAGGTCGCTGAGGTAATCGTATCTGGATATGATTCAAACAAGAATCGAAGACAGTTTTTCAAGGACAAGAATCCTTTGGTCTTCAATGAATTCGACTACGACGAATCAATCAAAGACCTCGTTCTCGATTTGGATGATTGGCCCAAATCGATTGGCGGATCTGAGGTTGTCAGCAAACTGGCTGCCATGGCTTCGGGTGAGAGCGTATTGAATCTATTGCTACACGCATGAGATGAAAAAGTTCTTCGCAGTTCTAGTTTCGTCCGTGTTGATCTCGACTGTCGGGTTCTATGTTTTGCTAGAGCGCTACGTTGGGTGTGCGGACCATTGGGTTTCTGGATATTTCACGAATGCCAGAGTTCCAATGTTTACTGGTTTCCTGACCTTGGGGAGCTTTCTACTTACTCTTCAGACGGGAATCATTCAGAGACTGAAAGAGGCATACGAGAGTACCGACCATGCTCGCAAGATAAGGCAGTTGAGAGACAAAGGAAAAGAGGTACGCTACTATGGTAGCTTGGAAAGAGTAGGAATCGCATTATCTACTAACGTGATTTTGGCTCTGACGACATCACTTTCCCAGATGACGTTGGGCTTTGTTCAGACTAACTGGTCGACGGCGATCTGTGTCGGCCTTGGTTTCACGACAATTGCTCTGGTTGTATACCTTACTGTACAGCTCGTTTTGGCTCACCATCAATGGTTCAAGAAGATTGAGGCTGAGAAGTCTCCAGAAAGTAATCGCAGCTAGATGAAATCCTACAACAGAGTCATGGCCGGGCAGCAAAGCGTGTATGCGGATCGCTGCTACAAGGAAGGATTTATCGGAGTCGACTACGGTATCCGCGAGGACCTTACGGGACGGCTCCCTGAAAATTGGCGTGAATTCAACAAGGAGTTTAGGCCGATCTACTTGGAGAAACATCCGGGCAAGAGTGCCATCGCGGCGGGATTGGCCTGCGGCTTCACCTGGACAATGAGCAAAGGCCTCAAGGAAGGCGACGTGATCATCACCCCAAATGGTTCAGGACGTTACCGAGCGGGCGAAATCACCTGACCCTATTATTACGCTCCCGACGATATCCTCCCTCATCGAAGGTCCGTCACTTGGTACAGCGACCTCTTCGATCGGGCAGACATGAGAGAAGCCCTGCAACGCTCTACCAACTCAACCGGCACCTGCTGCGACATCACCGGCTACGCGGAAGAACAGGAGAAACTCATTGGTGGCCAAGCAGTGAGGCCTGACATAATTGTTTCCGATGAGACCGTTGAAGACCCATCTGTGTTCGCTCTGGAGAAGCACCTCGAAGACTTTCTCGTCGCCAACTGGCAGTACACCGATCTTGGTAAGAGCTACGACATCTATTCCGAAGACGGCGAAGTAAAAGGGCAGCAGTGCCCAAGCGATACGGGACCGATCGACATCCTCGCGGTCAGCAAGGATCAGAAGGAGATCCTGATTATCGAACTCAAACGCGGCCGGGCCAGCGATGTAGTCGTAGGACAGATACAACGCTACATGGGTTACGCCATGGAAGAACTCGCTGAGCCCCATCAAACGGTACGCGGGGTGATCATCGCCCTCGAAAACGACCTAAAACTCCGCCGTGCCCTTCGGGCTGCGACCAACATAGACTTTTACCGGTACCAAGTCAGCTTTCGGCTGCTGAAGGACTCCTAGCTCCTAACTCTTGGCCAACCTTAAATGCTTACTCTTGTCTCTCTGAACCAGTCTTCCCTAAATAAACGTTAATGAACCGCATCGCAGTCAGTCCAACAGTCCTTCGCTGGGCGCGTGAGCGCGCGGGATTGGCTGTGTCTGACCTGGTTTCGAAGTTTCCGCACTTGGCGGAGTGGGAGGCGGAGCAGGAGCAGCCTACGATGAAGCAGCTCGAAGCCTTTGCGAAGGCGACTCGGATTCCATTTGGGTACCTCTATTTGCCGGAGCCGCCGGAAGTGTCCTTGCCCTTTGCTGACTTCCGTACACTGGAAAGCCGTCGTCCCCAAGGGATCAGTCCCGACCTCATGGAAACGATACAGTCCATGCAGCGTCGACAGTCTTGGTTGCGGGAGGAGCGAATCGAAGCGGAAGCGGATGTTCTGTCTTTTGTCGGGTCGGCCGACCTTTCCGACAATCCGGAAGCGATCGGTCGAGAAATGCGTCGCGTGGTTGGGCTTGACGATGGCTGGGCTCACAGGGTGCCAACTTGGACCGCTGCCGTCGGAGAGCTTCGCAATGCAATCGAAGCCTTGGGCGTAATGGCGGTGATCAATGGGGTGGTAGGGAACAACACGCGTCGCAAGTTGGACGTGAAGGAGTTTCGAGGCTTCGCTTTGAGCGACCCGCATGCCCCGCTTGTCTTCGTCAACGGCTCCGACGCGAAGTCCGCCCAGATGTTTACTCTCGCTCACGAGTTAGCTCATCTTTGGCTTGGCGAAGCGGGCGAAGGCCTGTCGGGATTCAAGGGGCTTCAACCGGATGGCGATGCGGTGGAGCGTTTCTGCGACCAGGCAGCAGCGGAATTTCTTGTTCCTGAGGCGGAGATGCGAGCGGCATGGCCGAGTGTCGCGAATAGCGATACCCCATTCGAGAAGTTGGCAGGGCGTTTCAAAGTGAGTCCGGTTGTAGTCGGCCGTCGGGCAATGGACCTCCGACTCGTCGACCGTGAGGAGTTCTTTAGTTTCTATCGCTTCTACACCCAACAGGAGCGTCGAATGAAGGCTGCTCGTACTGGGGGCGGGGATTTTTACAACAACCAGAATACGCGAGTCGGTCGGTTGTTCGCCTCGCAAGTCATTCGGGCTGCCAAGGAAGGACGCATCGGTTTCAAGGAAGCCTACGATCTGTCTGGCCTGAATGGCGGGGCTTTTCAGAAGTACGCACGGAAGATTGGAGTTCCCCTGCCATGAGCAATAACCTCAGCTACCTGATCGATTCGGACGTGCTGATTACGGCCAAGAACCGCTATTACGCGTTTCCGATTTGTCCAGGTTTCTGGGAAAGTCTCCTTCATGGGTATTCGAGCGGCAGTCTGCACAGCATCGATCGCGTGAAGCAGGAGCTTCTCAATGGTAGTCCCGATGACGATCTCGTCAAATGGGTCAGCAACTCGGTACCCAACGAGTTCTTTCATACCTGTGGTGTGAGCGACGTCGTCGACGCTTTCCGTGAGATCATGATGTGGTCGCAGCGTCACACCCGTTTCACCGACGCGGCAAAGGCGAAGTTCGCCAGTGGGGCAGACGGATGGCTGGTCGCTTACTGTCGTGTGTATGGAACGACCGTCGTGACCAACGAGCAACCCGCCCCCGAATCCAAGAAGGAAATCAAGCTTCCCGATGTCTGCGACGAATTTTCCGTCCGCTACGAAGACACGTTCTCCATGCTTCACAGACTCGGGGCGCAGTATCGTTTCACGCCTTGATGCGAGAACAACTCCTTCTCGGAAATTTAATTAGCGCCAGGCCTTATTTAAAAGTTGGGCTCAAAATTTAGTTCGACGGATTTTACGCTCCGGCATAGAAGCATGAATACTTTGGCGAGATCGCGGAAAGCTGAAAACAAACGCAGGAGCCTAATCAGCTTTGATGGCCCTGGACATCGCGTCCCGCATAAATCGCATGGGGGGAATTGGCTTACTTGCCAAATACAGAACTCAAACTTACACAACATGCGTCCTTTTGTCGATGGCCCTCCACCCAAAGTGAAAGTGGCCGTACACGAGAGCGATACAGCCCAAGCCTTGCCGAGGATCCCACCCCTGCCAAACTTTCGAAGAAGGCCGAGAAGAAGAGCGAAAACAGTTCCGAGGAGCTCGCCTGTTTCGAATGCGAAACAGGCCGACTCCGTACAGTCTATCGAGACTACCAAACAAGCTTATCCTCAGGTACAGAGGTGACGGTATCCAATGTTCCCACGCTACATTGCGACCACTGCGGCTATCTGGTTATCGGCAATGACGGAAATAGGAAGATCGACGCCTGGCTCAATAAACTGACGCCCTCATCACACCCGATGAAGTCCAAACCTTCCTGACAAAGTATTGTATTGTCTGACACAACGCGAAGCTTCAGGCATCATGGGATTCGGAGAGAACAATATTACTCGTTGGCTCACGGGGCACTCTCGACCGCCCAATTCGGAACGCAATTTTTAGAAGTAATTAGGCGCCGGGGTCACTAGGGAATTGAATTTGACGAAGCCAGTTCCGATCTAGTAACTTTCACATATGCGGCATGAGGACGAAAACTCGGAACTTGTTGAAGCGCAATTGCCTCCGTTGTCAGGTATTGCCTTTCACGGAGCCCGCGAGCAGGTACTGAATTCCGGGAATAGCGTCGTCGAAATGGAGAACGGCGACCTTTTCCGCATCGAACCCAATCGCAAGAAGGTCTTCCTCAAGTCGATAGGTTCTCCCTACAAGGTGAAAAAAGGCGAAGTCCGTCGCATCAAATGACTGCAGGCACGCCTCGCGTCCGGATGTTCGCCGGTCCGAACGGTTCAGGGAAAAGCACGCTAAAGGGGGTCATCGGCCCCGAACTCTATGGAGTGTACATCAACGCGGACGAAATTGCACAGGGACTTCAACAAACGGGAAAATTCGATTTGTCTGCCTTCGGGCTAAAGGGATTGGGCGTCCAGCTGAACCAGTTCCTGGAAATCTCAGACCGCCTTGCCGACTTGAAGTCAATTGGGCTTCTGATTGGCGAGAACAGTTTATCCCTTCCAAGGGAGTCGACCTCCCCTTACCTTGCGGCAGTCCTCGCAGAATTCGTCCGGCACGAGCTTTTGAAAGCGAGGAGGAGTTTTACCTTTGAAACGGTGATGTCACATCCGAGCAAGGTTGAGCTGCTTCGTGAAGCTCAGTCGGCTGGCTATCGAACCTATTTGTACTTCGTGGCCACGGAGGACCCGGACATCAACTGCTCACGGGTCGAGAACCGGGTGCGAAAAGGCGGTCATTCAGTGCCTCCAGACAAAACGGTATCGCGATACTACCGCTCTCTCGATTTGCTATGGGACGCTATCCAGGTTTCGAATCGAGCATTCGTTTTCGACAACTCTAGCGACAATGTAGAAAAGTCCTGGCTGGCTGAAATCACGGACGGAGAAACACTCGAATACAAATCGGATACCATTCCACAATGGTTCAAACGCTACGTACTCGATAAAGCGACTGATAGCTAGCGATCCATTCATCTCCCAACTCTTGAATCCCCCTCCCCTCATGACAATTGGCCAAGCGGAACGCGTTACCCAGAATCGAGTCGTCGCCTTGTTCGTCGACGAACTGAAATACCGCTACCTCGGCCATTGGCAGGACCGGGCTGGCAACAGCAATGTCGAAGAAGCAGTCTTGGGAGACTACCTTACGAGAGCGGGCTATCGCAACGAGCAGATCAGCCGGGCCATCCACTCGCTAAAGGTCGAGGCGAGCAATCGCAGCCGCACGCTCTACGAAAACAATAAGGCCGTGTATTCACTCCTGCGCTACGGCGTGCCGGTGAAGGCTGAGGCTGGCGAAAACACGGAGAGCATCCAGCTCATCAATTGGGAAACTCCCGAGGCCAACGACTTCGGCATCGCCGAGGAAGTGACCGTGCATGGCCAGCATGAGAAGCGACCAGACGTGGTTCTCTACGTGAACGGGATCGCGCTCGGCGTGCTGGAACTGAAAAACAGCCGCAAGTCGATAGGAAACGGGATACGGCAGAACATCAACAACCAGAAGCCGGAATTCATAGGGGACTTCTTCGCGACGATGCAGCTGGTGTTGGCTGGCAACGACTCGGAGGGGCTGCGCTACGGAACGGTTGGAACTCCAGAGAAGTACTACCTGAAATGGAAGGAAGACGAGGACGACAATGCTCGCCTCAAGCTGGACAAGTACCTGCTGAAGCTCTGCGACAAGAAACGTTTCTTGGAAATCGTGTACGACTTCGTGCTCTTCGACGGCGGAATCAAGAAGGTCCCGCGGCACCACCAGTACTTCGGGATCAAAGCCGCCCAGGAACGCATCGCCCGAAAGCAAGGCGGCATCATCTGGCATACGCAAGGCAGCGGAAAGAGCATCGTCATGGTGCTGCTCGCCAAGTGGATATTGGAGAACAACCCCGAGGCGCGTGTCGTAGTGGTCACCGACCGCGACGAACTGGACAAGCAGATCGAAAGCGTCTTCTCCAGCACGGGCGAAAAGATCCACCGAACGCGAAGCGGCCGCGACCTGATGAGCCAGCTCTCGCAAGCGAAACCGCGCCTGCTCTGTTCGCTCGTTCACAAGTTCGGCAAAAAGGGGGTGGACGACTTTGACCGCTTCATCAGGGAACTGGAGTCGCAGCCCAGCGCAACGGTGGGCGAGCTCTACGTCTTCGTCGACGAGTGCCATCGTACGCAAAGCGGAAAGCTGCACCGGACGATGAAAGCCCTTATCCCGCAAGCGATCTTCATCGGATTTACAGGCACTCCCCTGCTGCGTCGCGACAAGCAGACCACGCTGGAGGTATTCGAACGGTACATACACACTTATCGCTTCGGAGAAGCCGTCGAGGACGAGGTGGTGCTAGACCTGGTATACGAGGCTCGAGACATAGATCAACGCCTTGGGTCGCCCGAAAAGGTGGACGCTTGGTTCGACTCGAAAACGCGCGGCCTGAACGATTGGCAGCGCGCCGCCCTGCGCGAGCAATGGGGAACGAAGCAGAAGGTGCTAAGCTCTCGGTCCCGCATGGACCGGGTGGTGAGCGACATTATCTTCGACTTCAATGTGAAGCCTCGCCTGAGCAACCAACGCGGCAACGCGATCCTCGTGGCCTCCAGCATCCACGAGGCCTGCAAGTACTTCGAGCTCTTCCAGAACACCCCATTCAAGGGGAAGTGCGCCGTTATCACCTCCTACAATCCACAGGTCAGCGATATCAACCAGGAGGATACCGGAGAGAACACGAAAACCGAAAAGGAGTTCGTTTACCACCTCTATCAAAAGCTACTGAAGGACGTGAAGCCGCAAGGCAGCATGACCAAGACGGAAGCCTACGAGGATCGCTCCAAGCAATTGTTCGTAGAGGAGCCTGCTCGCATGAAGCTGCTCATCGTCGTGGACAAGCTGCTTACCGGCTTCGACGCGCCCAGCTGCACCTACCTCTACATCGACAAGTCGATGCGCGACCACGGTCTCTTCCAGGCGATTTGCCGTACCAACCGTCTTGATGGGGAAGACAAGGATTTTGGATACATCGTCGACTACAAGGACCTCTTCCAGAACCTAGTCAACGATCAGCAGACCGGAGCCCTCCAGGTTTACACCTCCGAATTGGACAAGGACGAGTGCTCCGAAGGCAACTCCGAGATCCTACTGCAAGATCGACTGGAGCGCGGAAGGCAAAGGCTAGAGGACGCTCTGGAATCGCTCGCCGCCTTATGCGAACCCGTCAGAAGTCCGCGCGGCGAGCTGGAGCATATCCAGTATTTTTGCGGCAACACGGAGATCGCCTCCGACCTGGAAGAAAGGGAGCCGAGACGGGTCGCTCTTTACCGCAGCGTAGCTTCCCTGGTGCGTGCCTTCGCCAGCGTTTCGGATGAGCTGGACGCTGCCGGCTTCAACGCAGGAGAGGCGGAGCGCATCAAGGGCGAGATCGACCGCTACCTGAAGCTTCGAGAAATCATCCGTCGAGCCAGCGGAGAGACGATCGACCTGAAAGCCTACGAGGCCGACATGCGGCATTTGATCGATACCTACATCGAGGCCAACGAATCCCGAAAAATTTCTTCCTTCGACGAAACGCCGCTGGTCGATCTCATCGTTTCGTCCGGAATCGACGAAGCGGTTAACAGTTTGCCCGAAGAGATGCGGAACAACCCGGAGTCGGTCGCTGAAACGATCGAGAACAATGTTCGCAGCACCATCATTCGCGAGCACCTGAACGACCCCGCGTACTACGAACGCATGTCCGCCCTGCTCGACGAGATCATCGCCGCCCGTAGGCGCAGGGCCATGGAGTACGAAGAGTACCTGCGCCGCATCGCCAATCTAGCCAGAGATGTCGGCCGAGGAGCAGATGACTCGACACCTTCGAAAGTTAGGACCGCCGGGCAAAGAGCGATCTACAACAATCTCCAGTCGGATACTGCAGCGGAAGCCGCAGGCCGGTACGCTGAAGCGGACTCGAACGATCCGACGGCCGACCTGGCACTGGTTATCGACAAGACGATCAAGCAAGTCAGCCCGCACGGCTGGAGAGGACACGAAGCGAAAGAGCGGACCATCAAGGCCGCCTTGTTCGCGATTCTGCAAAACGAAGACGAGGTTGAGAAGATCTTCCCCATCCTGAAGCAGCAAAGCGAATACTGATGGTCGAGCAGTTGAAGTTGAATGACCTTTCGGTGGACTTGGTTCGCAAACGAATCAAGAACGTCCATCTCTCCGTCTACCCGCCAACGGGGCGTGTGCGCATCGCGGCTCCGGAAGAGATGAATCTGGAGACGATCCGGGCGTTTGCGGCCAACAAGCTCCCTTGGATCCGGAAGCAGCAGCGCAAACAGATCGCCCAAAAACGAGAGCCGAAACGAGAGTTTCTCGAACGCGAGAGCCACTACCTCTGGGGGAAGCGCTACTTGCTGTCGCTTGCTGAAAAAAAGGCGAAGCCGAAGGTCGAACTCAAGCACCGCAAAATTGCGCTGACGATACGGCCGGGGGCGAGCGAGAGAAAGCGTCAGCAGGTCATAGAAGATTGGTACCGAAAGCAACTGGCCGACGCGTTGCCATCGATCATCGTCAGGTGGGAAAAGGTGATCGGTGCCACGGTATCCGATTGGCAGGTTCGCAAAATGAAAACCAAGTGGGGTTCCTGCATTCCGCAGAACAGAAAGATCATCGTAAACCTCGAGCTCGCCAAGAAGCCGAAGGAATGCCTCGAGTACATCGTTGCACACGAGATCGTCCACTTGATCGAGCCGACCCACAACGACCGCTTCAAATCGATGATGAACCTCTACGTTCCCCAGTGGAAGGAACACCGTAAGGTTTTGAACCGAATCCCCGTAAGCCACCGGGAGTGGAGTTATTGAATGATGAGCGGTACTTGACGCTGCATCCCACCACATCGAAAGTAAGAGCTAGGGAAACAGCCCGAAGATCGAACACGTATCGCTTTGATTAGATTCGAAGCGCTCGGCTCAAAAGCGCTATCCCCCGCCCCGCGAAAACCCGAAACCGACTCGCGACCGGGTAACATTGCATTTCACGTAAATCGGATGGGGGAAATTGGCTTACTTGCCATTATCCAGTCGCGAAATTACAAAATGCAGAGCCGTTCGGTTTTTGAGAATTTAAGGGGCTACGCCACGGTTCTGAGAGCGTATCACAACCCCGCTCAAACTAAGCACTCACAATGAGCTCGAGCCTCAGATCCCAACGCGAAAAAGTGAAGACCGCGCACTCACAACCAACAACCGTTATCGCGTGAATTAGCGACGTCCGTATTGCGAACGCCGCTATCTTTTGAATCTGAGCTTCTACACCGTTTCTACTGGCAGTTCCTCTCGTAAAGAGCACCACCTCTCCTCACGATTAAATAGGGCTGGCGTCCAACCGCCCTCCGAAGCTTCGCGTAATCTCGAAAACTCGAGGTTCATTGAATCGCAACTGGTTCACGTAAGAGGAGTTTACGAATCGCGTTCCACCAAGCTTCTGGTAGCCGCTACTCCAATGTATGTGGCCATAGACATGACAACACGGCCTCACCTCGCGAACTTTTCGCCGCAGAACACGGCAGCCTAATCCTCGGTCGAAAGGACCGTCATCGAGTGCACCAAATGGCGGCACATGCGTAATCAGAACATCCGTCTCAAGCGGTATTTTGCTCCATGTCTCTTCAATTCGCTCGTCCTCCATGGCGAATGCGTAGCCATCGGCGTTGGGCACCCATGGCGAACCATAAAAGTGCACGCCTTCGTATTCATAAACTGAATCCACGAGTAGCGTCGCCTCGCTCAAATAATTCTTTCCAGCACGCCAGCTTTTAAAAACGGGAATGTCGTGGTCCCCAGGAACAAATAGCTTTACCTGGAAATCCTGCTTCGCGAACCACGCATTGAGCCTCTTTAGTTTTTTGTCCCTACACTCGGCCAAATCGTAGAAATCGCCCGCATGGACGAGCACGTCGCCCGAAAGCGGAGGAAGCCTGTCGTGCATCGTGTGCGTGTCGGAAATCAATGTCACCTTCATATAAAATTCATTGCTATTTAGGATTGAGCGGCGCCCAGAGTATGGACGCCGCTATTTTCGTTTCTTGCTACTACGCAGCCTCAAGAGGCAGTTCCGCTTGGGGAAAGCCGCCGAACGGTCCGGTGGGACCTTCGTACTCCAGACGGAAACCACAGCGCTTTGCCAGAGCCTCGACCGCCACAATGAACGGAAGACGGTAAGCAAGCTTGAAGTACTCGATCACGTCTCCGTGCTTGCCTGTGGCCTTGCAGCGCCAGCGATTGACATCGGGGTTGATGCAAAGCGTCATCGGACGCGTTCCGACAAACGGGCTCGGAGCGACGTAATAGTCGCCCACGCGCGTCAATTGCACGTCGTCGGAGATCAGGTCCGTCAGGCTCGCGACCTGCTTCAAGGCTTCGATACTGCTCTTTTTGATGATTTTCTTCATTTTGTTTTTTGGGTTAGTGTAGATTTGGCCTCCAATAAAAAGACCCTGCAGCAATGCAGGGTCCAAGGCGGCGGAAGGCAGTCGCCGTCTTTTGTGATTCGGGGACCGGGCTGCTGCAGCTAGCAGCAGTCCGGAATAAAGACTTCAAGTATCCGTTTTTTAATTACTTTATGATTGAAAAGAGACCGAAATCTGGCCACTATCGAGGCATGACGAATCACTTTTCAGAAGACCTTTCCCGCTCGCTCTCCGACACGAAGAATTTTCCGCTAGACGACTGCCTCGCCCAGCTATTCCCAGACTACCTTTGTTCTCGAGAGACCTCGGAGACGATCGATCGCACAGGCGCCGACCTAGAGATCTTTAGCAAAAGCGGACGCGTCTTCGCCGACTTGAAGATTCGGGACGAGGACCCTCGGCTATGGGGAGCGGACGACCTTGCCATCGAACTCTATAGTGTGCTCGAAAAGCGGATACGAGGGTACCAAAACCGGAATGCCGACTACCTCATCTGGCTATACAAGCCAACAGGTCGAGCGGTGATGATCGAATTCGACTCCTTCAAGCGCTGTTACGAAGCTAATTGGGACTACTGGCATTTCTGGCGGGCCGAAGCGCCGCAAAAGACTCGAATGCAGGACGGAACGACCTACCACAGCGTCCACTGCTACGTGCCGCTCGAACTGTTCAAGGCGGGCGTTACGGTGGCTTATGCCGGACGGCGGACCTTTCCAGGCTCCAAGGCGGCATGACGCGAGCGACTAGAGCGTCGTAAGTTCCGCCTATATGAAAAACCCTCGGAAGCATGGTGCGAAGTCTACCACGACATCGACTCGACCCGCTCGAAGGGCCTCCAAAACATTTGCTCCACCGAACAACGGCCACATGTAAAACAGGGCCCTGGTCTCCATGCTCAGTTCCTCGCTAGCCAGAATCGAGTTCACGTCCGTTACTCCCGGCAAAAGGCTCCCTCGCCAAACCTGAAACCTGGGATACATCCTCCCTTGATTCGTTTCCAGCGAGAGCAGTCGACCAAGCTCATCGAGCTTATCGATTCTATACAGGCTGAGATCGGCCTCTACCGACAGCTCGGACTTGTCTAGCATCCCGCCAAGGTCCGGTCGGCCAACCGAGCTGCATTGTACCAGTCGGCTGAATACGTGGGTCCAGAGGTTGATAACGCCGTGGATATCCACATTGAGAGCTGAGGCCCGAGCCACGCCCAGCGAGACGTGAACGGCTTCGGCGGGATTCAAACCGCTTGCGCAAAACAATTCGTGCACCGCCCTCTCGATGCTCTTTAGCTTAGATTCCCCCTGCTTCATTTCGCGCCCTTCTCGCCTTCCTCGAGTATCAGCAGTCTCTCAAACTCAACGAACAAGGGATCACTGGGCCAATGGGCTCGCGCCTCCTTTACCCTCGCGAACGCTTCGTTGGTTTTGCCTCGAGCCTTCAGCCCCGACACCAATGCGGAGTAAAACGTCCGGCAATAGCCGCCATGACGCTCGACAAGAGGTTCCGCATAGGCTACCGTCTGGGCCCATTGCGATTGCTGGACGAGCGTCGCAAGCCAAGTCGCGTGGTAGTCCTCGCAATCCTTGGCCTCAGGCTCCATCGACTCTAGCGTTCGCTGGCAGGCGTCGTACCGCTCCGAACAAAGCAGACTCGAAGCTCGTTCCAGCGCCTCGCGCTTGTCATGTAGAAATTCACTGTAAATCATATCAAACTATTCGATCGGGGTTAGTGGCAGCGCGTTCGATTGGCAGATTCCCAGTATCCTACTGGTGAATACGTCTGCCCTGAAATACGTCTCCGAACTGCATTCGCTCTCGGCGAATACAAGGCAGCGCCGCCTGAACAGAAAACTCTCCTGTCCATTCATAAGAAACGCTTCATCGGGATTCGATCAGCCTGCCGAAGGCAGGCGAGGAGAATCCGTTCAACACTATTAATTCCCCCGTCTCCGCCAACTACGAGCCGAAGCTCGAGGCATTGCAATCGATGCCTGCCGTCGCTTGCCGTCCCACGAAAGAAGGCCTACCTTGCCCAGCCGACCTACTTCGCTTGAGCGAGCTCTGGAACTCTCCCTCTGTAAACCCTAGCGGAGCAGGTTCTGCATAAATGACCTGTAGTCCGCGTTTTCCGGAGCCAGCTCGATGGCGGATGACAAGGAATCCTTCGCCCCTTCCCGATCGCCCAGGCGCGCTCGCACTATAGCGAGATTGTAGTGCCAGCGATCGTTTTCAGGGGCGAGCTCGACAGCCGCCTCCATGCTTTGCGTCGCTTTTTCCAGCCGTCCCAGCTCGGCCTCGAGCAGACCGATTGAAAAACGGTATAGAGCGGTTCGAGGGGCGTAGCCAATCGCCACGCGAAGGTGGCGAATCGCAGCCTCCGGCAGGCCCGCCCGGTCGAGGAGAATCGAAGCATCGTAGCGCAGCGCGGGGTTGCGCCGATCGAAGCTGACCGCCACCTCAACCATTCTACGCGTCAGATCCGCGTCGCCCTCCCTGGCGGCGACCCGGGCGAGACGAAGGGCTCCCGACGGTCGATCTGCGTTGGCCTTTAGATAGTCCATATGCTCGGCGGCAACGCTTCCCTCAAGGTCCACTCCTCTTTCGGACAGGTTTTCAGCCGCCTGAAGCCTCACAAGCCTCGATTCGTCCTCGAGCCCATCTAGCAGTTCGCCAACGGCGTCCTCTCGAATGCCAAGCAGGAAAAGCGCGGCATCCCTCTCCAAAGGATGCTCAGCGTCGAGCGATCGCACGGCGGCGTTCCGCACCGACTGCTCCTGAGCGAACGGCCGAAGCATTCGCAGCCAGCTCGCGCGCCAGAACGGGTTCTCCGCCGCCTCCAGTCGATCGAGAATCTCATCGGGGGATTCGATTTCGCCCTCCCAGGCGTTTTCTAGCAGGTGGCCGCGCGCCCGCAGGTCATTGATTCGTTCGCTCGGCCCATACCAATTGTCGAACCTCTCCAGGAGCCATTCGGTCGACTCCTCGGCGTGGCAGTCCGTGCACGCGGTGGGAACGCCAAATTCCTTCTTCATATACGGGTCCGGGATGGTGAAGCCGTGGTCTCTTCTCGGATCCCGAGCCATGTAGGTCCGTTCCGGCATGTGGCAGTCAACGCACGAGTCGCCTCCGGACCCCGGTCTATGCCTGCTGTGCGTCGCGAGATCGATCAGCGTCGCTCCCATATTCCCCGTACTGTGACACTGAATACACGTGGCGTTGTTTTCGGCGGGCAGGGTCAACTCGGCGGAGTGCGGGTTGTGGCAGTCCATGCAGGATACGCCCGCGTGCCCCATTCCGCTATGCATGAACGAGCCGTACACGAAGTTCTCCTCGTCCGCCTTACCGTCCTCGAAATAGGCGGTGGGGTGATCGTAGAGCATCAATCGAAAGTGGTCCTCGTAGTCGTCGCCCGCGATGAACCGACTGTCAGTAAGCTCCTCCCGGCGCGAATGGCAGCTTGCACAGTTCTCCAGCACGGCTGTCTCGGAGACCGGCTCGACCGTGACCAGACCGCTGCCAGCGACCGCCGATCTCACATGCTCCTCCATGCCGCTGTGGCAGGATATGCAGCTTATACCCATGCGACTCCATTCGCTAGCGTAGCTGTCGGTGTCCGGATCGTAGTTCTTTTCGTATTCAGTCACGTGACACCAGGCGCAGTTCGAGTTCCACGTCATCCCCTGGCCCGTCCAGTGCCCCCACTCCCCGCGCAGCCTCTCCTCGTCGCCGAACACGTTAAACCATTCCTTCCTCTCGGTGTCCCAAGCCATTGCATGCGCCTGGTACCTGCCGTCGGGAAGAGAGAGCAGTGGCTGCTCCAATGGCGTCTTCCCAATGATCGCGTCCACCTTGCCCTCGACGAACTCTCCCCCCTCGTAACGCTCGCTCAGGACGAATTCGCCATCTCGCTCGCCTGCGACGTATCGCCGTCCTGCAGCATCCGTCAGCTCGCCGACTCCAAACTTGTCCGCATCGCGTACCGGATCGACGAGACGGTTAGCCCCAGCATGGTGGCTGGCAGACCATTCATCAAAGACCTCAGAATGGCAGCTTCTGCACGTCTCCGCATCCTTCCAGTCAGGAATTCCGGAATCGTCCCGCTTTCCTGCGGAAATCGATTCCTCCTCGTTTAGGCCGCAGCCAAAGAAAGCCAGCATCATTAGCGCATACAACAACAGAAGCGATTTTACGATCTTCATCTCGAGGGGTTCGTTCGAGTCACTCGCTATCCGCGACCATGAGAAATAACGCAGGTTAGCCTTGGCTTCGATCAATGAAGCTTGGCGAAGATACAGGGTCGTCTTTCGCACTCACTACCTCACACGGACTCGTATTCAAAAATTTGGGAGATCACCCCACGGATCAACAAAAAAGCTAAAACCAAGAGCGATACTGATCGCTCGGAGCTCAGAAACAGATTCTTCAAATAACCCACCTAATACACACCTAATTTTCGGATGTCAGACCCCTTAAAGACAGATATAAAAAGTTGCGAAGGAGATGCAGCACGAAAATCAAAAAATGCATAGTTAAATGCGCCCATCCTCGCTATCTTCGTGGGAAACGAAATTTAGCTTCGCTCGCCCAATTCTTCAATGGCGAGTAGTATCACAAGTCTCGATTGGTAAAGCTCAGCGCCCCCATAACCATAGGACCCACATTGGCTACCCATGTCGCAAACACACTCTCGACGCAGGCAAGTTATCTTCACCATCCTGATTGCCATAGCTCTACCGTGCTTGAATGCCTCGGCGCTCAGCGAAAGAGCCTACTCAAAAATCGACGAACTTGTCGTACCTATGGATGAGGCGAGAAACGCCAATATCGACGTTACGCGAGAAGAAACGCTTCTCTGGTTTTCCCGCGAATTTCTTAAATTGCCGACTGGGACGAGACCAACATAGAAGCCAATGAGTATCTGTTCGGCGTCTACCACGAACCGTTTCGCAACAACAAAAAGCGCCTGGCGAAAGAGCTTCCGAACTTCGAACGTCGCAAATCAATAGAGATTCTCGACAAAGGCATAGCCACGCTCGAACAAGTCCTAAGCGGCGATATAGTCAGACGACCGGTCAACAAAGTCGACTGGCAGAACATCGAGGTGGCGGAGGATATGCTGCTGATCAACGGAAAGCCGATCTTCCTCTACGACTACTTCTCGAAATCCGTAGGTCGTCCACTTACCGATGATCGCGTCTACAACGACCATTTGGGCGCTATCTTCCACGGAGGAGAAAACCTGTATCCCGTCGATCACGACCGAGCGATCAATTCCTTCCTCTTGAACGAGTCCTGACTTTTATTCTATAGAGTACCCGTTTCCGCTACCCCGAGCTCTCCGCGGAACTCCACTCTGGTACGATTTTTGTCGATTCAATATGGATCGCGGTACCGAATGGTTCACCTACATACAAGGCGAGCTTCGAAAAGGCAATCCAGAGGCAGACACCAGCATCAAGCTGCAACCCAACCTCTTCTCCGAAAACTATCGGTCGCACGGGATAGATATGGAAGTTCTCACCGAGTTGACCTCGATGATCGGTGATGACGCGAAAACGAAATGGGCCAGAAACCTCAACGCGAAAGGCCCGGAACCTTGGGAGGAGCACTACGCCTATTTCTGGGAAGAAATGAGCATGACCTATGACTTTCTAAGCTCTGTATCGCCAAACAAAATACATTTTAACTCGGAGAACCACTTTCTATCCGCTTCTTGGGTACGGGAGCTCGACCAACTCGAAGAGTACGTTCGCAACGTCTCAAAGCGGAACCATTTTCTTGGACCATGGCGAAGGAATGTTTTCGTCAAAGCGCGAAGATCTTCTCCAGTGAAACCATCTCAAGGACGTGCTTGAGAAGCTGACTATCATGATGGTCAGCGACGAGGAACGGCTTAAATCTTCTAAGCTGGACAGATTACGACGTAAACGAACACTAGATGGGATACTTACCAAAAGTTTCCCCACTTTTTTCATCATGCGTCAGGAAAAATGGGTGCCGCTAGCTAAACCGCAAGTTCTTCCCCCAGAGCTAAGGCCACGAAACTGCCTAGCGAACCTGTCGCTTTTCACCTTCGTACCCGTTCGGATTGTCCTTATGCCACTTCCATGCCGACTCTACGATGGAATCGATATCCGCGTAGCGAGGCGACCAACCCAGCTCGTTTCTAATCTTGTCACTCCCGGCAACGAGCACTGCCGGATCTCCAGGCCTTCTCTTCGCAATCTCGCATGGTATTCGATGACCGGTTACTCGCCTAGCCGACTCGACAACTTCTTTGACCGAAAAGCCCTTTCCGTTGCCGAGATTGTAGACTCGGTTTCCGCTCTCAAGTGCGCCTAGAGCAAGTATGTGCGCGTCTATCAGATCTTCAACGTGTATGTAATCCCTGATACACGTGCCGTCGGGCGTATCGTAATCGTTTCCGAATATCTTCACTTCCTTTCGTTGCCCCAAAGCGACCTGCAATATAATCGGAATCAGGTGAAGCTCCGGATTGTGATCCTCTCCCAGCCTTTCCGTGGCGCCAGCCGCGTTGAAGTATCGCAAACAAGCGTACCTGAATCCGCTTGTGACAGACAACCAGTGAAGGAAGCGCTCGATTATCGCCTTAGATTCTCCATATGGGCTTCCCGGCACAATGCGTTCGGTTTCGTCAATTGGCATTTCGGACGGATCAGAAAAAAGATTGGCGGTGGATGAGAAAATTATCCTCTTCACTCCGTGATTCTCCATGCTCTTCAGGAGATTAAGGGCGTTCACCACATTGTCGTTCAGATACAAGAAGGGCTTTTCCATCGACTCTCCCACAAGTGAGTTCGCCGAGAAATGCATTACCGCGTCGGGGGTTTCGCAGCGAACAACCTGATCGATTGCCTTGAAGCAATTCAAGTCGCCTTGCACAAACCTCGCCTCCAGGGGAACCGCTTCCCTGTGCCCTTGCTGCAGATTGTCGAAAACGACTACGTCGTGTCCTCTCTGCAAAAGAGCGTCCGTGGCCACGCTTCCAATATACCCCGCGCCACCAGTCACTAGCACCTTCATATGCAATCCTTTCCTGAAGCAGCTTCGAGTTCGACTCCGCGTAGTCTTTCAGCAGCTAGTTCCGGCGTGATGTCACGTTGAGACTCACCCAGCATTTCGAAGCCGACCATGAATTTGCGGACGCTAGCGGAGCGAAGAAGAGGAGGATAGAAGTGAGCGTGGACCTGCCAATGCTCGCCCGCCGTCCCGTCGAAAGGTGCTCCGTGCCACCCCATCGAGTAGGGAAAGTCCACGTTGAACAATCCATCGTATCTTCGTAGGAGATTCCTCAAAATGTTCGAAAGAGAATCCACCCTCGCAAAGCTCAAGTCGGTCAGTCGAGAGGCTTTGAACCGAGGCAGCAAAATCGTCTCGAAGGGCCAAACCGCCCAGTATGGCACAAGCACCGCCCAATCATCATTGAGACAGACCAGTCTCTCCTCCACCTTCAGCTCTGTCTCCAAATAGTCGCTCAGCAGCACCGACCCGTTGCGGCGATAGTAATCGAACTGGTTTTCATCCTCTAGATTCGGCACGGTGGGAACGTCGTCCATCGCCCATATTTGTCCATGTGGATGGGGGTTTGAGCACCCCATCGCCGCCCCTTTGTTTTCGAAGACCTGAACCCAGCAATACTTCTGGCCCAGCTCACTCGTTTGGTCGATCCAAGTTTGTACAACCTTGGAAATCTCAGCTTCAGACATCTGCGCTAGCGTGAGATCGTGCCTGGGAGAAAAGCAGACGACCCGACACGTCCCTCGAATCAGCTTCGAGCAAAGCAATGGGTGCTTCTCGTCGCCTTCGTCATGGCCCTCATCGTCTAGCAACGCTCGAAAGTCGTTTTCGAACACAAACGTATCCTGGTAATCAGGGTTCCGTTTCCCTCCAGAACGAGCATTTCCGGCACAGAGGTAACACGCCGGATCATGTTGAGGACGCTTCGATCGAGCAGTATCCTCAAGCTGCCCCTGCCACGGTCTAGCGGCTCGGTGCGGCGAGCAAATAACCCATTCTCCAGTCAGCAAATTCCTTCGCCTGTGCGGTTGCTGTTCGTAATTCATCTTCTTCAAATCCCTAGTTGAAAACCACTTTTGAGCCCCCTACGGGCCGGGAGCTGAAAACATCCAACTCTCCACCATACTCTTTTCGATAAGCCCGGATCGCATACTCAGAGACGGACCTGATCTCTTCGCTCCTAACGATCGCGACGCACGATCCCCCGAAACCGCCTCCTGTCATTCGACAACCTGTGACAGCATCCATGTCCTGTAGCGTTTTCGCTACGAAATCGAGCTCCCTGCAGCTTACCCGATAGTCGCTTCTTAGCGACTCATGACTCTCGTTCAGCAGGCGACCCACAGTCGCCATGTCTCCAGAGCGTAGAGACTTCACGCAACGCAGCACCCTTTCGTTCTCTGTAACCACATGGCGAATACATCGTCGCAATTCGCCATTCAAGTCCTCTCTAGAAAGCGTTTCCTGCAGTTGGGACGGCTCCAGCGAACGAAGACTTGGCAGGCCCAGCAAGTTCGCCGCTTCCTCGCAACAACGTCGCCGAACCGCATATTCCCCATCCGCCAGATTGTGCTTAACTCCCGTATTCAGAATCATGATAGCCCAATCTTCGCAGTCAAATGGTACATGTCGGACCGTCTCCTCTCCGCAGTCCATCAGAAGAAGGCTTCCTTCCCGACTAGCGAAAACGGCAGCTTGATCCATGAGTCCACACGGAACACCTCCGAATCTATGCTCTGCTTCCTGGCATAATTTCGCCATTTCCATTTCTCCCATCGATTCTCCAGCCACAGTCAAAGCAGCTTGGCAAACAGCAGCTTCGAGAGCAGCGCTACTGCTAAGTCCGCCCCCCGAAGGAATCGTGGACTCGAGATACCCATCAAATCCTTTCAGGTCCACACCTCTTTCAGCCAGGACTGTGAGCACTCCGACTACGTAACGCCCCCACCCGGACTCTCGGCGAGAATGAAGCTCCCCCAAGTCGACCGAAACCAGCTCGCTAAATCCGGAACTGCGAACTCTGATCCGTGAACCTCCATTAGGATTCGCCGCCAGCACCACATGCTTCTCGATTGCAGCAGGGAGAACCCAACCCATGTTGTAATCCACATGCTCGCCGATCAGGTTTACCCTGCCCGGCGCAATAGCGAAAAACGAAGGCAAAGCTCCCCATTCCACACAAAATCGTCTCTCCACCTCCGCTAATGTTTCCACCCGTTGCATGTTGCTTTTCATCACTGTCATTTTATGAATCAAGTCGCTTGAATTCGAACGCCTCAATGGCGAATATGAAAGGAGTCTAGCACTTTTTCGCTCTCCCAATCCAGATAGATACCGCTCATTTTTTTAAGCATTTCGGTCATCGTATGAAAAATATCGCTATCCTTATCGAGACCTCGCTCGCTTCAGGGAGAGCTATTCTTGGCGGCATATCTCGCTACCTGCACGAAACCAACGACTGGTCTATTTTTCATTACACAGGCCCACTTGGTTCCTTGGAGCCAAGCAGCATCGACCAATGGAAGGGCGACGGCATTATCGCGAGAATCTCACGGTCGGAATCACTAGAGCTAGTTGCTCGCAAAGGTGTACCGATAGTCGATGTTCTCGGAAATGTCATTGGATCACCTTACCCGGTTGTGAGCAGCCATGACGCACAGATCGGCGAACTGGGGGCTTCTCATCTCATGGAAATGGGACATCGGAATTTCGCTTTCCTCGGAGTAGAAAATGAAACCTGGTCCAACCAAAGACTGATCGGGTTCAGGGAACACGCCTCAGCACAGTCGGCGTCTTCGATTCAAAAGCTTCAACTCAGCACTCGCGACCGCGAGCCGGCTAACTGGCCCAGCACACTAACCAAAATCGAAAACTGGTTGGCCAGCTGTCCTGTTCCTCTTGGATTAATGATCGCGAGCGACCAGTTCGCACCTATTGCTTTCGAAGCTTGCAGGCGACGATCGATCGCTATCCCAGAGCAAGTAAGCATCATATCTGTAGACAACGATTCGTCTTTCTGCGATCTCTGCCAACCACGATTGACCAGCATAGAGCCAAACCACAACGAGGTGGGGTATCAGGCAGCCAAGCTCCTCGATCAGATATTACACGGTTCAAAACCAAACAGCGATCCTACACGAATTCCGCCTCTGACTATCCATCGAAGACTCTCGAGCGATTTCGAAGCCGTCGACGACCCTTCGCTAGCGAAAGCGCTCCAACTGATCAGGGAGAAGGCATGCGAAGGGATCTCCGTTGAGGAAATCGCTAGCGCCGCTGGGCTTTCACGCAGCGTCCTTCAGCGTCGATTCAAAGAAACTCTCGGAAGAACCGTTGGACGGTCGATTCAGGACGTCAAACTCCGACGAGCCTGCGACATGCTTAGCTTTACTACCCTGCCCATAATAGATGTCGCGATCCGGAGCGGATTCAACTATCAGGAGTATCTCAATCAGGTGTTCAAGCGGTGCCTCAACACAACACCAGCGAAGTATCGAAGGAAAACAAATCCTTCGAAACTTGACCTGCCTGGAATGTAGCATCAGTGGTTCGGTCCGCACTCGAAGCTAAATGTAGCACGTCACCCGAGTCGCACACGCACAACAAGGCACTTCAGGTGCGTGACCAATTCCTTGGCACTAAACTTCGCATGCGTTTAGCACTCCAGGAACGGGTAAACCGCATATGCAAAGATAAAAATCACGATATCTTCAACGCGACGGGCAATAACCCGAGCACAAGCAGATCCGCCGCCCAATCTAGAGTTTACACCGCCATAGACCAAGAGGTCCCTTCGAGTGACTTAAACCTTCAGAAGTTTCTAACCTAGCACTAGACCGAAAGCCATAATTGACTCACCGATAAAGAAAAAAATATTGAATGATCAGAAACTCAGAATCCTAGAAAGCAATTTTCATAGCGCGACCTAACGAAGCACTAGTCTCGATACAGTATCGCCCATCAATGCTTCCACCTCTTCACGTGTAGAGAAGTTGAATTCGCCTTTTATAGAATGCTTCAAGCAAGCCGCAGCCACAGCATACTGGATAGCTAGCTCGGGGTCGCACAGCTTTGGCGTGTTCAATGCAAATATCAGACCACCAGCAAAAGATTCTCCACACCCGACACTGTCTACAACACTCTTTATCTGATATGGCTCGTATGTTCTTTTCTGGCTCAACGGAGCAAAGAAAGCTTGGCCCTTCTTAGCATCGTAGAGCATTGCTCCCCAATTGTTATTCGATAACGATAAGCTTTCAGAAAGCGTAATTGCGACATTGCTTAGATTTGGAAAGCAATCAATCACTGTTCTAGCAACTTCAGAATAACAATCAATTTTGCGAGATCCACTGCTAAAGCCTGTTTTATCCGCCTGAATACCCAAGACATCGTGGTAATCGTCTTCGTTTCCGATGACAACATCTACAAAAGGCAGCAAAGTACCGATTGTTTGACGAGCAAGATCCCTCGAAGAGTTCGACTCATTCCACTTCCAAAGAGCGCTGTGAAAATTCAAATCGAGAGAGACTTTACAACCGGAATCCTTTGCTACCATGGCGGCGACCAACGTTGTCTCAGCAGCGACTGCGGAAAGAGCTGGGGTGATCCCACTCAAATGGAGCCAATCAGCATCGCAAAAAATATTCTCCCAATCATATTCTACCGAATCTGTAATGGCGATCGCCGAATAAGCTCGATCATAAATCACATTGCTCGGGCGTTGGTTCAATCCCATCTCCATATAGCACATGCCCAAACGCCCCCAGTCTGTTCTCAGAACAAAACTGGTATCCACGCCAACGGCACGCACGGCGTCCACGGCCGCCTCGGCTAAAGCATGCTTAGGCAGCGCTGTCACGTAGCGAGCGTCCCCGCCGAAATTGCATATCGAAGCCGCTACGCTAGCTTCTGCACCAGTATAGGTCACCTCAAGGTCACGCGCCTGGCGCAATCTTAGATGTCCAGGAGTCTCCAGACGACCTATGATTTCTCCAAAGGTAACAACCAACATAATTTATTATCGTTTAAAATTTCACCTCTCGCAGGAGTAGCTCTATTTTGCTACAGAACCCTGCCTTTTGTCTTTTCCGAATCTCACATAACAATCCAAGATCTACCAACTGGCAGTTCATTCAACTCTAACAAGTAGCTATTCATTTGTTTCGAGCTTCAAGTTATCGATCAGAAAGAATATCGCCATTGGATTTAATTAAAGAAAACTCAATTTATTGAAACCAAGTCTCCACGGGAATGAAATTGCCCATTCTCGCTCATTGAAGAATATGAATTCCGACCAATCAATGATAACATAGCTTAATAAATCACGGTAACCTAACTCGAATTATTCAAATCAATGAAGTGAGTTTCACTGCCGAAGTAAGTAAAAACTTTTCATTATCCAATAAAATTTGCATATCCCTTCAGTATTAAATACATAAAGCTTCAGGATTTAGTCTTGGACCTCTTATTTCAAGCTAGCGTTATCCACTTGCTGTCACCTGCTCGTTGCTACCAAATTTAATTCATTCGAATCTAGATGCTGACCTGTTCAAATGGCTCTTGTCTACCTTTAGGAACCCTCAGCTGACAAAAAAGTGCTTAAAGACAGCCGAATGTGTGGATCTCCGATGTAACGAGATTCGCTTTCATTACATTGGCATTTCAAAGCTCAAGCAACGAGTAGCTTCCTCTTCGCCGTTCGCTAAGCCAACCAACTGCTCCTGAAACAGAAACCCTCCCACATCAACTGAAGTAAAGTCGAGAGCCCACACAGTAAAAAATGCATCGCCCGTCGCGGGTGGCTCCCTTGGGAAACGTGTCTTCGGCGCGTCTGTCGGCTCAAGTTTCCGGAGAAACCTACTGATCCATTTCTAGGGGCTGGCATCACACGAGGAGAAATCAAAGCTGAGCGAACATGGATTTCCGTTGATTATTGATGTCAACAAGAGCCCTTGAGACTTCGAATCGCTTTAGTTTTTCCCAATCAAATTCAACGCCAATGCCGGGGATTTCAGGCGCTACTGCCTGGCCATTTTCGAGCCTCAGCGGATGCATCGTGTATTCGTCGATTGGAAAACTATGCACCTCTAGCCAACCAGCATTCGGCTGAGCAGACACTAAACTCACGTGCAACTCGTGCATACCATGCGAGCATACTGGGACTCCATGTCTTCGAGACATTTCGGCCACCTTTAACCAATTAGTTATACCTCCACAATTCGAAGCGTCCGGCTGAATGAACGAAAGATTCGACTGCTCGAACGCGTATCCAAATTCATACAATGTATGCAAATTCTCGCCCATAGCGAGGGGTACCCCTGACTCCTTGCCAATACGAGCATAGCCCTTGTAGTCATCAGGGACTATCGGTTCTTCAAACCAAACCAAATCAAATTCACGAGCTCGCCTAGCTACCTCGATCGCCTTATCAACGCTAAGTGAATAATTTGCGTCGATCATAAAAGCTACATCCTGACCCACAAGCTGACGGACCGCTGCAATGCGCTCTAGGTCCTCAGCAATACTCGGTCGTCCAATCTTGATTTTTACCCCGTTGAAACCAGCTTCAAGATAGCTTCCGATGCTTTTCAATAGCTTGGATAAAGGAAACATAAGGTCAATGCCACCTCTATATGCTTTGCATTTGTTCGAAACACCTCCTGCGACTTTCCAAAGAGGCAATCCCTTGGTTTTGCATCGAATATCCCATAGGGCAATGTCTATCGCTGAGATTGCGAAAGAAGCCACCCCACCTCTTCCAACATAGTGAATATGCCACTCGCAAAAGTCGTTCACTCTCTCGACCTCGTCTCCTTCCTGCCCAACCAACGCTGGAGCAAGATCATTATCGATCATGGCTTTAATCGAATGCCCTCCCTTACCCCCCGTGTAGGTGTAACCTACTCCTGATCGGCCATCTTCCAATGTAACGATCACAGTGAGTAGCTCGAAATGGGTATGATTTCCGTGCTTCGCATCCACAAGAACCTCAGCAAGAGGCACGTTGAAAATCCGCGTTTCTATGCTTTTTATACTACTCACAGTCGTCTCAGCTAAAATTAACGTAAAAGGTTTTCTTCTCTAAATAGTTTTCAAGGCCATACTTGCCGTCTTCCCCTCCAGTTCCGCTTAGCTTATATCCGTTGTGGAAACCTTGTCGTTGCTCACCCATCTGTCGGTTCACGTAGATTTCTCCGAAGTCCAACTCTAAAACTGCACGCTGGATCTTACGAACATCATTTGTAAACAAGAAAGCTGACAGGCCGTAGTCACTATCGTTAGCAAGCCTTAGGGCATGTTCAAAGCTCTGTATGCGCATAATCGGACTGACTACCCCGAAGACCTCGTCTCTCATAATCGACATTTCGTTTGTGGCTTCAGTGAGAATTGTCGGTTCATACCAATGGCCTCTTTTGAAGTCTTCGCCATCTGGTCGCTTCCCCCCCAAGACAAGCTTGCATCCCTGATTCAAAGCCCTCTCCACCATTTTCTCCATTTGCTCGAGCTCGTAACCACTTACCTTAGGCCCCAAGTCGGTTTCTGGGTGTAGCGGGTCTCCCATCTTTAACTTCTTTGTCGCTGCGACGTACTTCTCCACAAATTCATCGTACACAGCATCGTGAATATAGAAACGTTCAGGGCAGGTGCAAACTTGGCCAGAATTCAAGTGTCGCGAAACTACAGCCGCCTCGACAGCCTTATCCACATCACCGTCTTCCAGTAGGATAAAAGGAGCTTTGCCTCCCAGCTCCAAGCGGACCGCCGTAAGATTGTCAGCGCACATGCTAAAAATCTGCTGACCAGTGCTAGTGCTTCCTGTCATACTAACTAACCTTGTCAGCTTATTTCGAACTAACTCGCTCCCCATAGTCCTACCGCCACCTGTCACAATGTTTAGAACTCCCTTAGGTACACCCGCCTCGACAGCAAGTTTACCAAGTTCCAATACTGTTATCGGCGTGACAGATGGCGGCTTAACAACCATGACATTACCCGCAGTCAAAGATGGTCCGATCTTCCTGCAAGAAAGGGCAAAAGGAAAATTCCACGCGGCAATTCCTACAGTCACACCATAAGGAACCTTATGAATCATTATGTGCTCGTTAGGAAAATCGGAAGGGAAGATGTCACCCTCCAGGCGGCGGGCAGCTTGAGCGGGAAAATTAATGAAATCGGCTGCCACATCCACTTCCCCGAGAGCCAGCTTGTATGTCTTACCCATCTCGATGCTGAGCATTCGGGCCAACCGCTCGCGATTCTCTTTTATCTTTTCCGCTAACGCGATAAGTATGTTACCGCGCTCTACGGCAGGCATAGCGGCCCATTTCGCTTGGGCGGCACTTGAGGACTTGAGCGCAATACGCGCGTCTTCCTCATTCCCATCCGGCACGGTACCTACGATCTCCTCGTTGGCAGGATTCTCGACTTCGACAGTATTACCTGAGACTGAATCTACAAATTCGCCGTCTATAAACATCTTTTGATGTCCCAATCCCAACTTTGTTTGAACTTTCGTATCCATAATCATGTAATAGTTAGACGTTCTGATATATCAATCTGTCCATTATCGCCCCATCCAACCTCCATCAACGAGCATCACCGTGCCGTGCACGTATTCAGACGCTCGAGATGCCAAAAACACGGCTGGCCCCTTGAAGTCATCCCCCTTACCCCATCTTCCCGCAGGAATTCTAGACAATATCGATTGACTACGTTCAGGGTCATTTCGCAACGCTTCGGTGTTGTCAGTCGAGATGTAACCAGGAGCTATTGCGTTTACATTGATGCCTTTCGAGGCCCACTCATTTGCCAAAGCCATTGTCAATTGCCCAATCCCACCCTTGCTTGCCGCGTAGCCAGGCACAGTAATTCCACCTTGAAATGTCAGGAGCGATGCCGTGAAGATGATTTTACCTGATCCACGCTCCACCATTTCTTTACCGATCTCCCTGCTTAGTATAAATTGAGCATTGAGGTTAACCTCAATCACCTTATCCCAATACTCGTCAGGGTGTTCGACTGCAGGCTTACGCAGAATAGTACCGGCATTGTTAATCAATATATCGATAGTCGAGTGACGCTTTTTAACAATTTCGATAAAAGAATACAGACTACTCCGATCACTAAAGTCACATTGATAACCAGTAAAGGACCTGCCTAAGGTACAGACTTCTTTCTCAACTTCGCTGCCAGAAGATTCCAAGGAAGCCGAGACTCCTATTATATCAGCACCGGCTTCAGCCAATCCGATCGCTATCGACTTACCGATACCCCGCTTACAGCCAGTAACCAAGGCAGTTTTACCTGACAAACTAAACATTTCCAACGTATCCATTGTATTCAATTTTTGGATTTTCGCTTTGCTTACCTTTTGCAATCGACAAGGTACTTTATTCCGTCGGGATTCGAATCGATTTTTAAAAAAGTCTGTTGTACCGAATCGATAGAAGATACCTCTGTAATAAGTCGATCGATAGCCAACTTACCATCAGCGATGAGCTTGATCGCCTCCTCAAAATCCTGCTCTTCATATAGGCGAGCCCCAATCATTTCGATTTCAGCCCAGAAAAACTTGAACAGGTTAATCTGCTTAGACTGAGGATGGATAGCCACCATAACAATCCGGCCTCGAACATTCGGTAAATCAGTCATGACTTCAGCACCTGGTGCCGATCCCGAAACCTCGAACACACAATCTGCCATAGCCCCTTCACTTGCGCGCCGAACAAATTCAACAACATCGGATTTAACCGGATTGACAACTTCTATTCCCAGAGTCGATGCCAACTCTAATCTTCTTTCATTAACCTCTGAAAGCACCACCTTCGCACCCTTTTCTTTTGCAACCAACGCAATGAGCAGTCCGATAGGCCCACCTCCAATCACCACACACCACTCACCCGCCTTCACTCGCCCGAGGCGAACATCGTGAACAGCAACAGCTGCTGGCTCGACCATAGCACCATGCTCGAGAGAAAGCTCTTTGGGTAGCTTATGTAAGGTATAGGCCGGCACGGTCCAGGAAGATTGCATGCCTCCAGGGAGATCGATGCCTATGAACTTCAAGTTTTTCCCAACATGCTGAAACCCCTTGTCGAAAGCGGTCGGTTCACCAAACAATAGCGGCCTAACCGCGACCCGATCTCCGACACTGAATCCATCTACCCCTTCTCCCAAATCAGCGACTACAGCCGACACTTCATGCCCAATAGGTTGAGGAATTTTGACACGACTATCCATGTTACCGTGGAAAATATGAAGATCCGTCCCGCAGATTCCACAGTATGCAACGTCTAACCGAACTTCACCAGCTTTCGGCGAGACTACCTCGCTCTTGCCGACCCTTATTCTCTTATTTCCTTCGTAAATTGCTGCTTTCATCAGTACATCAATATGGACCCAATCGGCAGACAACTGAAGCCAGCTTCGGGAACTGACCAAAGCCTCCATCGTCATTTCCGGCGTTAGATTGCCGTCGGGGTTAAATCATGGATTGCATACAATATCCCACATGTAAAGCATCTTCTTCATTCTTGCTTCCGCTTTCCTGCAACGAACAACAGAGCGAGCGACACAAAAAAACCGCGTCGAAACGCGGTCGGTTCCAAATTAAGCCCGAGCTAGCGGACTTATCGGAAACTGCGAACACCCTCTACTTAATGTTCGCGTTGAGAGCCCTTTTAGCCGCTCTCCTGTCTTTAGCCAGAAGCGCCTTGGCAATTTCTTCGTGCTCGCGATAGCTCTCCATCCAAGCGCGATGCCTCTCATAATGCAGCATCATACTAGCTATAACCGGTTGCCACAAAGACATGAGCTCAGGAACCCCCGAAAGCTCTACAATGATCTGATGGAAAGCCATGTCACTCTTTACGATCGTTGGAAGATCCTCGCTCGAGCAAGCTATTCTATTTTTCTCGAGGGCGTCTTTGATCAAACGCGCACCCTCCTCGTCTAATCTCTTGATTGCACGATCAATCGCATATCCTTCAATCCTTCTTCGGACATCCACCACCAAGGGCTGTAGATCTTCATCAAGACGATGCGAAACCCTGACCCCACAGTTCGGAGTAGCTACAAGCAGTCCTTCCTGCGCCAACTGCAGCAATGCGTCGCGAATAGGAGATCGACTAACCCCATAAGCCTTCGAAAGCGAATGCTCGCGGAGACTCTCTCCAGGGGCATACACCTGGCCAAGAATATCGTCGCGTAGCCGGTGTACAACCTGCTCGCGAATCGTTCTGAAAATAGGTTGGGCTGACATGAGAATTCGATTCGGGTATTTTACTAGGAGAAAACGATATTGCCGATTGCGTGCAATCATCAACGAAAGATCAGCGTAGCTTGCACACAAAACTATATATGTAAAGTCCACAATGCGGACAATTTTTTCCTACTTTGCATCGCAGTCCACCGAAAACGGCCCAAACCGCCTTGACTCTTTTCGAAGTCGCTCAAGAGCCGTTTCCTTGGCAACCTCACTGTAGCGAAATTCGGGCCATGTGACCGCCAGCATCGGCGTCAACGGACTTGGAGTTCCAAGCCAAATACCGATTGCTACTATGCCTTTTTCGGACTCGCCGAAATTCATCGCGTAGCCCTCTCGACGAATCGTCTCGATTTCATCGAGGAACTCTTGAGAGACTCCATCCGGCATCAAATCCGGTCTCTCGCACAGTAGCAACTTCCCCATAGCCATGGACTCAATAGGAAACCTTTTTCCGACAGGAGGCGCTACCCGAACCCTGCAATTCGGCTCTACGCAATGCAAATGCTTGACACCTCGTCCACTTGCTCTCCCGAGAGTAGTCATCTCGCCAAGACAATTAGTCAGTCGCGACATCATCGGTGCGTATCGACTGATAAGCCTTTGCTCGGCATCATCTCGTCGCCACTGCCTAAAAGCTTCGGTCACATGGTACCTCCTTGCCTCGTCTCGCGAAATCAATCCGTAATGAGATAGACTGTCGAGCAGCCTCAGAATGCTCGTACGAGGCAGTGACATTGCCTCGACCAATTCTTGCAGAGCGACCCCATCCGTCCGAGACGAAACAAGAGTGAGCACATCCAATGCCTTAAAAAGTGAAGTAGCTAACTGACGCGAATCCTTTGACACACGATAAGGAATGCGCATGTATGTCAGTTATTCAAACTTTTTTGTCAAATATGCTGACACTAGAAATTAGCGAAAAAATACGAGACTGCGGAGTTATTGCCGTAATTGCTATCGATGATGCGAAAGACGCACTACCGATGGCCTCAGCCCTTCAAAAAGGGGGGATATCGGTGATTGAACTAACCTTAAGAACTCCCGCGGCCATAGACTCCATTCAGATAATCAGCGAGGAACTACCGGCTATTACCATTGGAGCCGGAACGGTCTTAACGTGTGATCAAGCAAATCAAGCTCTTTCGGCAGGGGCACAGTTTGCCGTTGCCCCAGGCTTGAATCCAAAAGTTGTGAGACACTGCCAGAGCATCGGATTGCCATTTGCCCCAGGCGTCATGACACCAAGTGACATCGAACTATCGATCGAACTTGGATGCAAAACAATGAAGCTTTTCCCTGCAGAGTCCATTGGTGGTATTAATACTTTGAATACAATGTCCGCACCTTACCGACACCTTGGTATAAAATTCATTCCTTTGGGCGGTCTAAACCAGAACAATATGGGAACCTACCTGCAGTCACCTCTCGTTGAGGCTATCGGTGGATCCTGGATCGCAAAGCAAGAGACCATCTCCGCAAAAGATTGGAACGCGATCGAGGCGTCAGCCTTAGCTGCCTCATCCGTAGTTAAGAAACTTAGAAAATAACAAAGATATGAATACAATTGTGACATTCGGAGAAGTTATGGGTCGTTTTTGCACCCCGGGATTCAAGCGCTTTCGCCAAGCAACGCCTGGTGAACTTGATCTGACTTTCGCAGGAGCTGAGGCGAATGTGGCCGCATCCATCTCGATGCTTGGTGGTTCCTCTAGGTTCGTAACGGCTCTGCCTAAGCACGATATCGCGAAAGCTTGCAAAGCCGCCCTTGCCGCTGCCGGGATAGATACGAGTGCCATCGTAGATACCGATGAAGGTCGACTTGGATTGTACTTCCTAGAAAGCGGAGCCAATCAACGCCCGAGTCGCGTGATCTACGACCGAGATCACAGCTCTATAAGCAAGACAGCAGCCAGTGCCTACGACTGGGAAAGCGCATTCGAGGGAGCGGTGTGGCTACACACAACGGGTATCACTCCCTCGCTCTCGAAACAATCAGCAGAAACGACCATAGCTGCTGTCAAGAAAGCAAAGGGGAAGGGACTTAAAGTTTCATGCGATTTAAACTTTAGAAAGAAGCTTTGGAACTGGCAGCCTGGCACATCCCCGAATGCACTCGCGGGTGAGACGATTAGGCGAATTCTACCATATGTCGACGTCATCATTGGAAACGAAGAGGACGCCTCCGACGTACTCGGCATAGAAGCTGAAAATACAGATGTGCACAGTGGCAAAATCGACGCTAGCAAGTACACCGAGGTCGCAGAGAAAATTGTCGATGAATTCCCTAACGTATCCATGGTCGCGATTACTCTGCGCGAAAGCATTTCCGCCTCCCACAACAACTGGGGTGCGATGCTTTACGCCGCAGAATCTAAGTCTTCACATTTCGCTCCGCTGGATGGAGGAGACTACCGACCTTATGAAATACGAAGCATAGTAGATCGCGTTGGAGGAGGCGACTCGTTCGGTGCTGGACTTATTTTCGCTTTGACAACCCCTGATTTGAGTTCGCCTAGCATCGCGATCTCATTCGCCGTGGCCAGTTCTTGTTTGGCTCATTCGATCTACGGTGACTTCAACTACTCCACTCGTGAAGAGGTTGAAGCCCTTATAAAATCCGGTGGTTCCGGACGCGTAGTCAGGTAGCCAACGCTCCTAAGATGACTTCCTTGAGTTTCGCCGAGAGGTATTGGTCGCAACCTGAACTGACCAGCTGGAATCGACTACCCTGCCGTTCGCCTCTGATTCCGTATGCAAACGACAAGGACGCCCTCGCCCAGCAGCATGCCCGCAAGCGCTCTCTGGACGGGAATTGGGAGTTCCTGTACTACGAGACCCCCGAGGCCGCCTTGGAAGGCAAGCAGGCCGACTGGAGGCCAATCCAGGTACCGGGCAATTGGACCATGCAGGGCTATGGCCGTCCGCACTACACCAACGTAATCATGCCTTTCCAGCACTTGCCGCCACAGGTCCCCGAGCAAAACCCTACCGGAGTATACCGCAAGTCCTTCACCGTCCCCAAGTCCTGGCTCAAAAAACGCGTCATCGTCCAATTCGGCGGCGCGGAAAGCGTGCTATCGGTCAGCCTCAACGGACAATTCGTGGGCATGAGCAAGGATACGCGCCTGCCCTCCGAGTTCGACATATCAGCCCTGCTGGAAGAGGGAGAGAACACCTTGATCGCCACTGTAATCAAATGGTCCGATGCCTCCTTCATCGAAGATCAGGACCAGTGGTGGATGGGCGGGCTTCATCGATCGGTCTTCCTTTACGCCCATGAGAAGAGTTTTCTGCAGGACATATTCGCAAAAGGACAATTAGACGAGAACTACCAAGACGGTCTTTTGGACGTGTTCGTCAACGTCGGCTTGGAGACTCCCGGAGCCGCAGGATACCGATGCTCTCTAACCCTTTTCGACGGCTCTGGCAAAGCGGTCCTCAAGAAGCCCTACCTCGCGGTCGTTAACAGCAAAAGGGGAGAACTCAACCGCTCTCGACCGTTCGCCCAAGCTAAGATCCCAGTGTCCCGGCCGAAACAATGGTCCGCCGAATCCCCCGAGCTCTACACCTTGTTGGTCGGCCTGCAGGACGCTAAAGGTCGTACCATCGAGGCCACTACGCAACGTATCGGATTCCGCAGCGTGGAGGTACGTGATCGACAACTGCTCATCAACGGCAAAGCCGTTCTCATTAAAGGCGTCAACCGTCACGACTGGCACGACACACAGGGCAAAGCCGTTCCACGCGAAACAATGTTGCAGGACATCATCGCAATGAAGCAGCACAACTTCAACGCGGTCCGCTGTTCTCACTACCCGAACGACAGCGCCTGGCTGGAGTTGTGCGACGAATACGGCCTCTACGTCATCGACGAAGCCGACATCGAGTCCCATCACTACTACGACTGCCTCTGCCGCGATCCACGCTACGCGACGGCCTTCCTCGATCGCGGCATGAACATGGTTCTACGGGACAAGAACCACCCATCCATCATCGCTTGGTCCTTGGGCAACGAATCCGGCTACGGCGAAAACCACGACGCCATGGCTGGCTGGATAAGACGGTTCGACCCCACCCGTCCGCTCCATTACGAAGGCGCCGTTCGCGAGGAGTGGGGACAGGGACCCAACGACTGGTCACGAGGCCACCACGCCACCGACCTCGTTTGCCCGATGTACACCACACACGACGAGATCAAACGCTGGGCCAAGGAAACCACGGACTACCGCCCTTTCATTCCTTGCGAATACTCGCACGCCATGGGCAACAGCAACGGCGGTCTGGCCGACTATTGGAAGCTGTTCGAGAAACACCACGGCCTGCAGGGCGGCTTCATCTGGGAATGGATCGACCACGGCATCAAGCAAACCGCCCCCAACGGCGAAAGCTACTGGGCCTACGGAGGCGACTTCGGCGACACGCCGCACGACGCCAACTTCTGCGCCGACGGTATGGTCTGGCCAGATCGCACTCCCCATCCTGCCTTGCAGGAATTCAAGAAGCTAGCCCAACCGATTTCGCTAAAGGTTGTAGACGCCAAAAAAGGACGCTTCCGCATCCGCAACAAACACGACTTCATCGATCTTTCGTATTTGAAGGGCTCATACGTCATCGAGGTCGATGGCGTACCCACAGCCAACGGCGAGCTCCCCGTCCTCGATTGTGAGCCGGACGGCAACCTAGAGTTCACCATCGATCCCCAGACCTTTAGAAAACTGCGAGGCAGAGAAGCCTTCGTGCGTTTCGGTTTCACCCTGCGAGACTCGACCCGATGGGCCGAGCAGGGATTCGAGTTAGCATGGGAACAACTGCCTCTTCCTATCAAAAGTCCGAAGACACAGGCCTCCAAAACGGACACAAACACCGACACGCAGGATCCCCTCCGAATCGAAACAGGAAACGGAACCCTCAAGGTTCGCAACGACCTGCTTTGCCTCGTCTTCGAAAGCGGCGCACCCACCTTTTCCTCGCTGGAGGCATTCGGTGACGTCATCTTGCAACAGGGACCGTCGCTGAACCTCTTTCGCGGCCTGACCGACAACGACGGGATCAAGCTCTGGGCGGGAGACCAACCAAATCGCATGATCAGCGAATGGCTGCGCCGTGGCCTCGACCAATACGAGATCAAGGCCTCGCGACTCGATTGTCGACCGTCTGCCGATGGCAGCGTACTGCTGAAGTGGCAACAAGGAGCTTACGTAGATGGCAAGCCGATCGGCGTAACCATGAATCAGGAAATCGCCCTAAGCCCGATAGGAACCCTGGGATTCGCATGTCGCTTCAAGCTCGCCAAGTCCGCGCCTGACCTCCCCCGTCTAGGCATCCAGATGTTCACGGCGCCCGGCTTCGAGCAACTGAGCTGGTTCGGCAGAGGGCCACACGAGAGCTACTGGGACCGGAAGGCCGGCACGTGGGTTTCTCGCTTCGAGGGCACCGTCAGCGACCAGTATGTCCCCTACATTTTGCCTCAAGAGCACGGCAACAAAACAGACCTCCGCTGGCTCGCCCTCGCCAATGAGACAGGCCGTCGTATTCGTTTCGACTTTGCCCAAGCAGTCGAAGGAGGTGTCAGCCATTTCACCGCTCATGACCTGTTCAAGGCCAAGCACACCATCGATTTGAACCCCAGGACGGAGAGCATCATCACCATCGATTGGCATCAACGCGGCCTAGGCACCGCCAGCTGCGGACCAGATACGCTACAAAAATACCGAATTCAACCAGGCCAACACAGCATTGCCTTCGATCTGACGGTCCTCGAATCGCACCCCCAAAACCCCGCAGAGTGAATACAATCGTAATCACCGGAGCGAGCCGAGGCGTCGGGCTCGAATTCGTCCGCCAGTATTCTCACGTGAATTCCCGTATCGTCGCCGCCTGCCGACAACCCGCCCATTCCGCACCAATTCTTGCGTTGTCGAACGAGCGATCGAATATCGTTTTGGAGGAACTCGACCTCACCGATCAGGAATCGATCACACGTTTTGCAAAACGCCTGGAATCGATGGACACCCAGCTGGATTTGCTCATCAACAACGCCGGCACCGCCGAGCACGAGCCATTTGGCCAATGGACAAAACCCGCCCTCGACAAAACCTTCGCGACCAATGTTTCGGGCCCCTCTCTGCTCATGCAGGAACTCGCCCCGCTGTTGAGCAAAGGCAGCAAGGTGGTCAACCTTTCTTCGGGCTTGGCTTCGTTGACCCGAAAGGGAGGCATCGGCACTGAGGTGGCCTCCTACGCTGCCAGCAAGGCCGCCCTCAACATGATGACCGTGCATGCCGCCGCTGCGCTACGGGCCAATGACATCACGGTCGTCGCCATCAGTCCTGGTTGGGTCAAGACCGACATGGGCGGCCCGGACGCAAGCTCGGACCCAGCCGATGCTGTCGCCCTCCTAAGGAAAACGATCAGTGCCCTGTCATTCCAGGACAGCGGCGCATTTCTCCAAGAGGACGGCTCTGCCCTGCCCTAGTAGCCCGGGCGACTGATCGGACTTGGCCTCTCTCTTTCAGTGATCAGAGAGGCTTCTTGCGATAAGCGTCCATCCGCTCCATGGCATCGCCTTCGTATTTGCGCAACAACTGCCACAGCGGACGCTCAAGGCCAAGCTCCCACTGGAAGAGCTTCTTGTAGAGGTCCTTCACCTTGTCGGGATAGCGAGCGGCCAGGTCCCGTACTTCGGACGGATCCTCCTCTATGTTGTACAGCTCCGCTGGCCGATCTGGATAGCGCAGCAACTTCCAATCGCCCTCGCGTATCGCCCCGCGGTTCTCTTTTTTCCAATACAAGACTTCGTGTGGCCGGCCCTGCTTCTGGCCCGTGACGTACGGCCCGAGATCAACCCCATCCAACCCAGGCAATGTATCCACTTTCCCGCCACCGGCGGCGTAGAAGGTGGGCAGCAAGTCCAGCGTGCTGATCGGATATGGATACCGGCTGCCCGCCTCCACCACGCCCGGCCAGCGCATCAGGAACGGCACCCGAATGCCACCTTCCAGATGGTTCGCCTTCGTACCGCTCAATGGATCATTCACCGAGTCATTGGCGTCCGAAGGCCCTCCATTGTCGTTGGTGTAAACGACGATCGTGCTGTCGCTCAGCTCCAGCCGTTCGAGAGTATCCAACACCACACCACACGCCCGGTCCATCGCCAGATTCATGGCGGCTAGAACCTTACGCTTACCGCTGAGCTCGGGGAACCGAGCCAGGTCTTCCGGCAAGGCTTCCATGGGTGTGTGCACCGCCGTGAACGAAAGCACGAGCAGGAACGGGCCCTCGCGGTGTCGTTCGATAAAAGCCGATGCCTCTGCCGCAAACACATCGGTCACGTAGCCCTCCGGCTCTCGATAGTCCTCGAACCCTCGCTCCATCCTGTCCTGAGGACGTACCTGCAGTTCCTCTTCGCTGTGAGCGAAAAAGCTGCGAGCGCCTCCCCGAAAGCCATAAAACTCGTCGAATCCACGCTTCAGGGGATGATATCGATCCGCGTCCCCTTGATGCCATTTGCCGATCAAGCCCGAGACGTATCCGAGTTCCTTCAAGTACTGCGGCATAATCTTCAGATCCAGAGGCAAGCCCATGTCCTCGCCGGTCAGCCCCGAAGCGCTCATGTAGCCCGGTACATTGTTTTCCTCGAACCCAAATCGCTGCTGGTACTTGCCCGTATAGATTCCAGCCCGTGATGGTCCGCACACAGCCGCGCTAACATAGGCTTGAGAAAACAACATGCCCTCCGAGGCCAGCCGGTCCAGACGTGGCGTACGCATCGCAGAACTTCCATGAAAGCCGAAATCCGCATAGCCGGCATCATCCGACAAAATGAAGACGATATTCGGTTTCTGCTTCGCTTCCGCTCCCGAAGAGGATCTGGGAGCGCAGATAAAAACCAAGAGGCCGACCACGAGGCTCAACCCAAACCGGCAATTCTGAAACGTTCTACACATGATTTTTCCTTTCCGCAGACTGCAAAACCTCGGCGAAGAAGCGAAAACTCTTCGCAACATGCTTTTCCCAATACGACCACTCGTGACCACCGGAGAACTCCTCGTAGACATGAGGAATGCCTTCCTGCCGCAACTGGTCGCTCAAGAGTCGATTACCCTCGATCAACTCGTCTTCCACTCCGCAATCGAAACGGAAGGGGCTCAGCTTCAGCTCGTTGCACCGCATCACGTCGATCACATCCTTGGAAGGATTGTTCACCGGCTCGTAACGCTGCAACGACTCCTCCACAAACAAGCTTAACTCCTCGAAGCGAGTGATCGACGAATGTCCCGAAAAAGCCTGAAATCTGTCACCGCGCTCCGCTCCGATACGCAAGGCGCCGTAGCCACCCATCGATAGACCGGCCAGGAAATAAGGCGAGGCCTCCGTCTCAGAGTTGGCCTGCGCTACCGCCTTCGGCACGTCGTCGACGATCCACTTGTCGAAACAGCAACCCGAGTGTCGCAGATACCCGCTGCCGTCACCCCAAAGTCCGTCCGAAGGCATGGCCAAAAGCATGGGCGGCACATCGCCTTTTCGTATCAGCTCGCTCAATACGCGATGCGCCCTGCCGGACAAAGCACAAGCCCAATGACTGCAGTAGACTCCATGCAAGAGGACAACGACAGGTACATTCGTCACGCCCTCTGCGTCCTTGGGACAAAAGACCAACACGTCGCCTCTCCCCATCAGGTTCGGACTCTTGACCGTGACAAAGGTGAAAGTACCTCCTTCGACCGGCAGCGCGCCACACTCCACGGTTCTGAACGGGAGCTCCGTTTCGTTTTGTTTTTCGACTGACATAGGAGCTATTCGATCGTGTAGGCTTTTCTCGTCCGAGCCTGCTCGAGCTGCTGTTGGTAAAGACGCTCGTAGAAATCGTATCTCGATTTCTGATACTGGGCTGCTTGTTGCAGGATGTTCTGCATGTTGTCCTGGTTCCATTCGTTCCAGAGGCGAGCAAGTTCCCTTTGAGATTCCGGCAACTGGCCCACCAAGTTGTGGCCTTCGTACGGATCCTCCTGCAGGTCGAAAAAGCTCAACCCGACTCCGGGCAAGTCTTGTCGCAAGTACTTGTATCGCTCCGTCCTGACGGCCCAAACGTGGTCGGCTTCCTCGAGACGCCAAAACAACGCGGGGTGCGGCGAACCACTCGCCTCCCCATTCAGATAGGGAATCAGATCGACCCCTTCCAAAGCGGCGTCACTCGTTTCCGCTCCAGCCAGTGCCACCGCGGTGGCCGCGATATCAAGCGTCGAAACGAGTCCTTCAAACACGCCATGTTTCCTCAAGCCAGCCGGCCAATGAACTAAAAACGGCACGTGGATGCCACCTTCGGTCAAGGCAACCTTGCCCCGCCGAAACGGAGCGTTGCTAGCCCAGTCGGCGTTAGGCATCCAAGACTCCGGATACACGCCGCCATTATCGGAAAGGAAGAAGATAAGCGTGTTGTCCAACTTCCCCGCGCTCGCCAAAGCATCGACCACCATCCCGATACCGCGGTCCATTTCGTCGATCATCGCCGCGTAGATTTGTCGGCGGGGATTCTCGATGTGGCTGTATTTGGCGATCGTTTCCGCCGGCGCTTCAAGCGGGGCGTGCGGCGCGTTGTAGGAAAGAAACAGGAAAAACGGTTCGTCTCCTTCGTTTACGAAACGGGCCGCATCGCGACTCATCGCCGTGGTCAGATACTCGTCGAACGTCGCCGCCTGCTCGTTGCGCGACAACGGTAGGTAGCCGCCTTCGTTTACCATGTAGTCGGGCTGACCGCTGGCGGTAAACAGTGACTTGCTGGTGGATACGTCTTCTGGAAAATAACAATGTCCCCCCGCCAGGAAGCCATAAAAGTAGTCGAACCCGCGGTTGTTAGGATGAAATGGTGGGGCCGCGCCCAAATGCCATTTTCCAATTATCCCAGTGCGATAGCCCACCGCCTTCAAACGGTCCGCAATGGTCTGCTCGTTTACCGGTAAGCCCATATGGTGATCGTAGGGCGAGTAGGAGCAATTGTTCTCCATGCCGAAACGGGCCTGATAGCGTCCGGTAAGCAATCCGGCCCTCGAGGGTCCACAATAGGGATGGGTCACGTAACCGTTCCGCAGCACCATCCCCTCCTCCGCCAATCGGTCAATCCGCGGCGTCTGGATCTCGGTAGATCCGGTAAAACCAAGATCTCCGTAGCCGAGATCGTCTGCGAGGACAACCAGGATGTTCGGACGCTCGTCCTCGGCAACTGATTGCGTGGTGACCAAGGAGGAAAACAACGCTCCCAAGAACAAAAGGGGTATTCGCTTCATCTCAGGTCTTTTTTGCATGCAATATACATTTTGCAACTCTTTAGAGTAGCACATTTTCGATGTTCCCGAGTTGGGAGCTTTCAGCGGTGACCTAAAACAATGGCTGTCACTCGAAGACCACCACACCCTTGGCGTTCCGCCCGGCAAGCATGTCATCGATCGCGTCCTGCAAGCGTTCTAGCGGATATTTGCGAGTGATCAGTTCGTCGAGCAGCAGCTTGCCGCAGGCGTAGAGATCGAGCAGCCTAGGAAAGTCGTACTCCGGCATGGCTCCACCATAAAGCGGGTTGAGGTAGGTCTTGTCCCACTCGAACAGGTTCATATCGATCTCGATCACCTGCTCGATTCCGGAAACCTGTACCGCCGTGCCGGCGTTTCGCACCATGGCAAGAGGCGCCGCTCCGAGAGCGGGCACCCCCGTGCACTCGAAGGCGTAATCTGCCCCACGACCGCCACAGAGCTCCTTCACCTGGGCCGCCACCGACGCCAGCCCCTTGTCGTCTCGACTCGCCTTGATCAGATGGGTCGCCCCAAAAGTCTTCGAGATTTCCAGTCGGTGTTCGTTTACGTCCACTGCGATGATCTTGGCCGCCCCAGAGATACGGGCGCCTTGTATCACGCTGAGTCCTACGCCGCCCAAGCCCAGGACCACTGCGCTGCTGCCAGCTTTCAGCTGGGCCGCGTTGACGACTGAGCCGTAGCCAGTCATGACGCCACAACCGATGATACAGGCGGACTCGAAGGGAATATCGACCGTGGCACGTACGACCGCCTCTTGCTTGACGATCGTGTGAGAGCTCAGCGTGCCGATATTGAAGGATCGCTTCAAAGGAGCGCCCTTCCAACAGGTCGCCTCCGGGTGGGCCATGCCGTTGTCCGGATTCGCTCCCGTCACCGGAGAATTTTGTTCGCAAATGTTCTGGTGCCCAGTCTGGCACTGGTAGCAGCTTCGACACGGGATAGCCCAGTTGAGTAGCACCGCGTCGCCCACCTTCACGGTTTGCACGCCGTCTCCAACCGCTTCGACAATGCCCGCGCCCTCGTGTCCGAGCACGTGGTGGTACCCCCAACGCAGAGAATCCCAGTCCGTGTGACACACTCCAGAAGCCTTTAGCTTCACCAAAACCTCGCCCGCCTGCGGCTCTCCCACCTCGATCTCCTCGATGGTGAAAGAACCCTTTGCGTCCGCGACCGCCGCCTTCGCATTGATCATAATAACTATATTCCGTCCTGAGTTTAGCGGGCAGTGAACTTGGCCTCGAGCAGCTCGTATCCGACCTTCCGCGAATACTCCTTCTCGTGCTCGACCAATTCTATTGTCCTAAGAACCTCGATACGCTCCACGCGTTCCGCTAGCTTGAGGATGAGGCTGCGCATGATCGCCCGGGCGTGATGCGCTCCGAGGCAGTTGTGCGGACCAAAACCAAAGGCCACGTGCGGGTTGGGCTTGCGGTCGAGCTTGACCTCGTTGGGCTCCTTGAAAACCTCGGGATCGCGGTTCGCAGACGACCAGCAAAGCGATACGCGTCCGCCAGCCTTCACCTCATGCCCATGCACATTCGTGTCGTGCGGACAGACGCGGCCGATGTGGGTCAGCGGAATGAATACACGAAAAAACTCTTCCGCGGCAGTCTTCACCATCTGCGGGTGCTCGCGCACGCACTCCAGCCCCTTGGGACTTCCAGCAAAGTAGTCCACGATGTTCACCGCAGTGTGAATGATCGTGTCGCGCCCACCTGCAAACGCGATGTTCGCGTAGCCAAGCTTTTCCTCCATGGTCAGCTTTCGCCCATCGAACTTGGCTTGATTCAGGGCGCTGAAAAAGTCCTCCCCAGGATTCTTCTCCGCCGCGAGAAACATCTGCTCGCTGTACTTTTCCATGAACGGCCCCTTCGACTTTCCATCGCCGTCCTTGAAGACGTGGATACCCCAGCCAATCCAAAGCTCGGCCTCCTTTTCGTCCACGTTGAGCAGATAAGTCAGGGCGTGCGACTGCAGCGGAATGGCAAAGTCATGCACCACATCCAAAGTTTCGCGCTCGAGGGCTTCATCGATCAAGCGATCGATCAGCGCATTCAGTTTCTTCTCGTACTCGGGCAACTTCGGCCGGAGAAAAAACGGCTCCACGATCTTGCGGTGCTCCGCATGAACCGGGGGATCGACTTCCAGAGGATACTGGCGCACCGTACGCACGTCCTCTTCTGACGGAATGGGCACGCGACGCGGGGCGTCTGAGCTGTAGGTTTCAGTGTCCTTGGTAGCCTCTCGAATATCCTTCAACTTGAGGATCATGGGGATCTTTTCCCCCTGAAACTCGGCCACGAGGATCGGTCCCTTTTCTTTGGCTTCCTTGAATGGGTCGTGCAGTTCTGACATAGTTCGCCCAGGACTGGGGTTCTTCTTGAGCGTTAGAGGGTCGAGGGCACTTCCACGACCAAGCCATCCAGGTTTTTCGTAAGCTCGATCTGGCAACAGAGACGGCTGCGCGGAGTCACGTCTGGATTGAACTCCAAGGTATCTTTCTCGATGTCCTCCGGCTGGCCCACTTTGTCCATCCACTCGCGAGCCACTAGCACATGGCAGGTCGAGCAGGAACACACGCCGCCGCAATCCCCTTCGATGCCCTCGATACCATGGTCGACCGCGATTTCCATCAGCGATCCTTCCACGTTGTCGACGACGACTGCTTCCTTGTCTTGGGTGATAAACGTTACTTTGGGCATAAGAACTTCCTTGGTTTGGCGATGGTTAGCTCGAGGCGGCAGGACTTGGCCGACCTCGTTTCACAGCGCCTAATATAGCCTATCAGATTCCCTTGGCGCTGTGCATTTGCCGTCCAATTCCGATACTTTATTGTCCCTTCTGCGACTTGCATCTGGAATTTCTGTCAACATCCGATAGATTTTTCTTCTTTCATGAAGGCGCAAATCGAGCAAATCATCCCCTCCGCCCGGCATTCGTTCATCTGCCGATGCTTCAGCGAACCGCGCTTCGACCACCCGTTTCACTACCATCCCGAGATCGAACTGACCTACATCACCCGCAGCAGCGGCACCCGCATCGTTGGCGATCACGTCGGCACCTTCGATCCCGGCGATCTCTGCCTGATCGGCGAGAACCTTCCCCACATCTACCGCAACACCTTTCCCACGAGTAACGGCGCCGAATCCGAGGTGCTGCACCTCTCTCGCGACTGCGTGCACGGCTTCATCGACACCGCGCCCGAGCTCGCCGCCTTCTCTGACATGCTCGATCAAGCTAAGCTCGGGCTCTCCTTTGATGACAATACTGCTCATACTGCCCGCTTTCTACTCGCCAAAATTCGCGAATCTGACGGCGTGCAACGCTGGATTGCTTTCCTCCAATTGGTGGAGCACCTCTTGGCTGCTCCTAAGCCCCGAATTCTCGCAAGCCCCGGCTTCATCGGTTCCATCAATCAAAACGTGTCCCAACGTATGCATCGGATTTGCCAGTACATTCTGGAACACTTCGACGAAGAGCTCACCCATAAAGACTTGGCAAAACAAGCTCACATGTCACCAGCTTATTTCAGCCGTCAATTCAAGAAGAGCACTAGAAAAACGTATCAGGATTTTCTCACAAATGTTCGACTGGGTCATGTCTGCCACTTGCTTATCGAAACAGACATGCCGATAGTCGAAATAGCCTTCAGCAGCGGGTTTAGAAACCTGTCGAACTTCAATCGAAGCTTTCACAGAACCTACCATTGCAGTCCTCGGGACTACCGCGAAAGGCACTCCAATGCCCAGGAAGTTAGGGTACAAGCTCGCTAGCGCTCCACAAGGATCGGAGAGACACCTGCATCGAAGGACTCGCCTCCACTCGTTTCGAAATTAACAAACAGGAAGTAGAAATTTCCTTCCGGCAATTCGGAACTCGGCGCGAGACCTTCTAGCGACAGACTTGCGCTCGCTACTCCCCGCTCTACGCCAACAGCGGATGTATCCACCGCTACCACGTCGGAAACAACCGCCCATTCTGATGTCACTTCCCGCAACAGGAAACGGACACCACCTAGCGACGCATCAACCGAATCTCCTTTTCCTGCAAAGAACTGGCACGAGACGTCTAAATCATACCCTACCTTGTAAACCCCTTCTTGATACGCAACCACGTCATCGAAGGCTAACCCCGGTTGCGCAACCGGCTCGGCAACCACGACCGAAGTCGTGTCGAACGCTCCGCCCAGAACAGCCGTTGCCGTAATCTGCGCAGTGCCCGAGCTTACGCCACTGACGACTCCCGCAGCGGAGACCCTCGCGATCTCTGGAGATTTCGAATGCCATTCGATCTCTCGATCTAGGGCGTTAGTCGGTTCTACCGTGGCCGACAGCGGCTCTTCCATGCCGACAAGCGTCATAGGGCGATTCTTCGTGATCTGCACGCTTTCCGGCGGGCCAGCCGGCGGCAAACATTCGGGGCATTCGAAGAACGAAAGGAAGAGGCGCTCTTGCTCTATCGAACGCTCCAAAAAGCCCGATCCGCTCTCGTCCATCAAAACCCGCTGCGGATCGACTGACCATTCCCTGCGCGGCAACACGATATCCGGAGCGCTCACCACGCCATACACGCCGCCAGGCGTCGCGGCGCTCACATCAATCCTAAGATCCCGCCCAATTAGCTGCACCGAAGAAACTTCCGGCGCTTCCGCCTGATTCCCTACGAGCCCGTCCGCCTTCCCCACAAGCAACGTCGCCGAACTCACGTGGCCACCTTGATCCGGAAAGGCGATTTCGACTTCGTTCGATTGCCGGATCAGGGGATACGGGACGGACACCTCGATGAGACCAAAGAAACCGAAGCGGGACGATTGGTCGTCGCCCTGCAAGTTTAGAGGCGCGCGCAGATCCACGCCATTGAACCGAACGGAGGGTCTCAATGACTTTCCGTGTTCCCGACCGATCCCAATTCGAATCGTCGCATAGCCGTGGTCCGAAAGCTCGACTCCGTGATATTGAAAACGGATCGGCGCATTTGCCTCAATCTCACGCAAGTAGTCATTAGCATAATACAGCCTCTCCTGCACTGTCACCCGTGGCTCGACCGGTTCAGAAAGCGTGTACTCAATGATCGCAGAGGCCTCGCTACCAAGTTCGAACGCGCTGAATGCGACGTCATGCTCCTCGTCAACGAGCGTCGCGATTCCTTCAACCGCGTGCAAATGCTTCAGTCGAACCTTCACCAGGTTCGAGGAGCCCAAACCCTTCAACTGAAGATCTACCGTCTTGGGCTCTGGAGCGAGATTGGAAAGAATCAAGAACGCCTTGTAGCCGTCAATGTACAGATCGGACTTCACATCCGGATCGCTGTCTTTGACCAGTGCCCGCTGCCCTTTGACCTCCGACCATAGCTCAAAGAACTTCACGAGATCCGTAAAGACATAGTGCTCTCCAGATTGCCCCTCCAACTCATTGGCTTTTCGCATCAGCCTCCAATCGTAAACCGTTTCCGACCACTCCGCCTTCATCAGCATGAATGGGATCGCCTTCAGCACCCGATCGCTGCGGTCCATGAAGGCCATCATCAGCGGCGTGAACGATTTCAGGAATATCCAGTCTCGCTCTCGCGACCATTCCTGCTGCTCAAGCTCGTGATCACGGCTGCCATACTCGGAAATGACCATGGGCTTTACCTCGCCAAGCGCTAGCCAAGAATATTGCTCGAGCATGTCCAAGGTGGCTTCAACCCGTCCGCCTTTGAAGTTCCATGGCCCTACATACCCCTGCCCTTGGACCCAATGTTGGTCGAAATCGTAGAAATGTAGCGAAAAAAAATCCATATTCGCTCCCGCTACGTCTACGAAGAGCTTGTCACGGTCGCGCCAACGCTGAAAGCCTTCGATATCGTAGTACGGAAACGCCACGGTGTATCCGCCGATCAGCGCCTCAGGAGCGAATTTACGAATCTCTGCCGCGACCGTGTTATGAAACTCGAAGACTTCAAGCGGCGTTTCTTCACCTTCGTCGACGAAGTGGTAGAGTGGCTCGTTCATCACTTCGACCAGCCGGGGAGGAGGCTGGCCCTCGCTAGTCGGTTCCCCCGGCTCTCGATAGAATTCCGAAATGAACCGCCCCATGTATTCACCCGTGCTCTCCGCGGTTGTCGGACCCCAGCCCTCGCCCGTGGCGGGTTGCGTAAAGCTGCCGGGCCAGAATGGCGTGTACTGGGCACCGATCATGACATCGGCGCGGCTTTCAAACTGATGCCAGTATTCCAGTTCCTTCCCGTAGACTTCTCGCCGAACGCGCTCGCCCTCCTCCATCATGAACCCGGGATCGACGAATCCCGCTCGATCGGGATCTTGTCGCGACTGGTTGTAGTACCAGACGATCGAGCCATTGTCGCGGCCAAGATAGAGGTCCAGCTCGTTGAGAAGGTATTCGACCTTCTCCTTTTCCCCCCTGAGCCCCTGCTCCGCTATGTTGGCGTGCAGCACCATGAATTTCGACCGGTCGAATTCGGACGAGGTCCCGACGTCCCGCCGAACCCCAAAGTCCAAGGTCACGTCAACCGCCATCCCGAAAGGCATGGCGACCCATGCCACCGCGAACGCCGCGAACGCCGCGCCAAGCCTGCACGTGAGATCAAGACCCAGACGGGCAGAACAACGCGCGAGCGAATCGCCGGACTTGCGACGTAGGCTCAAGAGCTTGAGTGAAACGATTTGCATGTATCCGGATTTCACTGGATCTCGACGCTAATGTGATCCCCCTGAAGTCTCTCCCCAGAAGCCGAAATGGAGACCTCTGATGGGCTGAAGTTTGATTGAAGCAGGAGCAGACATCTGCCATTCGCGGTGGTGATGCGGTTCGACTGGAAATCCTGGACGTTCGTGATCGCTCCGTTGTCAACCCCGAGGATGCGGGCGTCTCCGTCCACGGAGAACACAATCTCGCGATTCTCGTGTCGCACTGCCCGTCCCATCTCATCCCGCAACTGGGCCACTACATGCGTAACATCGCGGCCATTAGCCTTCATCGAACCCCTGTCCGCGTGCAGCTCTATGACAACGGGAGACGCTGCCGTTTCCAGCGTCATCGCGGCGGTGTCAATGCCACTAGAGCCCCTAGCCTCTAGACGACCCGCTTCGAACGGCACCGCCCACTTGAACACTCGGTCTACCTGATCGGACAGCCGCTGAATCCCCAAGGAACTGCCGTTGAGAAGCAGTTCGACCTCTTCGCAATTGGAGTAAACTTCTACGACAACCCATTCGCCGTCGTCGTAGTTCCAGTGCTCGTTCACCTCGTTCCAAAACCACAGCCGCTTCTGCCACGCCCCCTTTTCCTTTTCGACCACAACACCGGACTTGGAGCTACGCCTGTAGTCCGACTTGTCTTCAAGCTGCGTTGCCAAAAAAAGATGCGGCTGATCTGTCCACAGACTCTTCATCATGTGATAAGACGGCTTCTGGAACCCTGCGAGATCCAGCAGGCCGGAGTGGGTCCCCTTGCGCGGCCACTGACCATTGGCCTCGCCCATATAATCGATTCCGGTCCAGATGAACATGCCGGCGATGAAGGGCCGCTCGATGACCGCCTTCCACTCATGCCATTGGCCCAGGTTCTCCGTACCCATGATGGGCTTGTCTGGGTAATTTCGGTGACCGTAGTCGTACACCACCCGTCGATAGGAGTAGCCCACCATATCAAGCGCGTCGGTGTATCCGGATATGTAACTAGCTGAAGGTAGGATACAATTCGCGATCACAGGGCGAGTCGTATCCATTTCCCGGGTCCAGTCGGCCAAGCGTTTGGCCGTATCTGCAATTGCAAACTTCTCCGGCTCTGCCGCCTCATAGCGTCGCTTGATTTCCTCCGGGGAGTGCGGCGGCAGAGACCAGAAATAGTTTCCATCCCACTTCATATCAAAGAAGCCAGTTGAATAAGCATGCCTCGGGTACGTCCACTCAATCTCGTTTCCGATGCTCCATTGGATTATCGACGGATTATTGCGGTCGCGAAGCATAGTAGACTTCAAATCGCGCTCCGCCCAATCTTGAAAATGCTCAGTGTACCCACGAGTGATGGCATCGACGCTCTTTTCGTTCTGGTTGAGACGCTTGTCCTTCGGATAGTCCCATTCGTCAAAAAACTCTTGCTGAACCAGAATTCCCATTTCGTCACAAAGTTCTATCAGCTCTTCCGAGGCAGGATTGTGCGCCATGCGAACTGCGTTGCACCCCCCCGCTTGCAAGGTCTTCAAACGACGACGCCACACGTCTTTCGGCACCGCGGCGCCCACCGCTCCTCCATCGTGATGGAGGCAAACGCCTTTGATCTTCATGTTCTTGCCATTCAGGAAGAATCCTTGGTCGGGATCGAATCGAATACTGCGAATCCCAATCCTATCCTCGATTCGATCCGCTAGTCGTTCGCCCTCGTAGACTTCCGTGACAGCCCGATAAAGCGAAGCTCTCTCCACTCCCCACAACATCGGTTCCGCAACTGTCAGTCGCTGGGCAAACTCCTGTTCTTCGCCTGGCTTCAGTTCTCCAGTTTCCTCTGCTTGCGCGACCTTGCTACCATCCGGTGAAAAAAGCGTAACCCTCAACGCAAATCGGGCAGAATGGCTACGGGAATTGCGGACCGTGACCTTCGAATCGACGAGAGCCTGGTGGGGAGTAACGCTGGGAGTCGTGAAATAGGTTCCCCAAACAGGTACGTGCAGAGCGTCAGCCACTATGACTTTTACGTCCCGGTAAATGCCCGATCCCGTATACCAACGACTGTCAGCGTAGCGCGTTCGATCGACCTTGACCCGCAAAAGGTTTTCCTCTCCTTCGCCAGATAGCAAACTCGAGATTTCATAATGGAAGGGAGAGTATCCGTACGGATGTTGGCCTAAAAAATGGCCATTAAGCCACACTTCCGCATTGTTGTAGATACCATCGAAGACGAGATAAACACAGGTCTCGTCTGTAGTCGGCGGCAAGGAAAAGCGTTTCTGATACCAGCCAATGCCACCCGGCAGATAACCAGTCGCACCTTCCAGGTTATTCTGGAAAGACGCTTCAACACTCCAATCATGCGGCACCCGCACAGATTTCCAAAGAGTGGCGTCAAGTTCCGATTCCGTCACATCACTGCCGGGTGACAGACTAAACTGCCAGTCTCGATCCAAAACCGTCTCAGTGCGTTTCAAAGAACCCTCCAATTGTTGAACAGATAGATTTGCCATAGCGAGTGTCGAAAGGCTCGAAAACAGTAAACGAGCCATCTTTCCCAAAGGGTGAGTTAGTAGGTAGGAGCGCAAAACGACAGAGGGGAATTTGGTTGAATTGTTTCCAGCGAGAGCCCTTTTCAAGCTCTCCTTGGGACGGGGCAGTTCTTGCTACTGCAATCAATCTGAAATACTCAGGTCTGCGGTTTTTGCATGCAATATACTGCATCTTGTCAATCATTTACGCCTCTCTCTTGAAACCCGGCCGATCGTCAAGATGACTTTTGCATTGCAAAGTATTTTTTTGCATACAATATACACTTTAGACAAGTACTTGCAACAGGCTTCGCCCGAGTGCGTCAACCCCGCTTCCTACTTACCCGATGACGAAATTTTTAAACCGATTCCTTGCTGCGACGACCGCCTTTGGCGGCCTTCAACTATCCGCCGCCGCGGTCCAGCCAAATCAGCGTGTGGTTCTCGACCTTTCGACAGGCAACCTTCCCGCCGCTGTTTCCGCGACTCAATCGCAACTGATACCCAGCGAGGATGGACTCCGTGTCTTACTTGATGCTTCGCAACCATACAGTGGCCTGAACCTAACTCCAGCTGAGCCATGGGACCTATCCGGCTCGAGCGAATCGGCCCTCGTCTTCGACGTGGCTAACCATGGCGAGCGATCCGTTCAGATTTTCGTCACTGTACGCGATTCGAACGGTGCCAGTGCCGTGAGGAGCGTCAACATACCGAGGGGATTCGATGGATCGCTCTACTACGAGCTGTCCAGCCAGTCGCAACAATTCGATGCTGGCATGCGTGATACGCCCGACCCTTGGGAAATCGATGCAACTCGCCTCATTTGGATGTGGGGATCACAACCGACGGATTTCAATTTGAGCCAGATAGCCAACGTCTCCGTCGTCGCCCACCACAATCTTTTCGACAAGGCGTTCACCCTAAAACGACTCCGACTTCTGACGGACATCCCGTACGACGAATCCCAGTTCAAGGGTATCGTTGATAAGTTCGGACAACCTGCCAAGAGCGACTTCACCCTAAAAGTGAAAACCGAGAAGGAACTGCGTCGCTTGGCTCAAATGGAGCTAACCCAATTGAAAGAGGAATCGGGACCGGACGATCGTTCGAAGTTCCAAGGCTGGAAAACAGGTCCGAAGCTGGAAGCCACCGGATACTTTCGAACCGAAAAGATTGGTAGTAAATGGGCGCTTATCGATCCGGAGGGCTATTTATTCTTTTCCAACGGAATAGCCAATATCCGCATGGCGAATACATCCACCTATACAGGCATCGACTATCGCGATGACTCGCTACGAATAATCGATCCGCAAGACACAACCCCAGAGGACTCAAAAGGCATGGTCAAGGCTAGCAAGTCGGTGACCGACACTGCATTCGTCGCGAATCGGCTTCGCTACGGCATGTTCAAAGGACTCCCCGAATACGACGATCCTTTGGCGAAACACTACAGCTACCGGCGCGAATCGCACACCGGCCCCATAGAACACGGTCAAACCTACAGCTTCTACCAAGCCAATCTAGAGAGACGATATGGTGATGACTTTATGGAGCAATGGCAAGATGTAACCATAGAGAGGATGTTAGACTGGGGTTTCACCTCTTTCGGCAATTGGGTGGATCCCGCCTTCTACGACAACCAGCGAATCCCCTACTTCGCCAATGGCTGGATCATTGGAGACTTCAAGACCGTGACCTCCGGCTTCGACATTTGGGCTCCCCTCCCCGATCCCTTCGATCCAAAATTCCGCGAGCGGGCAAGGGTCACGATCGACCGAATCGCAAAGGAGGTGAACGGCAGCCCTTGGTGCGTAGGTGTGTTCGTAGACAACGAAAAGAGCTGGGGTCGAATGAATTCGAATACGTCTCGCTACGGAATAGTGCTCAACACCTTGATGCGCTCAAGCTTCGAAAGCCCCTGCAAGACAGCTTTCGACCTGTACCTGAAAGGGAGGTACAAAACCATCGCAGCCTTAAACAACGCATGGGACACCAAAATAGACAATTGGGAATCATTCGCAGGCGGCTTCGACCTAGGCCATGAGAACTATAGCGAAGCGATGCTGGCCGATCTTGCCGATCTTTTGCAGCTCTACGCCGAGGAGTATTTCCGCATCGTAAACGGCGAACTCAAGCGGGCCATGCCCAATCACCTCTACATGGGCGTTCGCTTCGCCCATTGGGGCATGACTCCCGAAGTCGTGGAGGCTGCAAAGAAGCACATGGATGTAATCAGCTACAACTACTACCAAGAAGGGCTCGACGACAGCTTCTGGAACTTCCTTCCGGAGATCGACATGCCCAGTATCATCGGCGAATTCCACAACGGTTCGACCGACAGCGGACTCTTCCATCCCGGTTTGATCCACGCCGCCGACCAGGCTGACCGTGGGCGATGGTACAAGGACTATATGAATTCCGTGATCGAGAACGACTACTTCGTAGGCGCTCATTGGTTCCAGTACATCGACTCGCCCGCAACGGGCCGCGCCCACGATGGTGAGAACTACAATGTAGGTTTCGTCAGCATCACCGACGTCCCCTACCAAGACCTCGTCAATGCGGCCAAAGAAGTGAATGAAACGCTCTACCAAAAGAAATTCGGCGACCTCGAAAAATAGGCCTAAACTAAAACCTACCTTCCAATGCCCATGAACATCGCTCGCTTCGCTGTTGCCGTCTTCCCTGCCTTCGCCCTCATCGAAACAACCGCCTCCCCCGTCACCTTCAAAGAGGTCACGGATCAAGTCGGGCTAAACAGCGAGCCAAGCTGGAAATACAGCGGTCCTACTGTAGCGGACCTAAACAACGACGGGCGCTACGATCTGGTCCTTTGTAACCACGATCGCACTCCCATTCAGATTTTCTGGGGACAGGAAGACAATACATTCAAGGAAGCGCCCTCGCCACTGCCCAAGTGCGACGCCCATGGAATCGCTCCCGGCGATTACGACAACGATGGTGACATGGATCTTGTCGTAGCAGTCGGCGGCGGCAATGGGCAGAATCCGAAAGCCCCTCATCTGCTACGAAACGACGATGGAAACTTTGTTGACGTCACCGACGCCGCGGGCATCTCTGGCATGGGTGCTCGCGGCCGCTCTCCGCGTTGGGTCGATCTTGATTCCGACGGCGACTTGGACCTGCTGCAGATCAATGCAGCGCAAATCGTAAACGAAACCGGACCGCGAAACCTGCTCTTCGAAAACCAAGGCGATGGGACATTCGTCTACCGCAGCAGTCCAGCTTTCGAGCAGCTAGACGCGGAACGGGTTTTGCTAACCGATTTCAATGGCGACCACATCCCCGACCTAATCGTTTTTTCCCCCATTGCATTCTGGCAAGGCGACAACGCCTTCGGATTCGAAGACGTAACAAAGAAATGGTTGCCCCCTGCGTTCTTCAGGGGCGATTTGATCAACGCGGTCGCGGAAGCCGACATAGACAACGATGGGGATCCGGACTACTACTTGGCCCGCGGCAAGACTCACTACCGCACGGGCAACGATGCGATTTCCTTCGATCCCCAAACAGGTCGCCTCGACCTGCGAGACGAAGGCAACAAGAGTCACGACGGTCTCGAATTCACAGCAGGCGAACAAATCGAACTGTGCGATTTCTACCACTGGCCTCGCGGTCGCGACGTCGTTTTGCCGGTCTTCCTCGGCTCGAACAAAACCCTCACGAAAACGCCCACTGAAACGATATCCATTGACTCCAAGGATGCACTCGGCTTCCCCGATTCAACTAGTGAAGATGGATGGTTTCTAGGCTACCTTGGCGACGGGATTTGGCGTTTGGAGTGGAACCTGAACGATAATTTAGCCTGGGACATACGAGCGTCCATATTGGGCGTATCCAAAATCGATCCCTATTTCGTGCCGCAGGATCTAGGCGAGGACGACGTGTTGCTCCGCAACGATGGCAACCGTTTCACTGAAATCTCGGGGCGTTTGCCAATCGAGTCCCGCGAAAACAACTGGGGCGTCACTCACGGTGACTTCAACAACGACGGATTGGAAGACTTCTTCGTTTACCGATTCGGCGAACTGGTCTACCGAGTTCCCGACCTTCTTATCCTCAACAAAGGAGATTGCCGATTCGAAGCCTTCACCGACCATGGGGCGAACAAGCTGCCCGAAAAGAGCCACGGTGACATGGGCAGCACTCTTGATTTCGATCTAGATGGGCGAGTAGATATTCTTAGCGGCGATGATGATAACGGCCGCTGGCGTCTCTACCGTAACACCACTGAAGATACAGGCAATTACCTGACACTCCACATCCAGTATTCGAATACCGGAATCGATCCGATTGGAGCAGAGGTCACTTTTTCATCCCAAAATGGAAAGCATTTTCAACGCGTAGGCTCACGAGGTACAGCATTCTACCAAAGTGTCCACAACTTCATACATTTTGGTCTCGGGGAAACGACTTCGGTTGAAGAAATCACCATCCGCTGGCGCGATGGTTCAACTCAAACGCTGCAAAACATAACAGCCAATCAGATCGTTGCCGTAGGCCATTTGGGTCGTTAGATACCGAGTTAACACTAGCTCCAAATAGTCTCTGACCTACGTACATGCGTATTAGTATCAATTCATTTTGTCCGGTAACCCAAATATGGCTACACAGTGGCGAGCCCACGCTGATAGCTAGGCCTAAAACGAATCGGGCAAATCAAACCAATAGGGGCGGCCTAAGCTGCCCCTATTGCCATTTTTCTGAACCGGCCCGCTGAATGAAAAGCAACATCGCTGGACGACCTCTCATGTGCCTCATACTGCTGGCCAACAGCCTACTACCGCTATGCTGGTCTCGCGAGTCATACAAATTAGAAGATATAATTGAATCGCTCAGTCTCGAAGAGAAAGCCGGGCAACTGAATCTGGTACCGTTGGAAGGCGAGCCTACCGACGAGCTTCTGCAGGCAATTCGCGAAGGCAAAATCGGCAGCCTACTCAAGTCGAATGGAGCGGAACAAAACCTCCGAATCCAAAAAGTCGCAGTTGAAGAATCAGCAAGCGGAATACCGATATTGTTCCAGGAAGATGTGATTCATGGATACAAAACCATAACCCCGACGCCCCTTGCGGAGGCGGCAAGCTGGGATTTGGAACTGATTCGAGCATCTGCCGCACTTGCCGCAAGAGAGGCCGCCTCTTCTGGTATCCACCTCACCTATGCTCCAATGGTCGACATTTCACGCGACCCACGCTGGGGGCGCATTCTCGAAGGATCAGGCGAAGACCCCTATCTTGGGGCTATGATCGCAGTGGCTCGCGTGCGGGGATTTCAAGAGTCCGGACTAGATTTCCATCAAAACCTTCTAGCTTGCGCCAAGCATTTCGCCGGTTACGGGGCCACCCTAGCAGGGCGAGACTACAACATATCTGACTTATCGGAACGCGAGCTTCGGGAAATACATCTCCCACCCTTCCAATCTGCGATAGACGCCAACGTATCAAGCGTCATGAGTGCCTACACATCCTATGATGCTCTCCCTGCTTCGGCGAATCCGTTTCTTCTACGCACGATTCTGCGGCAAGAAATGGGATTCAGGGGCTTGCTTATGACAGACTGGGATACTATCGGAAATCTGTGCAGAATCGGCATCGCTAAAGACAATCGTGCTGCGGCCAAGATGGCCTTCAAGGCGGGCATAGAAATGGATATGTTTTCCCAAGCCTATCTTGAACATATCCCAGAACTCGTGCGTCTGGGAGACATCGATGAGGATCAGCTAAATCAAGCTGTGAGCAAAGTTTTGGAGCTGAAGCAAAAAGCGAGACTGTTCGACGACCCCTATGCGTACTTCGACAAAGAACGGGAGGAAAAGGAATTGTTGTCCGACGACAATCGCAATCTTGCTAAGGATATCGCAAGAAAATCGATTGTTCTTCTCAAGAATGATAACTCCCTTCTTCCCTTTTCCCCCGATATCAAGTCCATAGCTGTTGTTGGTCCCTTCGCGAAAGCGAAACGCGATCTCCTGGGCTGGTGGAGCGCCATGGGCTCTCCCGAAGAAACCGTATCCATTTGGGAAGGACTAGCCGAACAGCTCGGCCAAAACGTCGAGCTTTCCTACGCGCCAGGTTGCTCCATAGTTCGCTTTGAGAAATCTGGGGCCAGTCTTCTTCCGGAAGCGGTCAATATCAGTCGCAGAGCGGACGTAGCGATCATCGTAGTGGGCGAAGAATACTGGATGAGTGGCGAGGGAGGAGGAACCGCATCCTTGCATCTCCCTGGTTTGCAGGAGCAGCTCATCGCTGAGGTCGCTGCAACCGGCACACCTGTCGTCACTGTAGTCGTAACCGGCAAGCCCTACATTCTCACCGAGGTTGCGCGGCATTCCGATGCGATTATCCAGGCGTGGATGCCAGGAACAATGGGAGGGGCTGCAGTCGCCGAAATCCTGACAGGAGCCTTCAATCCTTCAGGGAAGTTACCCGTAACGTTTCCCATACACCAAGGCCAGATTCCCATTTACTACAGCTATCGCAGAACAAGCCATCCATTCGATCCAGGCCCTAAAGACAATCGCTACACCGCGTCGCACAGAGACATTGGCATCAGGCCTCTTTACCCATTCGGATACGGCCTGAGTTATACGACCTTCCTGTATTCTGAAATTCGACTGAGTTCAGACACCATGAGAACAGGCGGATCCATCGAAGCGAGCGTAACCGTCACTAATACCGGCGAAAACAACGGTCGCGAAATCGTCCAGCTCTACATCAGCGACGAAATAGCCTCGGTGACCCGCCCCGTAAAAGAACTCAAAGGGTTCCAGCTGATCGATCTGAATGTAGGCGAATCACAAACCGTGACCTTCGAGATAACGCCAGATTCCCTGTCATTCATCGGTGCCGACTACAAAGCTATCCGCGAACCAGGTAGGTTCGTCCTTCAAATCGGCACTTCCTCCGAAGAAACGAAACAGGCCGCATTTACGTTGGTCGGTGGCTGGTCCGAATAAAGGGCCATCCCTCACCACGGTGCAATTGCCCTTTACAAAACAGTTTTTGTATACAATATTCACTTTAGGTTTTCCATCGGCAGCCCCACATCAATCTGACGAGAAGCCCCCTATTACCCCCGATGAGTGAATTGAAAGAAGCGCCGATGCAGGAACAAAGCGACTCGGTAGAAATACCGGAGAAGGACCGCGTACCGATCCCGCAAAAGATCTCCTTCGGATTCGGCATCGTGTCTGACCATCTGGCGACTTTCAGCCTCAACTCGTTCACGATGCCCATCTTCAATATCATCCTGCAACTTTCGCCCAGCCTTATTGGGTACGCATTGATGATTGCTCGCTTATGGGACGCATTCACCGACCCCCTAATTGGATCGTTATCTGACAATTCTAAAAGTCCCAAAGGTCGTCGCAAACCATTTGTATTTTGGGGTGCACTTTTAACTGGAGCCTTTTTCCCTTTCCTTTGGCTCGCTCCCGTAGCGTGGAGTCAGACTCTGACTTTTATTTACCTAGTCGGAGCACTTCTGATCTACTTCACGTTCTACTCAATATTCTCGGTTCCTTATCAGTCTTTGGGGATGGAGCTTACGCCTAACTATCGCGAGCGTACCAATGTGTATTCGTGGATGTCATACATCCAGCAAATCTCCAGTTTCACGGTCCCATGGCTACTCGCACTTACAACCTTGTCGGTCTTTCGAGACGAACTACAAGGCACGCGGATAGTTAGTATTGGAGTTGGCATAGCCATCGCTGCTGCTGGAGTTCTTCCGGCCCTCTTTTGTGTCGAGAAGTTTAGCACTATTGCTCAGACTCAAAAGAAAGAGAATCCACTCAAGTCGCTCAGGTCCCTGAGTAAAAACCGACCACTCATTTTCGTGTTCGCGGCAATTGGAACGTACCTTCTAGCGATATCCGCAACCCAAGCTCTCGACGTCCACGTTAAAACCTACTATATCTATGGGGGAGATTTAAAAGAAGGAGCATTTCTTTTTGGATACGACGGAACGCTTCGGGTCGTATTTTCGTTTGTAGCAGCTTTCCTAATTCAAGCACTCTCTAAAAAGTTCGATAAGAAACATCTCATCCTCGCTTGTATCGCTACCATCTTTATCTGCAAGATCGGCATTCTCGTCACCTACATCCCAGGCAAGCCTTTATTAACTTTCATAACAAAACCCTTTCTATCAATGGGAGAAACGGGGTTCTGGATACTCATTCTCTCCATGCGTGCCGATGTTGCAGATTGGGATGAATACAAATTTGGTCGTCGTCGCGAGGGATTGATCGCAGCGGTAGGAAACTGGATTGCCAAACTCTCCATGACTGCCGCAATGGCCTTAGGCGGTATCGTATTGCAGTACATCGCCGGTTTCGACGTCAGTTTAGGAGGCAATCAAAGCCCCGAAACGCTATCTAGGTTGATTTGGTCCTACGCCCTCATACCAGCTAGCGCCGCAGCAGCGATGTTCATACTGATGATAAAGTACCCGCTTACTCACAACATGATGGCAGATGTACGTGCGACCCTGGAAGAAAGGCGCGACGCAGTTTAGCATCAAGTGATTTCGCTCGTTGCACTAGCAGATACACGACTTTCGTTCGAAGCGTAAGACTGCATTGGTACGGTTGCCATCAAATGCAATACTACAGTGCAACAAAACCAATCAGACGAACAAAACTAATAGGAGCAGTTTTTAACTGCCTCTATCACCAAACATGATTTGCAATTCCGATAGACTCCAATTGCTAATCCCCTCTATTTGCGAACAGCAACGGATATTGAAGCCAATAGTGCTTCTCCTATTGGATACTCTCAAGTGGTCAAGCGCTGAGCGAATATTAAATCGTAGATTCGTGATCCAACAAATCGTGCCCGCTCGCCGAGCCGACGCTCGATCCTCAGGCACTCGTTCCACTTCACCATCCGCTCGCTGCGGGCAAACGAACCGACCTTGAGCTGCCCAGCGTTCGTGGCCACTGCGAGGTGGCAGATAAACGCGTCCTCGGTCTCACCACTGCGGGCCGAAACCACCGGCAGCCAGCCCGCCGCTTGGGTCGCTCGAATCGCTTCCATCGTCTCCGTGACCGAACCGATTTGGTTGAGCTTGATCAGCACGCTATTGGCCACGCCGCGCGAAATGCCTTCTTGGATACGCTTCAGATTGGTCGTAAAAAGATCGTCGCCAATGATCTGAACTTTGTGGCCAACGGCCTCGTAGATGCGCTTCCAGCTTTCCCAATCCGTATCCGCCGCCGGATCCTCGATCGAAAGGATGGGATACTTCTCGCACCACTCGATCATGAGCTCGGCAAAGGCTTCCCGAGAATAGCTGCGATTCTCCAAACGAAAACGGTAGGTCTGGCTCTCCTCGTCAAACAAGTCGCTGGCCGCGATATCCAAAGATATGGAGGCGTGCCGGCCCGGCACATACCCCGCGCGTTCTATCGCTTCCAGAAAGACCTCGAAAACCGCTTCGTTGCTGTCGAACTCGGGCCAATACCCGCCCTCGTCCGCAATTCCAAAGTACTTGCCCCGCTCGCGGAAAATGTCACCAGCCGCATGATACACATTGTAGGTTATCTCTAGCGTCTCTGCGTAATCCCGCGCCCCGTTGGCGATAACCAGAAAGTCCTGCACGTCGGTACGCCAGTTCGCATGAGCGCCGCCCCCGATGATCTGAATTTCAGGCAAGGGCAATAGGTTCCCGTCTCCATTCCCCAAATACTCGAAGAGCTGCTGGCCTCGACTATTCGCCGCCGCATAGGCAGCTGCCATGGAAACGCCCAATATCCCGTTCGCTCCCAGTCGGCTCTTGTTGCCCGTGCCGTCGAGGTCGATCAATGCCTGGTCCAAACCACGCTGATCGTAGACGTCACGCCCAACCAGGGCCTGAGCGATCTCCCCCTTTACGCTCTCGATCGCCTTGTAAACCGACTTCCCGCGGAACTTCCGGCGATCCCCATCCCGTAGTTCCAAGGCCTCGAATTGCCCGGTCGAAGCGCCGCTGGGTACCAGCCCTCGGCCGACTGTGTCATCGGACAAGGTGAGTTCGACCTCCACGGTAGGCATGCCTCTCGAGTCGAATATTTGATAAGCGTCTAGTTTCTTTATCTTCATTGCTTTAAGGCTCCTAGCTGTTGCAGCCACTGATTCTTGATCGTATCCAAATTCTGATTTCCTGCCACCCGTTCGCTGTTCACGAATCGCCGGATGAAATCCCGTTGGTCATCATCGAGGTATTCGACCGGACTCTTCCCATCCACCCGAGCGAGCATCAGCATTGGCAGCAGTCGTGCTGTACCGGCTTCCACTTCATCAGCATGGGCAGGGTTTGCCTCGCGATAGCCACGGCGAGCCGGGTCGTCAAGCTTCGCAAAGCGCTTCCCCTCCCGGCCATGGTAGAGGCTTTTCAGGAAAAAGTGGTTAAGGAAGAAACTCAGGTCGAAGGCCGCGTCGGCATAGCAAGCGACTTCGCAGTCCAGCGGCACCAGTCGCTCGCTTCGGAAGAGAATGTTTTTCGGGCTGAAGTCGCCATGGACGAGACAGTTCCGGCTCCGCATCAGGCGATCAGCCTCCTCCAGAATCGCAGCTCTCAAGTGCGGGTGCTTCTCCGCCGTAGCCCTCAGGTAGGGATCCACCCGAAGCTGGTCGAAGTTCGGCAGCGTGTCGAAGGCCTCCTGAGCTTCTTCGTCTCCCCAGGATTGGGCATGGATCTCCCCCAGCAACTTCCCCGCCCGATACGCCAGGTCCATATCCGCTACGCCTGACAGAAGCGACGCTTTCCAGTTCTCGAAGCCGTCGAGAAACTCCATCGCGAACAGCCCAGCTGCCTTGTCGCTAGCTATAATCTCCGGCATCGCATCGGGACGGAAGCGACTCACATAGCGCATGTAGGCCTGCTCGGAATCGTTTCGCGATGTATCCGCGTACCAGTCCGCCGCGACCTTGAGCTTCTTCAAGGCACGCTTCACCACGAACTGCCGTTCGCCATCGCGTACCAGATAGATCTCGCTCGAAACGCCCCCGGTCAGCGGGGTCAGCTGCGCTTCGGCCGCTCCAATCCAGCCCAAGTCCAACAACAGTTTCTTTAACTCTATCTCAGAACCCACTTCCGTATTCATTGTTTGGAACCTTTCTTTAGCGCCCACCTCCAGTCGACCGGAACGAAATCCGAACTCCCGTCTTCGAAACAAAGCCGCACGAAATTTGATTCTTCGACCGGCGTCACCGTTTCGACTGCCTTTCGCCCCTGGGTCGGATGAACGAGCTGGATCGCCCTCAGGAAAGTGGGTGTCCCAGGGGAAAACGCCGCCGTTGTCGCCACCCCCAAATCGCCGAGCAAATCACGCCTGCTCTCTTCGAGCCCCTTGCTGAAATAGGAACACGCATCTTCTACCCCAAGTCGACGACCATTGACACCATTCCATGGAGTCCCCTGACACCCGCCATTTGAAAGCCAGAACAAGGTCGACGGAAAATCGCGACGACTGACGAGCGACAGCCAAACGTATCCATCGAAGGATACAGCAGTCCACCCCAGCTCAATATCATCTCGAGCGGCAAACATCACCATGTCCTCTAGACGCTCGTCCGTCGGATACTGGGCAATCGATAGCGATTCCCCATTCCTTAGTGGAACCCGCCCCAAGTCATCGAAGCGAGCCCCTTCTGACAGGAGATTGATATCGCCCCGTTCCGGATCGCCAAAGCGTTCCGGAAAGGTAGAAGCGTACCGGAAGGGATTGACCCGCACTTCTGCCGCCTCCCCTTCCGGAAAGAAGATAACGGGATGATGAGCGTAGTTGTATCGCCCTTCCACTCCCCGCACTTCATGCTCCAGATACAGCGCCCGCTCGCCATCGCGAAGCGACACCCGTTTAATGATGCTGCCCTTGCCTTCCGGCAAATCGATGGCCAACGCAAGTCGCCCCGAATCTCGCTCCTGCACGCTCCAAGGTCCGTTAGCCGCAGGTCCGTGGATGTGTTCGAAGCTTTCGTTCATGCCAAAAGGAAAACAGAAGAACTCGCCTCGTAGCCATTGCACCGCGGGGGCCTGCTCGGGACAATCCTCTGGGCCCCATCCGGCCAGGGAATACGGCTCCGCGAAGGAGCCGTTTCCCAAATCGAACCGCACTGGCGCGATATGCCCCACCTGCGACGCCACCTGGGCAGAAACGAGGTTGCTCTGTATTTGCTCAATCATCACAGTGGACGGGCAACCGTTTGCGGCCTCAAGTAGTCGTAATAGGTTTCCGGGCTATTTACGCCGCCGCCGAGGCCACTGAGATTCACCCCACCGTAGGGCAGGCCATAGGCAAACACATTGTGGGCATTGATCCAATTGTTTCCGCAAATCATTCGGTCCGCGACCCGTCGCGCCTTGTCCAAATCCTCGGAAAATACGCTATTCGCCAAACCGTAATCGATCGAGTGCACCTGAGCCAGCGCCTCTTCCTCGTCCTTGAAAGTGGTCAGGTAGGCGCTGGGGCCAAAGATCTCTTCCTTGAAACAGATGTTCGAGCTGTCCCCACTCAGCAATGACGGGCTCATGAAATACCCCTTTTCGCAGCCGCTTGGCTGGAGACGTTCTCCATCGAGAATCGCTTTCGCTCCCTGCGCTTTTCCTGTTTCCAGATAGTCGATCACCGTATTGAGCTGTTTCTCGCTCGCCATCGGACCCATCCCAGTATCGGCCGCCAAACCATGGCCGATCTTGACCGCCTTCAGCTTGGCCACGACCTTTTCCGTAAAAGTATCCGCCACCGACTCCTGCACGATCCAGCGCGTCGCCGTGCAGCACACCTGCCCCGTATTGAAGGTAATCGCCGCAGACAACTGCTCCGCCGCCAAATCCAAATCCGCGTCCTCGAAAACGATCGCCGCGCCCTTTCCACCTAGCTCGAGCTTACAAGGGATCAAGGCCCGTCCACAGGCTTCGCCAATCTGCTTGCCGACTTCGCTCGAGCCGGTGAACGACATGCGCTTCACCTTCGGATGACTGCACAAGGCGCTGCCAATCACGCTGCCACTGCCGGTCACCACGTTGATGACACCCTTGGGGAATCCGGCTTCCTGGGCGAGCTTGGCCACGAAAAGCGTACTAAGCGGCGTGAGTTCCGCCGGCTTGATCACCACCGTGTTGCCGGCTGCCAGGGCAGGAATGATTCCCCAGAGCAAAAGGTTGTAGGGGAAATTCCAGGGAAAGACAAAACCGCATACCCCATAGGGCACTCGATGAATCTTAGCCTCCATGTTCTTGATCGCCAATGGCGTATCGGCTGGCAAAGCCGTTGCCAAATCGGCGAAATAGCGAATACAATCCACGCCAAAGGGGATATCGAACCCCTTTGTATTCACGATCGCCTTACCGACATCAAGCGACTCGATCTCGGCGATCGTATCGAAGTTTCTTTCCAGGGCATCGGCCAGCCGATGCAGGTAAACCGCTCGCTCCACCGCAGGCAGGCGGCTCCAGTCGTTGAATGCCAAGTGGGCGGCCTCGACCGCTTCGTTCAGCGTACTCTGATTTCCTTTCGCCACGCGAGCGATGACTTCGGTCGTGCAGGGATCTTGGATCACACTTACACTCTCGGCATCAGGTCGGACCCATTCATTGTTCACAAAGGATCCGAGTTCGCTATCTAGAAACGCTTGCGACGCTTCCGATAGATGCATTGCTTCTAATGTATTCATATTTTGGGGTCTTCGGGTTAAAATGTCTCTTGACCTAGGAAGCGTAGCTCAGCTCGACTGCCGTAAGCTCGCTGTCCTTGGCCAGATCGCGCTTGGGCGGGATGCCAAGCTTCTGCAGCTCGCCGTGATACGCCTTCACCGCCTCCTCAGGGCCGATTTTCTCTTCCGCGATCGCCCGCAAAAAGCGGACAAAAGCAATCGGATGCTCGGCCTCCTTGATCTTGCGTCCGTAAAGCGCCACCCGAGCGCCATATTTCTTGGCCTCGGCCAATTGCTTGAACGCATCGTAAGTCGTGCCCGGGCCACCCCCTAGAATGCCGACCACCAGCTCATCGTCGTAGGCCGCCAGCTCCTCCATCGCTTGGGGACCGAAATAGGGAATTTTGAGAAACTTCGGCCAGTGCGCTCGAGAGACCCCCGCCAAAGCCCGCACCAAACTGTCGTTCACGAAGCTGGGAATCAATTCCGGAGCAATCCCGCAATCCGCCACATTGGGAGCGAAGACTTCGAGGAAATAGTCAAAACCTGCCTCCGCCGCCTCGAGCCGGAACTCTCGAAACGCGAGCATACTGTTGTAGTCGGCTTCCAAGTCGTTGTTGAAGGTGATCGAGTACAAGCCGAGATTGACCTTGGGCTCGCCCGCCCGCTCCGCCGTCAGACTGCCGTACTGGGCTTCCCGCAGGTAGGCCGAGCGAAACGGACGCGACGGCTCGCTCCGATAGTTCGCCACTCGGCTAATCCAAACATCGGTCGTATCGTTGGCCCGGATCGCGGGGGTCACCTCGCTGTCAGCAAACAGGTTTTCTTCGTGGGCGAGACGGCTCATGGCCGAATTGGAGGCCAACAGAATGTCAACCAGGCCAGAGGCGGTCATCTCCCGCATTTGCTCCAAGAAATCCGTCATGCTGCGGAATCCGCTTGATCCGTTCGATGGATACACCGTGCCGGGACAGGCGACTCCCCAAGCCATGTCGGCGTCTTTGGCGTCGGCGATGATGAATTCGTTCGCCTTCGGATTCTGCCTGAGAATTTCAAGTTTTCTATCGAGAGATTTCATGGTTCAATTCGGTGCTTGGATTTTGTTTGTCGAGGGCGCCTTCGCCCCACTTTCTGATAAATGCAGTTAACTCCCCCCAGCTCGCGCTACGGGCATGGCGCACGAAAAAGCCGGAGGACGCTGCCCCGAGGGCCAAGCGCTCCGCAGGGCTCAGATCGAGAATGAGGCCCGCAAGGTATCCCGCATTGAAGCGATCGCCCGCACCCACGCTCTTCTTCGGTTTGCGACAGACCGGGCCCTCAACGGTCGCGACCGTATCCGTCGTCGCCAAAGACGCGCCCTTCACCAGATGAATACTGGCCTCGCTGATGCTCGCACGCTCCCGCAAGGCAACGCACAGACGCTCCTGCTCTGACGCGCTTTCATCAGCGGTTGGAATGCCCAATGCGCTCGCCAGTCGGTTCGCTTCGTTGCCATTTAGGCTCAAGCTCACGCGCCCGATCTCCTCGAAACGGCCTAGCATCTCAATCATCGCCACAATATCCTGCGGCGAACGACTGGCCGGGTCAGCCAGATCGAAAAACAAGTGCGGACGCTGCGATATGCCGGCGAGCTCCTCTTCGATTAAATACTTCCAGCAGTCCGTCATGTAAGGATACACGGACCAACTGGTGAGTGCGATTCCCTGAGCTTGTTTGCAAATCGACCGGAAACAACCATTCGCCATCTGGACCCGCAGGTAATCCGGCTTGAACTTCGCAAAGTGACTGAAGGAACAGAACATTAGCTTTCCATCGTCGAACTCTGTCACCAAGGCTCGCCCTGGCTCCATGCCGAGCGACTCCACCGCAGCGCACTTCTTTGCAAAGCCTTCGAACGCCGCATGTGCCGGCGAGCCAACGCCCGCGAATGATCGCAGCTGGAATCCCATACTCGCGATCCCGTCGCCACAATTGACGGAACACCCTCCCGCGACCACATCTTCGCAAACAAACTCCCGCGAGCCGCTGCGGCCGGCCGCAGCCGAGGCCCAAGCGCCAAAGTCCCCAATCGTCGGTATGGGCTGGTACGACTCAGGCGAAGTCCGTCCCCCCACGATCCGCAGGGATTCGTCCACAAAGGCGTCAAAGCCCATCACGACCGTCGCAGTCGATACCTTCGTACCCAATGCTTCGGTACGCTCCGCCAATGAACTGAGCATATTCTGGGTCATCGCTCTAACGGCTCAGGCCGTGGTTGGCCACGCCTTGACGCAGCGAGATTTCCGACAAGCCGCAAAAGTGATTGAGCATGCGCAGCTCGTCCAGCCAGTGCCCGTAGCCAACGCTCCAGTGGTGGTCCAATCCGGCATCGAAGATCGTCCCCATGATCTGTCCCAAGCTGGCTTCGCCGGTCGCTTTCATCAGCCCATAGCTGCCGCGATAGTCGAGTTCCGTATCGACAAACTCTCCTTCGAAGGCAAACCACTTGGCCGCGTCGGGCGCCAGATAGCGCATTACCGTGATCGGGCCATTGCGCAGAAGGAACTCCAGCATCAGTCCGACCGCCGTATCAGGGTCGCCATTCTCCAGTATGGAATGCCTTGTCGCAGCAAACTGGGTACCGGGCTTCATCAACCGAGTCGGCGAAGCCCCGCAGTGCCAAATTCCCAAACGGTCCTCCTTTTGCTTCCATAGGGAGAGATCCATCATCGTGGGAATCGCGGACCCGTTGGACAGCAGCCAAAGCGACAGGGAAGAGAGCAGGCCATTCATCTCGCCCTCTTCCGCCACGCAGAAACCGTAGTCATTCATCATGGATACGGCCCCGTCAATCGCGCAACCGTAACAGTCAAATAGGTCCGGCCAACTCTTCACCGTGGCCCCGACATAGCCATGCTTTCGAGCCAGATCCAGAATCCCCAATCCCAGGCGATAGGTCTTCAGGATCTGCTCCTCCGGCAGGTCTACCTTGGAGCAGGCAGGGTGCGACTCCAATGCCTTCTTCAATCGCAATACCTCTGCGTCCTTGAATCGAGCCTTGGCATGTTGGTATACGGTTTCGAGATCAACCCGATCGAAACGGCACCCGAGGTTCTTCATCACCTCCAGCTCGTCGACTTCCCCATCGTAAAAACCAGTCACTCGCGAGCCGCCAGCATGCAAAAGCTTGGCCGACCGAAATCCTTGCCGAGCATACGCCGCCCGAGAAAACTGAGCCAACACTTCGTTAGCGGCCTCGTCGATTTCCTCATGTATCCACGCGTAAGGCACGCCCATCTGCTTCCACATCTGCAAGAGAAAGTTTTGGCAGGTCAGGCTATTGGCTTCGTTGCTCCCGCCCGTGCCCTGCTCCGGCCAGGCCCAGGATAGCAAGGGAACATGCCGGTCGATCAACCAGCGCCCGAGGCAAGATCCGATTTCCCCCGCTGTGTAGGCCGCATGAAAAAACACGATGCCCGCCAATCCGCTCTTCAACTCCGAGTCGAGGTAGTCGCAGAGCGCCTCCGGATCCTCGTAAGGTTCAGGTGCTCGTATCACCTCGATCGGCAAAGCGCCCACCGCCTTGCTGAAGACTCGATGCGCCTGATCATAGCGAGCGCAGGCCTTGTCCCAAGGAAAGTGAATACGTGTCCCGCAGGCTACGATCGCAATCCGGGCTGGTTTTGGCTTCGACAAAGGCCCCACCAACTCCGCCACCACTTTATCCAAAATTCCTTTTTCCGGCAACGCCGCCAAACCAATGTTTTTCATAGCCATAGCTTACTCGATCGCCCCCTAGCGCTCTACGCGCCTGCGAGCTTAAAGTAGTACTTTATTGCTCTAATTAACCCAAAATCTCTGAATTTTTGACATCAATAATTCAGAAACAACGAACAATCGTGCGATACGTTCCAAGCTACTACAAATGCTCCCCCAACTCAGGGCCGCTCCAGCACCAGTCCGACCGCATCCGTGTCGTAGTTCACGAACCCGGTCCACGGACCGTTCTGCCACACCAAGGCCTTGTATCCATCGCCTGCGACCACCATCGGCCGAATGTTGCGATGCTCGGAACCTCGCGTTATCGGCGACCATTCGATCGTGGATACGTCGTCAACAGCCTCGATCCATGCCGTGTAAATCTCGTGCACGCCTCCAGAACTCTCGCCAGTCGCCGGATCCACATCCGTTGAAATATAGACGCGGCGGGGATCCCCAGGATCGAAGGCCAGCAAGCCTGTGTAGCTTGTTTCCACATCCCACAAGCAGTTGCCGGCAAAGGCGATTTCCCGGTCAACCCATTTTGCCCCGTCCCAGCTAGCCAACCGATAGCGATGATCCTCATTCGTGAGATAGAGCGAGTATCCGATATGTGGATTCCCGTCTCTATCAACCGCCATGGCGCCGGTCCAGGCGCTGTTGGGAGCGCTCTCGCCATGACCGCCTTCGCGCCGCTGACCACTGCCCTCATACACACGCTCCGCCTCTCCGGTGCGCAGGGGCCCCTGGGAGAGACGCTTGATTTCCGACCCGTCAGCCCGGAAAAACGCTCCATCGCGATAAGCGGCATAGTAGATGTGATTTCCGTATTGTCGCGGATGTGCGTCGGTAAACGAAATAGCGACGGTACTCGCGTCCTTTTGCACGTAGCGGGCATAAGGGCGCTGGCGACTCCCCAAATCATGCGTGATGAAATGGGTCAACTCACCCCAAGTCTCGCCATGATCGGTCGATCGTATGTAGCAAGGATTGAAGTGCTCGCCGTCTCGAAAAATATTATACAAAGCGCCTTGGTCTTCCAAGTAGTAGAGATTGGTGTACGTGACGCCCCGCTTGTCTGCATAGTCGTGGTTGTACTCCCGCAAGGCTCCCCAGCGAAGAAAGTCGTCTGCCTCGGAAACCCGATAATAGTGCTTCTTCTCGTTGCCGTGCATCGACCACATAGCCAAAAGTCGCCCGTCAGGGCGGCCATACAAGGCTGGCGCGTTGTGGTCGTCCCGCTGCAGCGCAGGGTGCAGCAGCGCGGAGCCAAGCGCTGTCTCTGTCGCCAAATCGAAGACTCCGAGCGTCACGTCGCCAGTCTGTCCATCTACGCCCCCGATCACAAGCTTGCCTTGGAGAATGATCGCTCGGGGATCCTGAAACCAGCACCACCCTGTGTCTTTGGCCATAAGCGCAAAGGATTCCCCCGGCTTCGCATTCTCCGGAATGCCTCCCCACACAGACGAAGTCGACAGCAAGAGCGCCACCGACCGCCAGAAACCAAACCTAAACCATATCTTTTTCTTCATAACGAAATCCTCCGACTAGCGTATCCTCAATTACTTACAACGCACCGAGAAGCTACTGTTCACTCCTGTCAGTATCCAATCGTCGCTTGTATCGAGCAGTCGAAGTCGCGATAGGATCGATAGTCTCCAGCTAACCAAAAAAGGGCTTCCGGATAACCGCGAACGATCACCGGTCTCAATTGGTCGCAACGCGGATCATGGGTCAACTGCTCCCACTTCCATCCCTCGGAGTCACGCGTCCCCTTAAACAACTGATAGATTCCCTGGGGCAGCGCCTTGCCGGAGTCCGGCGAAACGTTCGTCGAAATCACCACCTGGTTCTCGTTCTGAGGATCGAGGGTTATGCCTCCTGTGCAATGTTCTTCCGCCGGATACAGATTGCTTCCCGCATAGGCGATCTCCTCGACCTGCCATCCCTTTTCCAACGCAAAACGCGCGTCGCAATAGCGCAACCCTGTTCCGACCTGCCCGCTCGGCACGCTGATGAACGCGCCCCAGGGTTGCCCAGCGGAATCGTATTCGAGATCCCATACCCATCCACGCCCATGGGGAGTGCCGCAATCGAAAACCAGCGTTCCTTCCTCTAAATCAATCGGCTTGTCGCGAATCGTCTCCAACGTTCGTAGAACAACGCCTGTCGACGTGCAAAAGCGCCCTTCTTCGTAGTAGAGGTGATAGATACTGTTCCTCGGACTGCGTCGCAGATGACCGTCCGTATAAAAGAAGTCGATACGACCGGCGCCATTCGAAGCATACCTGACGTAAGGACGTTGACCGCTGTCCTCGTCGGCTTTGAGCAGCATCACCGGCTCAGACCAGGTTTGCCCATTGTCATCGGAACACGCGAAGTAGGGATTGAGGCTTTCTCCCTGAATGAAGTTGTAGATCCTCCCGCCTTCGCCTTCGAGTCGCATTAGATTTTGGTAGGTCGATTCGTGACGAGCCTCGATATCGAGAGCCTTGGCCTCCCCAGACAAAGTTGCCTCTTTCCACCGCTGCAATGACAGTAGCCTCGTGTTAAAGGAGCTGGAGGTACCATGCTTGGTGTACCCCGCAAGGATACGATCCGGGCCAAGCGCTAGCAAAGACGCGTTGTTGTAATTATCCTTCTCCGTCCAAGAGCCGAGCTCGTACTCATAGCGGGCATAGCAGCTCGGCTTGGACTCCAAGCCATAGGAGGTCACCGCGGTCCTGCCGTCGCTCTTCCTGTAGGAGGCATAAAAGGCATCTTCATGAAAGATGACCCGTTCATCGTTGAACCACGTCCAAGCGCCGTCTTCCGCAACCAGTCGTGGCTGGAACCGCTGTGCCGTAAGAGCCGCCATCGCGCGCGACGGTTGCAGCTTGAGCATTTCCACCCCAGCCAAGATGAACGCGCCTGCCGCGTAGTCACGATTGTCTTGCGCCCGCGTCGCATAAGGAGATCCAGCGACCAATTGCACGTAGCCCAAGCGCCCCTCCGGAGATACACAGCCCAACAATCCGCTCCAGCCCCGCAAAACGACCGGCTCGAAATACGCCCGCGGCAGCCATCCCTCGTTAATTCCCTTGGTCATGGCGTACACATAGAACGCGGACCCGCTTGTTTCCTTTTCTGGATGCCATGCCGGATCATTCAAGCTGGACCGCCACAACCCGTCAGGCTGCTGATGCTTCGCCACGCCAAAGGCCAGATCAACGAAGAGTCGCAAGTACCGCTCGCGTTCGGGATCGTCGATCGGGATAAACTCCAGCATCCGAGCCAGGCCTCCCAAGACCCACCCGTTGCCCCGCCCCCAAAAGACCTTTTTCCCATTGGGCGTCGATTGATCGAAATAGGCCGCATCCCGAAAGAAGAGCTGCTCCTCGGGATCGTAGAGAAAGTCGACCGCGTCCCAGTAAAGCCGATGCAGATCCTGGAAATAACGTTCGTCGCCAGTCGCTTTTCCCATGCGGGCGTACACCGGAGGCGCCATGTAGAGAGCATCGCACCAATGCCACAGCTCGCGGCCCACGAAGTCTATCGGCTCCTGTATCCACTCTCTGAACGCGCCTGGTTCGAGCTGCTTCACCCCCAAATACGAGGATAGTTTGGAATTCAGGCTCTCGATCTTCTCCTCTCCCCCTAGAACGAAATACAGATCCAGATATGTCTGCCCTGGGCAAACATCATCCGCATCCACCGGATTGCGAATATCCCACTGCGAACATTCTCCCCACTCCCTTGCTTGGTCGATATACCACTCGTCGCCCGTTTCCTGGTACGCGGCTACAAATGACGAGAAGAACGTGCCGACCAACCAATCCTTGGTCGGCACCGCCCCGCCATACAACTCCAGCTGGTGACGGGCAACCTTCTTCATGACCGTTTCGATGCTTTCCGTTCGGTAGGCGTAGGCGTCCAACTGAGAGAAGGGAGCGGAAATGAGACGACTTGGCGCTAGGGCCAAAACAAAAAGAAGCAGAAAGGCGTGCTGCATGGCTTGGAGTCCGTCAGGACCTTGATCTTTATAGGGGTAAGGGTCTCGTTGGAGTGGGCGCTTAATCAACCGGCATCGACGGCGACGCCAACGAGCGACCAAGAAATGCACTTTGTCTATTGCATTCAATATTTAAATGCCGCTCTTTAGCACGAGTTCCACGCCTCGCCTACGTCTTGCTCTCAGCACCCATTCCCTCATTTACCTAAACGTTCACCCCGCCCATCGAATGAAGCGCCCCACAATTATCCGAATCGCCATCGCCGTCATCCTCGCTCATCTCGCGATTGTCACCTCGGCTCGCGCCGAAACCGTCAAGCGCTGGCACACTTTGGAACTGTCATTCACCGGTCCGCAAAGCTCCGAAACAGCGGAACTCAATCCTTTTACCGACTACCGTCTGCAGGTCGAATTCGTCCACGCCCAGTCTCGCTACATCATTCGAGGCTTCTACGCCGCCGATGGCAACGCGGCGGAAACCGGGGCAGTTTCGGGCAATCAGTGGAAAGTCCGCTTCACTCCGGACCAGCCCGGCGAGTGGCGCTACAAGGCCAGCCTGTGCCTCAGTCCCATGATCGCCATCGACCCCTCCCGTCAAGCGGGCAAACAAGTCCCTCTGTCCCACGCGGAGGGTAGTTTCCAAGTGCTTCCTCGCGACGTCGAAGGTAGAGACTTCCGTTCGCTGGGACGTTTGTCAGCGCGAAACGGATACTTCTATTTCGCCGCCTCCGATCGATACTGGATCAAAGGCGGCGCCGGCAGTCCCGAGAACCTGCTGGGCTACCAGGATTTCGACGGCACCTACCGCTACGTGGCGGAAGCCCGCGATGGCGAAGCGTCCGCCGACGAAAAACTGCACGTATTCGCCCCTCACCTACAGGACTGGCAAGAGGGGGATCCCACTTGGCGCGACGGCAAAGGCAAGGGACTGATCGGCGGCATCAACTACCTTGCGAGCAAGGGGGTCAACTCGATCTATTTCCTCACCATGAACATCGATGGCGACGGCAAGGACGTCTGGCCCTACCTAGACCACCACACCCGGGACCGCTTCGACTGCAGCAAGCTCGACCAATGGGAAATCGCATTTCGCCACCTGCAGGAGAAAGGCATCCTTTTGCACGTAGTCACGCAGGAGACGGAAAACGAACTCCTGCTCGACGACGGCGAGACCGGCCCTCTGCGCAAGCTCTACTACAGCGAGCTGATCGCCCGCTTCGGACACCACCTCGCCCTGGTCTGGAACCTCGGCGAGGAAAACGGTCCCGTGCACTGGTCGCCGCGCGGCCAAAGCGCCGACCAGCAAAAGGCCATGGCCGACTTCATCGACCGCGCCGATCCCTACCAACACCCTATCGTCCTCCACACCCACTCCACCGCCCACGAAAAGTACGAGCTCCTGACGCCCCTGCTCGGCCACCGATCCTACGACGGCATGTCCTTCCAAATCGATCGTCGCGAACAGGCCCATTCCGAGATCATCAAATGGAAAAACCTCGCCGACTCGTCAGACCACCCCTGGCTGATTACCTTCGACGAACAAGGCAAGTGGCACCGCGGAGTATTACCCGATACAGACGACCCCGACCACGATACAATTCGCCGTTACGCCCTCTGGGGTAGCCTCATGGGCGGAGCAGCGGGGATCGAGTGGTACTTCGGGGCTCATTACGCCCATAATGACCTCAGCCTCGAAGATTGGCGCAGCCGCGACCGAATTTGGGACCTAACACGCTTCGCCACCGTATTCTTTCACGAATACCTACCCTTTTCCGAAATGGCGTCGCATGATGAACTTACCCCAAGGACAGACGACTACTGCTTCGCCAAACCGGGCGAGATCTACGCCATCTATTCGCCCGACTCAATCACGACCGAACTCGAACTCGGATCGGACGCCCAACGCTTCAGCATCCGCTGGTATGACCCTTTGCAAGGTGGCGGACTGCAAGAAGGTAGCGTCTTATCCGTATCCGGCCTTGGACTGCACGACCTTGGCGAGGCTCCCAAAACGGCAAATCAAGACTGGGTGATTCTCGTTCGCAGAGATTGAATCCGTCCCAGCGGCTCCTCACGTCGTTTCCCCACCTGCCCGAGCGTTGCATAGGCTGCCCTGAAATGGGTTCTTGCCTAGATATACGGCGTGACCACTTCATCGCCCCCAAACGCTCAACGCACCTACGACGCTAAAGCAGTACTTTGTTGCTTTTTCCAATTCCAAATCACTCTTTGCACCACAACATTCATTCATTCCTAGGAAAGGAACGGATGAGCAGGGAGACCTAAATATTGTCCTTTGCATGCAATTTCAGAATTGCCTAGCGCATAAAATCATTGCTAACCATCATACGTCCGATTTCACGACCCCCCGATTTCCTCCGGAGAAAGGAAACGCCTAAAACGAAGGAAAACTCCCCATTATTACTCGGATTCCCTAGAACTGAACTTTGTGATGAATGGAAAAACGGTCCCATCCCCTGATTCATAGAGTGTTGGCCAGCCGAAATCTGCAATATCACCTGCTGGCAAGACTCGAACGCCCAACGTGAAAATCGATAGAGTCAGGTGCCTTATCCATATCCAGGAATCGCCATTCCCAACGAAAACAACGACCAACTTTACAATGAGACTCCAAGGAAAAACAGCTATCGTTACTGGAGGCGCAGTCGGTATCGGCCGAGCCATTTGCCAAAGATTCGCGGCCGAAGGTGCAGGTGTTGTCATTGTCGACATCGATATCGATGGCGCGAATACCGTCGCTCAGGATATTGTTTCTCGACAAGGCAAGGCGATCGCGGTCGAGGCTGACGTCACCAACCGACAAGCCGTTCGGGAAGCAGTCGAACAAGGATTGGCCGCCTTCGGTCGTATCGATATTTTGGTAAACAACGCAGGAACTGGAAAAATCATTCCTTTCCTCGAGACTACAGAAGCGGACTTTGATCGACTCTTTAGGGTGAACTGCCAGAGCGTCATGATCTGCTGTCAGGAGGTAGCCCAATATTTGATCGAAGCTAAACGCTGCGGCAAAATAATCAATCTCGCTTCCCAAGCCGGAAGACGCGGAGAATCACTGGTCATGGCTTACTGCGCTACAAAGGCTGCCGTCATCAGCATGACCCAGTCCATCGCCCTAGCCCTAGCACCCCACAAGATCAATGTGAACGCCATCGCTCCAGGGGTGGTGGACACCCCCCTGTGGGAGGCTCTCGACAAGCAATTCGCCCTACTATCCGGAGTTGCAGAAGGAGAACCAATCCGCAAAGCCATTTCCACAATCCCCCTGGGGCGAGTCGAACAACCAGAGGATGTCGCAGCGGCCGCCGTATTTCTCGCTTCCTCTGATGCTGATTATATCACACAGCAATGCCTCAACGTGGATGGTGGTAACTGGCCAAGCTAGAAAAGCCGCATTGCAATCGATCCAGCACTAGTTCGAAAGCGAAAAGCTAATCTTATGGGTATAATTAAAGTTCGGCTTGACTTTATTGCATTTTGTATGCAATACACTTAGTACTGTAAACCGCTCAAACCACCGACTCACGTTCAGCCCTCTCGAGTGACTTGATCGCTTCTCACCCACGTCGGCTAGACGCTGATCGGTTTATTGATCGCTTGTCGCCCGACCAGAGACCCCTTGGCTTGTCCTAAGCGACAGAGAACCGTTTTTTTCCTTCGCCCAGAAGGACAATGGTAAAACCCGAAACACCCCAACGATGAACAAGCAACCCAAAGCCAGCGCTTGCGCTGCAACTCCTCGCGAGAACAATGCTCGCAAACGCGGATCGACAACCTACCGCTTCGCTCTCGCAATCCTGATGTCGAACCTCGCTATGGCCGGACACGGACAAGAAAGCGAAAACAAAAAAGAGGAAATATTCGAGCTCTCTCCCTTCGAAGTCAACTCGTCCAACGATTCCGGATACGTCGCGGAAAACACGCTCTCCGGCACTCGACTCAACACTGCGGTCAAGGACCTAGCGACCACCATGTCGATCCTAACCGAGCAGTTCTGGGATGACACCGCAGCATCGAGCGTCAATGACATGCTCATCTACACACCAGGAGCCGAACGAAGCGACACCCAATTCGGAGGAGGCAACGCCCGCTCTCAATTCTGGGGCGACAACACGATCTTCCGCGGTGTCCAAGTCGAGAACATTGTACGCAACCAGTTTCGTTCCAATATCCCCTCCGACACCTACAACGCTTCACGTTTCGAAATTTCCCGCGGCCCCAACGCTGTGCTTTTCGGAGTAACACGAGAACCGGCCGGATTGGTAAACCGAACCACTAAGGACGCCACTTTTTCCAATTCCAACGAGGCCGAAATCCGCATCGACGAGCACGGTTCGCTACGTGCCAGCATCGGACTGAACCGCGTACTCATTGAAGATGTTCTCTCTGCTCGAATCGATCTGCTCAGCGACGAGCAAGACCACTGGATAGAACCGGGCTTCCAAGACCAACGCCGCATATACTCGGCAATTAACTACACGCCGAACGACAAGCTATCCGTCAAGTTCCGAACCGAACACATGACTTGGGACCGAGCCGCCGTGGACCCCTCCGTGGGCAGCGATCGTGTCTCAGCTTGGATCGCAGCCGGACGCCCGGGAGTCGATATTTCAGCAAGCGAAGACATCCCCGCCGAGTCCTACCCATCGGGAACTGCCCGGATGACGAGCGTCAACCAAGTCGCCTTTGTCAATGATGGTTCAGGACGCATGATCAACCTGCGAAATTTCGCCCAAGGTGACATTACACGGCTGATCAACGGCTCGGCCGCGTCACTGCCTTTGGAATTCGCCCCACTAGACTTCAACTTCTTCGGAACTGCTGGGTCGCAATACTTCTCCGGACGCAATTACCAAGGCGTTGTCCAGTACCGGGCCAGCGAAAAAGTAAACCTCGAGTTCGCCTACAACGACGAGTTCATGCTCTATGACTTCATCGCAGCCGGCAACAGCAACCTCTTCGTCGACGCCAACACAACCCTCGACGACGGGATCACAGAGAATCCACACTTCGGCGATTATTTCGCCTTAGCGACTCCAAGCTTCCGCCTGAAACAGGATCGCTACCTGCGAGGGGCGCGCCTGTCCGGATCGGTCCGGCACGATTTCGCTGAGAACGACCGGTTCGCCTGGCTCGGCAAACATGACTTTGTGGCAATGCTCGAACAGAACACCGACGAGTTCTACTGGGACGTACTGCGCCTCATCCCAGAAGGAACGGCAGCGGCCGACGAAAGCGCCACCCTTGGACGCGTCATCACTTACGTCGACTTGGAGAATAAGGAGCTCTCGGGGCCGACCTGGAGTCGCGATTTTCAGAGCATGCTCAACTCAGTACCAGGAAACAACTACAGCTGGCAAAACGGAATCAATGGCAGCGGCATCACCAACAACAGAACCGAAATCGACTCTGCCCTCTTCGTCTGGCAAGGTCGCTTCTGGGACGATCGTATTGTGCCTACCCTTGGTTGGCGCCAAGACGAAATCTATCAATACAGTACCTCCCCTGCGCCTGACACAGGGGGAGAAGAAGTCCGATTTACTGCTCGGGAAATTGGTTACGCGATCGATACCTTGAATTCCGGGGCAAAGCCCAACACAGCGAATCAAGGCATCGTATTTCACGCTATCGAGAACGCGGGCCCCATCGATCACTTCTCACTCTTCTTCAATCGAGCGGACTCATTCGCTGCCTCCAACTTCAACCTCAGGCCAGACAATAGCACCCTACCCGCAAAGACAGGCGAGACGGAAGACTTTGGTTTCCGATTCGGCCTTATGGATGGAAAAATCAGCGGAGTATTTACCATCTTCGACATGGACGTAAAAAACTCGACCGCATCCGTCTCTTGGCGTCCTGTCTGGTTCGCCCTGGACGACCTGTTCGGTGCAGTTGGCATCAACGAATACCACGACATCGCTCAGGTTTCGGATACCCAAGACCTCAAATCCGAGGGCTGGGAATTCCAACTGACAGGAAACATCACCCGCAATTGGCGGATCATGTTCGGAGTCGATCACTACAAAACGTTCGATTCGAATGTCGTGCCCGTAACTCTCGACCTGATCGATGAGTACGGCCCCACCTTCCAGTCCAACGCAGCTGTCATCGTACCCGATCGCGAAGAGGAGATCACCGTCGGCGAACTCTACGACCAAATGCTGACCGATCTCGCACTTCAACTCGCTCAAGTCGGCGGTTACAAGAACAACGAACGCCAGTACAAGTCCACTCTCTTGACCAGCTACTCCTTTTCAGACGGAGCGATGAAAGGCATTAGTTTCGGTGGCAACGCGATCTGGCGCGACAAGCCAGCCACCGGCTTTGCGTTCCGCGAAGACCCAGAACTTGGACTTGTGGTCGATGCAGACAACCCCTTCTTCGGAGAGGACTCCTTTAACGTTGGTCTACACGCCTCCTACGAGCGCAAGATCCTGAAGGACAGTGTAGATTGGAAAGTTCAGCTAAACATCAACAATATCGGCGACGAGGACCCATTCGTCACCCGACACACTGTAGCTGCCTCCGCACCCACGACTCCCATCGTGCAGACCTACAGCAGAGGCAACCCGCAGACCTTGGTGCTCACCAACACCTTCCGTTGGTAACATCCCTCTAAAACAGCGACAGAGCGACCTCATTCAGTGGGCCGCTCTGTTACCGTCTTCCCAATCTGCCTGAACCGCGGCGCAAAGGCACCCTTTCGCATTCCCTCCCCAACGGTCTAGCGAAGCAAAAGAAATAGCCAAACTGCATGGGACACCAAAACACAGGATAAAATGCCGTTCGGACAGTTTTATGAAGAAAAGAAAAATTACTGTATCGCCATCGAAATGGGCTAGCGTCCTCACGTTTCTCGCTGCTGGCGCTGCCAACTCCGCTGGGGAAATCCCCATCACCTCCTTCGAAAAGACGGATGCCGGCCTTGATCCAAAGGCCGAAAATGCCACGATCAAGCTCGTCTCGGGCAAAGGCGTGAGCGACGGAAAAAAGGCCCTTCAGGTCGACTTCGAGGTGGATACCGATTTCGCCGGCTTCGAAATCACTCCCGCCCAGCCCTGGGACACCACCAGCCTCGGCGATTTCCATCTGCGCTACGACGCATACAATCCCAGCGATCGTTCAGTATTCCTCGCCATCACTGTCACAAACGCCGAGGGGCATAATATCCGCCGAGCGGTAGGAATCCCCGCTCGCAGTTCGGGTAGCTACTACTTCGAACTGAAAAGCGAACACCTCGGCGAAGACTACGGCCTGCGCGACGATCCCGATCCCTTCGCGCTCGACGCGACGCGCATGATCGTGAGAGGACACAAATACGCAGTCGACTTTTCAAAGGTGAAGTCGCTCAAAATCGGCACTCAAAGTATCATTCACGATAAGTCGGTCGTGATCGATAACCTGCGTTTCGTTTCCAGTCCCAAAACCGATCCCGATTTCCTAGTCGATATCGTAGATGAATTCGGACAAAACGCTAAGCGTGATATCAAGTACAACGTCACCAACGAAGGCCACCTCAAGGAACTAGCCGACGCCGAGATGCGAGCGCTCGCCGTATCAAAGCCCATGCAGGACCGCAGCTCTTGGGGCGGCTGGAAAGACGGCCCCAAGTTCGAAGCGACGGGCCACTTCCGTACCCACAAATACAAAGGACAATGGGCTCTGATCGATCCCGACGGCTACATCTTCTTCTCCTCCGGCATCGCCAATATCCGTATGGCGAATACATCCACCTTCACCGGCGTCGACTTCCGCGACGACTCCGTTCGCTACCGCGATCCTGAAGACGTCACGCCAGAAGACTCGGTCGGCATCGTCAGCGTCTCCGACAAGGTACGCCAAACCCGCTACATCATCGACAAAACGCGACACAAGATGTTCGTCGAACTGCCGGAATACGACAGCGAGCTAGCCAACCACTACAGCTACCGCCGATCCACGCACAAGGGGCCAGTTCCCCACGGCGAGACCTTCAGCTTCTATCAAGCCAACTTGGAACGCCGCTACGGCGAAACCTTCCCGGGCTCCTACCTGCAGAAGTGGCGCGACATCACGCTCGACCGCATGATCGATTGGGGCTTCACCTCCTTCGGCAACTGGGTCGCGCCCGAGTTCTACCACGCCAAGCGTTTTCCCTACTTCGCCAACGGCTGGATCATCGGCGACTTCAAGCGCCTGTATTCAGGAGCAGACTACTGGGGACCGATCCCCGATCCCTACGACCCTGAATTCGAACGCCGAGCCAAGTACACCACCATGGTAATAGCCGACGAAGTGCTCAATAGCCCCTGGTGCATCGGCGTCTTCGTCGACAACGAAATGAGCTGGGGCCTCGAAGACACCTATGGCATAGTTCTCGACGCCCTGCGTCAACCCCTAGCCGATAGCCCGGCCAAGCAGGCTTTTGTCAAAATACTCAAGAAGAAGTATCCACAAATCGGAGCGCTCAACCAAATGTGGGCCACCGACTTCGCCTCTTGGAAAGCGTTCGAGCAAAATGCCGACCTCCGCGATACGGAACACTCGGAAGAGATGATCGCCGACTTCTCCATCCTCAAGGAGGATCTGGCTAGCACCTACTTCCGCATTGTGCACGACGCCCTCGAGGACGTTCTGCCTAATCACCTTTACATGGGCGCTCGCTTCGCCAGCTGGGGCATGAGCAAGGAAGTCCGGGCCGGAGCCAAGAAGTACGTCGACGTCATGAGCTTCAATCACTACCGCGAGGGACTGGGCAAGAAGAAGTGGGAGCACCTCAAAGATATGGACCTTCCCTGCATCATCGGCGAATACCACTTCGGAGCCCGCGATTCCGGCGTTTTTGATTCAGGCATTATCGAGGCCGCCGACCAGAAGGACCGGGCGGAAATGTACACCGAGTACATGGAAAGCGTATTGGAGAACCCTTACTTCGTCGGAGCCCATTGGTTCCAGTACATCGACTCCCCGCTCACCGGCCGGGCCCACGACGGCGAGAACTACAATGTTGGCTTTGTCACCATCGCCGACGTACCCTATCCCGAAATGGTGGATGCAGCCAAAAAGCTCAACCGCAACCTGTACCAGAACAAATACGGGGATTAAGTAAAGCTAGCCTACGCTTGCCTTTCGAATACCAGGAACATCACCCCTAGGAAAGGCGGTTTTCGCCTCGATTCTCGAGCTGCTGTATAGTCGCTGGCCAGCCAGGGAACTGGTTGGCGGGGTTGCCGTCCGTGGCATCGACCAAGAAACGATAAGCCTCGACAGTGTAGGTCTTGGCCACGGTATCGAAGGTAATAAAACCAAAACCGCTGCCCTTTTGATGCGCTTTCTTATAGCGATCTGACGAAGTGCCGACCTGCGGGTTTCCAACCGCATAGACGTACACCTTGTTGCCAAAGCTGTCTTGGTACTCTCCTGTATTCGGCAAGTCATGACTCGGTCGATTCTCGAATGGAAGCGGCACGTCATCGGGGTTCCACCAACGGGACCAGCCGGCCGCAATCGCAGGCGTGCAAAACGCCCAATTGCTATCTCTCTGAGCTTCGACTCCGTACTGGGAAAACGTGCCGAGGTGAGTGTCACCACAAATGTGCAATGCCATCGAAGTCCGCATGATCCCGATAGCTCGATTCCGAGCGCGAGGCGGCCAGCCGCTTCCATCGAAATCGTATTTCAAGTAGCGATCCGGGCGGGGTTGATGCGTAGACAATCCTGCGAACACCGTTTGACTCAACACAGCCTTAAGCTTGTGACCTCTCCAGTCGTCGGCCCACACCTTCAAGAAACGCTCCTGGCGCTCTCCCAAAAGTTCAAGTCCCTCAGGATTGAAATCCGGATTAACAAACAACGGATCCTCATCCCGCCCTGTATGCCCAACGATTACTCCGATGCGTTCGGGACCACTCTTCCACTGGCGATCCGCCAATATGGCAAAGCCAACTCCACCATACACCATGTCTCCAAAATAAACACTAATCCCCCTTTCCGCCGGCGTCGGATCGTACGGATCAGGGTGGTGTGCCACATTCGTTCTATGGACGGCATTTACTACCCTTACAGGCTCAACATAACCTCCCAAAATGGACGCCCCGGGATCCTTATCAGGATTCTCCATTTTAGCCCCGCCCTCTCCCCAGAGATTACCCTGCAGCACGTCATGATCATCTGGAAGACAAACCGTCGGAGCATCCTTCATCACTTCTCTGAATGCCCATCCAAATTGGTAGAATTTTCTGAGGTAGTTTAAAATGGACCCCTCCGCAGGTTCACGAATGTACCCAAATCCGCCATGGTTCTCGTAGATCTGGTCACCAGAAAAGAAAACAAGATCCGGATCCAATTTCTTCACATTCTTTACGACAGGTTCGTACGGGAAGGCGTAGTCGTTCTGACAAGTCAGCCCTGCCATTCGCAACGGCCCCGTTGGATTAGCTCTCACAACACCTTCCCAATATGCTGGGGTCTCGCTCTGGTCTCGATGTTTCTCCCGGTAAACCAATCGATAAGGAACGGCCTTCTTCTCGCTCCAATTCGGTATTCGAAAAGTGGCTACCCAAGCGTCGGAATCGAGATTCGCGAAGCCTAGGGACTCCCATCCGGATCCGTGATCGCACTGCAGCTCGACCCTCTTGTTATCGTGGGCTCCCAGAGGGCCAGTGAATGCACTCAATTTTAGCACAAAGCCGTCTTCCGAACGCGAATCGCTAAGCGTATACATCGACCAAAGGATCGGACCGAACGCATGCTCGGCAGCGACCGAGAACGCATCGCCTTCCATCGTCCAATTCTCGAATCGGTAGCGAGCGCTACTCAGTTGAGTCTGTTCCTGATCGTAAGGGATTGAAGGTATCGAAAAATTACTTACAATCGCCACGTTACCAAAGACAAGCGCATCAGATACGGTGGTTCTTATCACACCGAGAACAGAATCACTCGAAGTAGAGCGAACCTCCAAATTCAAATTGGCTTTCCCGTCTGCTATCGTACCCGACAAAGTAAGCCGTACGTCGGCAGCCATAGACCCTTCACTCACGGTCAAACTCTCGTTCCCTAAGACAAGCTGGCGACCTTTAATGCCTGCATCTAATCCGCTTTGAACGAAGCAATTACTACGGTATTCATCGATCTCGCTTCGGACTCCGATTCTAAACCCTCCTCCACCGTCATTACCCCATTCCCCCAGTCGCGAAACCGTCACAGACATGAGAAAATCGCCATTTGGCTTCGCCAACGAGCGCGTAAGTGAGTGAACACTTCTGTTTCCTCCGAAACTGATGCATTCAGCTCCTCCGTTGGCGATTCGCCAGTCTTCCATTGGATTCGCCCAAAAGTCTCCACCAATCCAAACTCGGTCATGGCTTTTAGACCAAGCATCGTTCGGGTCAATCACCGAGCTGCGTGTAATGCTAGATCCATTGCTCCGCTCCGAGACGCAACCATTACTTGCAAATAATACGCTGCCTCCCAGCAACTTAAGGACATTTCGACGGGAAACTGGCTTCATGATTGATGTAGAAAGAGGGGGTTAGCTTCAATAGATTAAATACATCAGATGCTTGGGGGGGAGACTACAATCTTTTTTTTGCATATTGCACGCAATTCTATCGACAAGAGCAACACCAACCCTACCTTTGCGAGCATTATCCTGTGGCCATGTCACTAGTGGTCAGTACAATGCCCCAAACGTCCCTGTATCACAATTGCGTCTGCAGACTTGTAGCCGCTCTGCTATCCATCCTATCGATTAGCAGCCCAAAGCTATGTGCTGTGTTTTCTGATGTAACCGACGCTGTCGGCATCGACGACTACCAGCGGATCGCTGGAAATGAAAACGATTTCGTTGTTCGGGGAGGGACCCCAATCGTCATGGATTTCGACCGCAACGGATGGCTAGACATCTACATTGTACGTTATCAGTTGGACGACATCCTCTACCAAAACAACGGAGGGGCTTTCACAAAGGTCGTCAACCCGCTGGGACTCGATACTGCCAATGCGGGAAATGTTGCCGCCTGGGCAGATATAGACAATGACGGAGACTCAGACATGATCGTGGGCTCAGCCTACCACAGTCGTCATTTCTTGTATCTGAACAATGGCGACGGTAGCTTTCGCGAAGTTGCTGAAAATCAAGGGCTGGACCATACTACCACGACCTTGAACCACCAAGCTACCGCTGTGACCGTAGGCGATATCAATCGCGATGGTTACCTCGACGTCATCATCGGCAGCTGGGGTGTCAACCACAGCGAAGGCTCAGAAACCGAGCACCATGCCCTCTTCCTGAACAAAGGTGAAACAAACCCAGGCCACTTCACCAACATAACAGAATCATCTGACTACCTCTTCCCTGGCGCGGGCATCGCGATCTTCGCTCCTTCCATCACCGACCTCGACCAAGATGGCTGGCCAGACATCGCGACCACCTCTGACTACAGCACCAGTGCCCTACATTGGAATAACGCCGATGGTACCTTCACCAATGCTACGAATTCTTCAGGGGTCGGTCTCGAGCATCACGGAATGGGAACGGCCATCGGCGACGTCGATAACGACGGCGACTTAGACTGGTTCGTCACAACAATCGCCTTTGCCAATACTGACGGCTTGCAGGACATCCTAACGACAGACGACAACCCCCTCTACATCAATCAAGGCAATCGGCTGTTCAAGAACGAATCGATACAAGCAGGAGTCAACCGATCGGGTTGGGGCTGGGGCACCAACTTCTTCGACTACGACCACGATGGCGACCTCGATATCGTTTTGGTAAATCAGCAAGACATTGACGAAATTCATGTAAGCCACGAAGGCTCGATGTATTTGTTTCGTAATGACAGCGACCTAGTTTTCACCGATGTATCCCATACCGAGAACGCAAACCAGCGATCTATTGGCTCTGGCCTTGTAACCTTTGATTTCAACAATGATGGAGCTCTCGATATTTTTTATGTCAATGAGCACAGCCGCCCCACCCTTCTTCAAAACGAGTCTCCCGCACCGAATAGTTGGCTGAAAATCGGACTTGAGGGCCGAATATCGAATACTGACGGAATTGGTGCTTTTGTAACCCTTCAGCCCACTGAGAATGGACCTTCCTACGTACGAGAGTTCAATCCCACTAATGCTTATCTCGCTCAACTCAGCCCGTATCTCCATTTCGGATTTCCCGCCGTCGACGCGCCTCTACACAGTCTATCAATTCGTTGGCCCAGCGGAGTTGTACAAGAATTATCAAGAGTATCAGCTGATCAACTACTGACAATAATTGAGGATGAGTCATTGCTCGCTGGGGATACCTTGCCGGCATTCACACAACAACCGGAAAATCTGGTAATCAATCGAGGAGATGTTTTAAACCTATCCGTCTCCTTCGACGGCGAGATCCGTCCACGAGTCACCTGGTACCGCAATGGGCAACTACTTTCCGGTGTCGAAGGTAGATCGATCACTATCGAAAACATGCAACCGCGCGATGCGGGCACTTACTACTCGATCGCGACAAACAATGCGGGCTCCACCAAGAGCGCTGAGTTCGTCGTGGGTGTACGGTCCGATTTCTCCGATCGCAACATTGCACGCCAATGGAATGAATTAATCCTCGATAGTGCACGTATCAACTTTCCGGATCCCCCCATCGTAGCACGTACGTTCTACCATTGCTCCGCTGCCATGTGGGATGCCTATTGGGCGTACCAACCTGAAGGTTGGACAAACGCATCCCCTGTCTTCCACCGTGAAGACCTCAATTCGAGCCACTGGCAAGGAAATCGCGAGGCTGCTCAAGCGGAGGCTCTTTCTCACGCGGTCTACACTGTAGCTAGAGAGCGCTATCGCAAGGCCTTCAATCACGAAGCCATATTGTTGGCCTTGGAAGATTTCATGAGTCAGCAGGGCTACGATCCGAAATACGCATCCATCGATGGATACAGTCCCGCGTCCGTGGGCAATCGTATCGGACAAACCATCTTGACCGTCTCCTTAGAAGACGGTTCCAACGAAGCCAACGGCTACGCCGACACCACCGGATACACTCCAATCAACGAACCCCTTGTTTATGGTACATCCGGCGTAAGCCTCAACGACCCCAACCGCTGGCAACCACTGAACCTTCCCCAATCGATCACCAAGAACGGCATAGACCTTGGACCCGAAGTGCAAACCTTCCTCGCCCCCGGCTGGAACTGGGTAAATCCATTCGCACTCGAAAAACCAACCGAATCAACGATCCTGATCGATCCCGGTCCGCAACCACGTTTTGGTGAGGAAAGCCACGACCAGCTCGTCGCTGAAATCGTCGAGGTCATCAGAGCCTCCTCTATCCTCGATCCAGGTCAGAAGATCATCATCGATGTCTCACCAGGAGCGCCCGGACAAAACAATCCCTACCTTACCCAAGACGGCCTAGGTCACGCTCTCAACCCTGTCACCGGCCAACCTTACGAACCCAATCCCGTTAACCAAGGGGACTACTACCGCCTAACCGCCGAGTTCTGGTCCGATGGCCCCGGTATAGAGGGCCCTCCGGGCGTTTGGAACATGCTCCACAACCAGACGACCGACGATCCTCGCTTCGTCAGAAGACTTGGTGGAGTCGGTCAGGAACTCTCCCCATTGGAGTGGGACATTCACGCTTACCTCGCGCTCAACGGAGCCCTCCACGATGCCGCCATCGCCGCTTGGACCATCAAATCGAAATACGACTCCATCCGCCCCATCTCACTCGTTCGCTACCTTGCTTCGCTCGGCCAGAGCAGCAATCCAAACGCTGAAAGCTACCACCCCCTGGGGCTGCCACTGGTCAATGGCCTAATCGAGCTAATCACCTCCGAAAGCTCAGCAATTGGACAACGACATGCTCACCTCAACAGCTATGTCGGAGAACTGGCCCTTTTCTCTTGGCGAGGTGTCCCAAACAATCCACGCGAAAGCGCCTCTGGGGTCGGATGGGTAAGAGCGGCGGATTGGGGGCCCTACCACCTGCGCACCTTCCCCACGCCAAACTTCGCAGGTTACATTTCCGGCCATTCCACCTTTTCCCGAGCCGGCGCCGAAGTGATGACCCTACTCACCGGATCTCCTTTCTTTCCCGGAGGCCTTAAGGAATTTAAGTTCGAGAAAGGCAAGTACTTGCAAGTTGAATACGGCCCGAGCGAGGACTTATCCATTCAAGTGGCTACCTACTACGACGCGGCCGATCTAACTGGCGTGGCTCGGATCTATTGTGGAGTGCATATAGCCGCGGACGATTTCATGGGGCGCAAAGTGGGAGCTCGCGTCGGCGTCGATTCGGTTCTAAAAGTATTCGATCTCGCTGGCTACAACGACACTACCAGACTCGACAACCTGATTGTCTCGAGCCCACCTGACGCCAACCAAAACTTGCTGGTTCGGTATATGGACCAAACGCCGTTGGAAGTTCGCTTCACCGACGACCCTTCAGATACACGGAACCTAGCCCCCCAAAGCATATACTTCTCGTACGACGACAACGCCGCTCGTCTCCAGTTCTCGACGGATACGCTTAGCCGAGTCGAGGTGCTAAAAGTCAATGCAACTGAGGGTTTGCGGATCATCGACTTCAACATTGAAGGGACAGGCCCAGCCGTACTGCTCATCAATTCTAGCGGTAATCACATGGCAGATTTACGACTCTACTATTGGGACTGGAGCAACTTCAACTGGAAGCCTGTCGATTCCAACCAGATATGGACCGAACACTCTCGCGGCTCAATCGCATCCACGCTGATGAACAGACGCGATCTGGCTGGAAATGAGCTAGGCAACGGAGCAGCAGCCTTGAATGTCACCCTCAGCCCCGGAGTCTACAGATTGGTATACCACAACGAAGCATCACCTCCGGAGCATAGCACCCTAAGCTTAGAGCTGATCAAGTAAAGTCTCACGGACACGCTTCAATCGCCACTACTTACGATGCAATCACCTTCCAATTTTCCCCATCTGAGAAAACAGGGCACCGCCACCCAACTTATCGTCAAGGGTCAGCCTTATCTCGTCCTAGGAGGCGAACTACACAATTCAAGCACCTCGAGTGCCGAATTCCTAGCCCCACTCTGGCCCAAACTGCGGCAGTTGAACCTAAATACCGTTCTAGCAGCCGTTAGTTGGGAATTGCTCGAACCCGAAGAAGGACACTTCGACTTTAGCTTAGTCGACTCCTTGATTTCCTCGGCACGGGCTCACGACCTCAAACTGATCCTGCTTTGGTTTGGAACCTGGAAAAACGGTTTGTCCAACTACGTACCGACTTGGGTCAAACGGGACAGCGATCGATTCGCACGGGCAAAGACTACCGGAGACATCCCGCTTGAAATCGTATCCACTTTTTCCATCAATGCTCGCGAAGCGGATGCCAAGGCCTTTGCAGGCTTGATGCAACACCTTCGCGAATGCGACGGCGAAAAAAACACCGTGATCATGGCGCAAGTGGAGAACGAGGTAGGCATCCTTGGCGACTCTCGTGACCGAAGTTCCACAGCCATGGACGCATATTCATCTGATGTCCCTCCAAAGCTGATACAGTATCTACTTGATGGCACGGCCGACAAAAACGGCGATCTCTCTCGCCTCTGGCGAGAGAACGGAAGCAAGACCGAGGGCAATTGGTCAACCGTGTTCGGCGAAGGAACGGCAACCGACGAGCTCTTCATGGCCTGGCAATACGCTTCCTATATCGAACACGTCGCAGCTGCCGGACGAGCAGAGTATCCCTTGCCCCTTTTCGCCAACGCATGGTTAAGCAGCCTCGATTCGGGACCAGGCGGCGTGGCCAGCGGAGGTCAAAGGCCGGGCGAGTGGCCTAGCGGCGGGCCACTACCTCACACCATGGATGTTTGGCAAATTGCTGCCCCCACCCTGGACTTGCTCGCACCAGACATCTACCAGCCGCAATTCACCGAGTGGTGCCGAAGGTACGCTCGTAGAGAAAACCCTCTCTTCATCCCGGAAATGCATTGGAACGACCTAGCCGCCACCCAACTATTCTACCCGATTGGAGAGCACGACTGTGTGGGAGTTTCACCGTTTGCCATCGATTCTATTGAGCCTGGAGAAAGTAATCGTATCCAAAAAAGCTTTCATCTTCTGAAGCAACTTGCACCCACCATACTTGGACTCCAGGGGTTCGGCAAGTCCGTTGGATTCATACTCAATCAGGAAACTCCAAATGTACGACGCGAACTAGGCGGATACGAACTGCGGATCATGCTCGACGAAGCCTTCGGCCAAGATGCCAAACAAGCGGGAGGACTGATTCTACAAATAGACAATGACACCTTCATCGGAGCAGGATTTGGTTTCCAGGTAGCCTTTTCCCTATCGGGAGAGACGAAGATTCGAGCCGGAATCGAATCAATCGAAGAAGGCAGATTCAAAGATGGGGAGTGGACGCCCGGACGACGACTAAACGGCGACGAAGCGGGGCGAGGCGTTCACTGGCGATTCTTGGATTTCGAATCCCCCGACGGGGCTCTTCTGGCCAACAAGCAAGCGACCGGAATCAGTATCTGCAGACTTTACAGATACTGGTAGGCATTCCACATCTTCGCGAGTTTCCAAGGGCATCTTGTCTGTTGTATACTCCTACATACACATCACTGGTCTCTCTGCCGAGAACGGTGTTCCTCTGCCATCACGAGTATTCTTGGGAATCGGCAACCTTGAAGACGCTACTTTGTATGTCGTAGTATTAGACAATCGAGGCGCAGCTATAAAGGCTGCCCCGCGGCTCGCTGAACGCCGCTGGTAGTCCCGCTTCGAGCGGCGGTTTTAACTATCTTAGGTTATACAAGACTAGAACGATTTGCCGTCCGCCCAATACGGGGAAAGCCGCTGTTGCCCCTTGTACTAGGAATAGGCATTGGAATAGTACACTAACTCCGAAAGCCAAGATGCTGTGACTTTCGGAGCTGGAATTCGGATCGCAATTGATCACGGGACCCGGCATGGAATCGTCCTACACGCCTTGCGCTTAGGTCGCCACTGTCTCGTTTCCAGCGGTCCTTGATCGGCTCTCTGCGAGGTGTATCGCAAATGTCGGATGATGTTGCGAGTTTCAAGTAAGGGCTAGTTCATCCCAATCCGATCGTGTCTCTCGAAGCGATCAACCACTTTCGTTCTCATCTTATTCGCAACCAAGCCATAATCAACTTCGGGCATGGATAGCCTCCTAAAAAGTCCTCTAGCTGTTATTGCATCAATGATATCCGCATTGCGCTGAACAATCCGAGTAATCCCACGCATTTCACCTGAAGAAGCCGCATTTTCTTCCGCACTCGCTGCGATTCGCTGGCTCGTCTCGTTGATTTCACCGACTGACTGCACGATTTGTCTCACACCACAAGACTGCTCGCCAAAGGACACCTTGATCTTCTCCAAACTGTTTTCGAGAAGTTTCGCCTTACCGAGAATATCATGTAGACTAGTGGCAACCTTTTTGCTTATCAGCACGCCAGACTCCGCACTGTCCAGAGAGGCGTTTATTCGCTGAGCAGTCTCGCTTGCCGCAGCAGCGCTCCGCTTTGCTAGATTCCTAACTTCATCGGCAACGATTGCAAATCCTGCTCCAGATTCCCCAGCTCGCGCAGCCTCAACCGCCGCATTCAATGCGAGGATATTGGTCTGAAAAGCAATCTCCTCGATAGTATGAATAATGCCTGTTATTTCTTCACTGGAGGTCTTGATGGCGTCCATAGCCCGACTCATTTCTCGCATAGCTTCATTTCCTTCGTCAGCCACTCTGCCTGCTTCGATAGATTGACTCCTTGCTTCTTCTATTAGCCTTGAATTTCTCTCAGTTATATTGTCAATTTCGTTCAATCCCGCGCTGATTTCCTCAATTGAAGCCGCATCTTCGCTTGCGCTTTTTGCCAGACTCTCGCTCGACTGCGAAATCTGACTAGCAGCCGCTAACCCCTGTTTCACACTCACCTCAAGTTCTGATGTCGCTTTCCGCAAAGTATTAATGATTGAATGAGAAAACCGACTGTTTAAGACGACCAAGGAAAGTATACAGAAGAATGCTGAACCAAGAACTAAATTGCGGTGCAAAACGACACCATTTCTTTTATTCTGTGCAACCATATAAGCCGACTCTGATAATTTATTTAGTAAAAGACCAGTTTCGTCACATACAAAATAATAGGCTTCATTTACTTCCTCCGAGACCATTTTTGATCTTTCGTCTATAAGAACAAGGCTCTCATTCGACAAGTTGCCACCTGAATTCACAATCAACCCTTCTAAAAACAGAGCATTGTTTAGAAGAGTTGAATAGTAGGCCCCCTCTTCCAGCTCCTCAAAAAGTCGCTTAGCCTCAAGGCCTAAGACCCCGGAAACATTAGCCATCAAATCTTTGTGAGACCGTAGATTTCCCACTACCTCGCCAATAAGCGAGGATTCGAGCAGATGATTCCTAAAGACCAACGTGACTCCTTCTCGAATCCGCCAAAATGAACTTTGCAAATAAAGAGCGCCTCTAATACTCTGCAATGATCGATTAATATCAACATCATTTGCATAACGAATAAAATCAGAGTAGGTATTAAAAAGTTTCTTTTCGATCGAGCTAAACAAAGCAGTAGAATTATTCAACCTCACAGGGTTGTGAGCATTCCATTGATAAACCGACTCTAAGGCATTTTCTGACTCAGAAAGAACAGTCTTAAAACCCTCGACAACTCCTAGTACATCTTTCGAGAACGATGATCTATTTTCGGAGATGAACACTCTTAACTGCTTGATTCCCTCCAATGCCTTTCCTGCATGGATTCGATATGGTTCCTGCCACCCCGCACGATCGGTTGGTGGTTGATCAAACGACTCGCTAAAAACGTTCTGAAAGTAGTTAGCGTTACAGAAAGTAGATGCTACATTTGCTAGTTCTCGAGAGAGATCCGTCAAGAGCACCACATCCTTCATCCGACGAGCATCTCTCCAGTTCTTGATTCCAATAAAGCTCGCAAAAGCAACAATCGCAACAATCTGAAGCACGCATATTGTAAATAGTTTCTGGTTGATCTTCATGGGATAAAAAACCGAAGGTAAAATTTTATGACAGAGGAGACCGAGCAAAGACTTTTCATCGCCACAATGCCCTTCCTAGTTTATTTATGAGGGAGGTCCCGAGCAAGTGAAACCGAGTTACTCAGTGATTTGATAGTCAGCATTTCATCGACCAGCAAACCTACGCCTGTACATTATGTTTTGAGTTTTGCATACATTTTACCTCATTTCTAGGTCCGGAATTTTCCTGTTTCTCAGTTTTGACAGCGTGAACAATCTTACAGTGTCCCCCGAGGTAATTGGATTATCAACAAGCGGTCAGCGTTACCCTGTAAGCTAGCTTCTTTGGAGATACACCAATTTCTCTCTTCTGGCCTCTATGAGGCCGGCATTGACTCGGGGCAAACCGCCTTGCGTCGGCAACATCTGATCGATAAAGGATAGATGAGTGAGTACGATAGGACCGTAGCTAGACACTACGACGAATTCTTCCAGCACCCGCTTTCCCGAATGTTTCTGCACATTCTTCAGCGTCAGAGCTGTCCGGCTGGGGAATCGTTTGCAACTTAGAGACTGTCCAATAAGTTGAAAAATGGGTGTTTTTTTTTCGACGGTTGTTGCACTTTGTTAGCGCTTTTCCCCGAAAGCTTCGCAAGATGGGGAGTCGATGGAAAAAGAGCCTTATCCCAGCGACCTGACCAGCGAGGAGTTGAGCGTGATCGAGCCCCTGATACCTAGCCCGAGCAAGCTCGGCCGACCGTCACGCTACGAGAAAAGTCGCGTGCTCGACGCGATGTCCTATCTGGTGCGAAGCGGCATCGCCTGGAGGATGATGCCCAAGTATTTGCCGCCCTGGCCGCATCTGCTACCACTACTTCTCGAAATAGAGGAACCCGGGGGGTCTGGCAGAAGCTCCACGACGAGCTTGGAGGCTTTGTCCGCTACCGCTGCCGGTAAAAAAAAGCTCCCACGGCCGCGATCATCGACTCGCAAAGCGTGCGAGCTGTTGGTCTCCCCGGCCTTCGCGGATATGATGCAGGGAAGAAGGTTAAGGGAATCAAGCGCATCTTCTCGTGGACACGCTTGGACTCGTGCTCGCCTCGTTGTTCCACTCGGCGTCGGTCCATGACCGGGACGGGGCTCGACTGGTCCTAGGCAAGCTCGAGACCGGCTTGTGCTAGCTGCGCAAGGTCTGGGCCGACGCGGGATACGCGGGGGAAGCTCGTCGCATGGGTGTCAGAGATCCCGAGACATCACAAGTTCGAGCTGGAGATAGACCGGCGAAGCGACAAGGCCGAGGGCTTCATGCTGCTGCCGCGCCGATGGGTGGTCGAACGGACCTTCGACTAGCTCTCGCAGCAAGGACGGCTGGTCATCGATCGGGTGTCCAAGGCTTGCTCCTCGGAGGCTATGATACACTTGGCGATGATCAGACTCATGGCTAGAAGACTCGCAAACTAGGACTTATTGTACAGTCTCTTAGGGACTTCATCCTCTATATTCAATTTTCTATTTAGTACTATTTCAAACTGTCACTATTGGGTCAACAGTGCGCAGCACATGAAAGAATTCGCCAGATAGGCTAGCCCTATATGCTTCATGCGATGGGCTCGAAAATTACCTTCGCAATCATGCTCCCCTCGCAAACACCGAAAAGTCGCAACTCCAATCAGTGAGCAATTCTGCTATCTAGTCTTTATCGTCCAAAACTCAACATGACCCTTATTCCGACCTGAAAAGACACTATCACTCGTCCGACACTCACTCGCCTCGCTCTTGATAATATCTCACAAAGTCAACCTTCATGCTTTTTCCATCGATTGCGTCGGTAATAGGGCCTGCGATATCAGCCTTCAAAAGCGCCAAGCTCAGCAAAATCGTCGTCTCGCTGAAGCAGACCTTGTTCTCCTGGCTGTGGAAGAGCTTACCATCCAAATAGAAATCCATGCGTTCTTCCGTCCAGTGCAGACCATAGGTGTGAAACTCTTCTGCATAATCGCCCAAAACGGAGGCGTCATAGCGAACGAGCTTCTTCCACTTGCCACCCGATGTCTGATACTCGAGCACGTAATCGCTCATGAGGTTTCTGGTCGCTCCATCCTCCTGCACCCACCCGTTAAGGAACTGTACCGCTCCCACTTTTCGAGGCTTGCCAAAATCCACCTGTATCCACTTTTCCTGATGCTTGTTTGAAACCCAAGCGGTCGTCGGATCGCCATCCACCGCGTAAGAAACTTTTCCATCGATCGGGGCGAAATACGTTCCCGAAAAACTTCCACTAGTCGTTAGTTTAGCCCCTACCTCCACCGCAAGATTCGCTTCGTTCCCAACCGTTCCAACTTCCGGATACGCATTTGCCGGTCCTAGAATCCGTAAGTCTCGAATATGAATCGAGGCAGGATTTGAAGACCGCAAGCGAACTGCCTTCGCTTTAACCGGATGGTCGAGCTCGATCGAATGCACCGGCTCTCCCAGCAAAGTGTGATGCAACTGGTTGTCTTCGTGGATCTTCTTGCCGTTCTCCAGTTCTATCGTATCGGTCCAATTGTGCACGTTCGTATTGATGATGTGCGGATAGTGCCCCTCGTTGATATCGATTTCGCACGCCTTTTCGCCCTCGGGTACGCCTTGCTTCGGCCAAAGCCAAAATGAATTGTTGGTCCCGTAGGCGCCAGCGTACTTGTAGCGGCATTCGTAGTAGCCGTATCCAAATTGGTCCTTGGTCCAGATACTCGCCGCCGTCCAGTCTTGGCCTCCTCGACTTTCCTTGCGAGCCTCCAAATGCAATACGCCATCCTTCACCACCGCGTTGTCTCGCCATCGACTGCAAAGCACCCATTCGTTCTCTGTCGGACCGTTCTGAGAGATCCATCTCTCGTCCAGCTCTTCGTCCGGATAATCGAATTCGTCCTCCCAAGCCAGTTCGAAACGGGACATGTCGATTGGCTGTCCCAATCGACTATTCTCTGATGATGCAGGAACCTGCCCCCCCCATGCTCCGACGCCCCATGCCCCCAAAGCAATAGCTAAGAGTTCGACGTTCCACCTTTTCCCATTTTTTTCCATATTTGCGCCTCTTTGTATTTTTTTCTCAGTAATTTTTCTCCAACAATCCTCGTTTCAATCGCTGCTCCACCGTCAACCCTAGCTTGAAATACACATCCGGGTGGATGTTGACTTGCGTGTTCTTCATCAAGGGATCGCGGCGGTCACGCCGGAGCGAGCAATCGAAACGGGCGAGAAAACCGTATTTATTGCCCGGCGATCCGGCATTCGTGAAATGACACAGCCCCCATTCGATGCCGCGGCCATCCCCGGAATCGGTGAACGCATCGGGATCGTAAGCCTTCGCGGCCGTAGGAAACAGGGTAGACACCGCAGCCACCTCGAAATTGACTCCATCATTTGAATACTGAATCGTATTCGCCTCATTTCCATTGCGGATGGCCAAAGCGGCAACCCCCTCCCCGAAGGGGAAAAACGTGGTTTCATGCCCCGAGTTCATCACCGGATTCAACGGGTGCTTCTCGAAAGGACCAAGCGGATCGTCCGCCGTTGCCAAGCCTAGGCCGACGAGATAGTCCGGACGATCGCCAAAGGCCGCCTTGTAATACAGGTAGATCTTGCCACGATAGACAATCGGCGATGGGCCGTGAATGGAAAATTGGTCCCAGGTTCCCGGCTCCCCGTTCTCAACGGTGATTCCCTCCACCGCACTCCAAGGACCGTCAGGCGAATCTGAATACGACACCGCCACCGGGCAATGATCCCCCTTCGTGCCGCTGGCCTCCAGAAAGGCTTGATAGTACAAGTAGTATTTTCCCTTCCACTTGAGAATGTCGGGCGTCGCTACCGAACGCCAACCGGCCTGCGGTTTAGCAGAACGAGTGACTGCCACTCCTTGCTCCTTCCAGGTAAACCCATCCTCGCTAGTCGCGTACCAAATCTCCGCAAGGTCCCAGTCCGTCGACGGAATTTCATCGGTGCATTGAACCGCTCCACGCGGAGGACAGATCGTATCACGCTTGGTGTACCAAACATAGTACTTCCCGTTCTCGTAGATGATCTTCGAAGGATCGCGGCGAGTTATGGAGCCATCGCCATCCCGATAGTCGAATCCCTCAAGCCGCGTGTACTTGAAGCTGGTAAACAAAGGGTTGTCCTCCGGACGGGGCGTCAGATAGTTCGCGTACAAGCGATCGAACGCCGCGCTTAGCGGCCTCTCGGGCCGTGTCTGTGGAATGTCCCATGGAAACGCAGAGAGCTGCGCCAGTTCGTTGTATCCTCTTTCTTGATTCATCTTCTCTTCCTCTATTCGTAAACCCGTACGCCAAACAGAGCTGTCGCTGCCCGATCGGAGGTCGGTGAAAACTTAATTCTCAACCCGCTCACCTCGACCCTTTGCTCAAAGCGAATCCGATTGATCGTCTGATAGTTCCCTTTCTTCCCATACAGAAACCTGCCCTCCGCATCGCAGACCTCGTAGTCGCGAACCATGAAAGGCGATACCCGATCCACATGCCCCATTTGTACGCTCTCCATCGCATGGTCGTAGTCAGGATCGAAATACAGATAGATCGACCCCACGGAGACCTTTTTCCCGAAATCGATGCTAAGCGTGGGATCCTCGTCATCACGGCTCGCTACCCAGGCATTACTCGTCGCTAAAGGCCTAAAACTGCCGCTTTTCAGCTGAGCTTCGTCAAAGGGAGCGAGAGGCGGATCGAAGCGAAGCGCCAGGTTCTGGCCCGCCGGACGGCGGCGAGGACACCAGAACTCGAAGGCATCCACCCCGATGCCTTCAGGCGGTGTCTGGGCGCCCTTGCTAGAGACTGCTTTGTTTCCGTCATTGAAAACGGATACAGTGCCCGTCACCAGCGATTCGCTGGCTTTGACGCGTATCCCCTCTTCGCCATGGAAGGAAACCAAAACATACTGATCCTCTTCCAGCGTTCCCGGACACTCGGCCTCGACTCGCTGTTCCCCTTTCTCAATAGTGAAACGCGACTCCGCGACGGTGCGCTCCGGCGTAAAGCGCCCAAGACGATTCGGCGTCCGGAAAAGGACCCGCAGGGAGCCTTGACATTCGCTATCGACGATTGCCGAGACCCGGCAAGCCGTCCCCTTACTCATCGGCACCCACTGCCCGGCTGCCACCTTCAGATCGACCCACTGGTCCGCGGAAGCAGGGAGTTCGGCAAACGGCTCTACGCTGGAGAAGCGAATAGACGCCGCCTGCACCAGGTCGCCGTCACCTTCAAGTGGCGTATCCACGATTCCCTGCCCCTCTCGATTCAAGTCGTTTTGCAAGGCCCGCATGCGCTTAGTCTCCAAGAGATGTTTCGGGGCGAGTCCCTCCTCAAGGCAATGGGCAACCGCAGCGCCAACCGCCTGTCCACCGTGAGCGCAGGTCAACATCACCCGGCTCGAGCCAAAAGCCACATGGGAAGCGCTGATAATGCGTCCCGCCAAAAAGAGATTGTCCAGATTCCGGCTGTAATAACAGCGGTAAGGAATCGAATAGACGCCCTTAGCATGCCACTGGTTGCAGCCTGGAAGATCGCGGTACACCGCGTCTTGCGGATGCAGATCGATCGACCACCCTCCGACCGCCACCCCATCCTCGAACGAACGCCCCTCCACGATGTCTTGTTGGATCAACATGTGGTCGCCTTCGAAACGACGGCTTTCACGCTTTCCGGGTACCGTTCCCACCCACTCCAAGGTGAGGTCGCGAGCTTCGGGAAACAGGCCGGAATTCTTGATGTAGTCCCAGATTCCATACACGATCTTCCAAAGCTCCCACTTGATGTCCTCGCAATCGTGAATCGTATCCAGGCTACCCCCAAACTCGACCCACCAAAGCTTACATCCCTGGTCCTTCACCGTGATCGACTTGTACTTGGGAATACGGGCAATGTCCTTCATAGCAAAGGAGGGAGCAACGTAGTCCACCGGTTTGCCGACATCCTTCGTATAGAAATAAATCGTATGCCCCAGCAGCTCCCCGTACTCCTCGCTCGGCGTGAACTTCTCTCCAAATTCGCTTTCCTTTTCCGCTCCGATGCGAAACGCGGCGCCCGCTGCGAATCCCACCACCCCGTCGCCCGACGCATCGCAGAAATACGGCGCCTTCAGCCGGTAAAGCGTTGAATTCTGACTGCAGAAGGCTCGGGCGGATTCGATCGTCTTCGCGTCCTTCTTCTCCACATCGAAGACCGCCGTGTTCAAGAGCAGCCGGATTCGCTTCTCCTCCCGTACCTTCTCCAAGAGAATCGTATCGAAAATGAGCGGATTCCCGTCCCGGTTGCGGTATAGGTTTTCCACCTGGATCTCGTCGATAATCCCGCCCTCGCGCGACCAGCGATTGTTGTTGCCCATATGCGAGGTCGCTCCCAAGGCCCACAAACGCACCTCGCTGGAAGCATTGCCCCCCAGCACCGGACGATCCTGGACCAACACCGTATCCACCCCGCGTCGAGCAGCGGCGATGGCCGCGCAAACGCCCGCCAGGCCGCCCCCCACTACGACGAGTTCCGCAGTCAACTCGACCTCGCGAAGCTGCCTCTTTTCTTCCGAAAAACCTTCTTTGATCATATCAACAAAATTTCATCCTCGCCTCAGCCCTTCGGCGCCTTGCGCGTCGCGCTTACGGTCCAACCACCTAGGACCACCAGAACCAGCCCCACGCCCGTCACCAAGCTTCGCCCCGTCTCGCCCGCCACGCCGAGCGCCGCAATCAGGACGCCAGTCGCCAGAATGCCCAATGCGATGACCCGTACCCCGTGCCGGTTCTCCAGATTCGCTTCCGCCCGGTCTTCCTGAAGCTGGGCCGCATCGAGGTCCTTCATCCGCTCAAGACGCTTCCGTTCGTATTCAGAAAAGGATACGCTCGAGTCGCCCTTTCGCGCCAGGGCCAACTCCAACACCGCCATCAGTACCAGAGGCAAGCCCGAGCCAAGAATCTGCACCTGAGCCTGCGTAAGGGTCACGTACCCGTTAAACTTGAACAGGCAGTTGACCAGAAGGCAGGCTACGCTCACCGCCAACACCGTCTTTCCCGTGTGTCGCTTGGAAAAGAGCGCCCACAACGGCGGGATGTACATCGCCCCGCCCGTGATGCCGCCTACCGTCCAGATCACGTCCAGAATGCCGCCCATCGCGTCCACCGACAAAGCCACCAACATCCCGACGATCCCGAAGAAAACTGTGGTCACCCGCGCCACGAAGATCAGCTCCTTGGTCGGCGCTTCCGGTTTCATGGTCCGGTACAAATCATTGGTGAAGACTCCAGACACGATGTTCAGCGTGGTATTCACCGAACTGGCGGTCGCAAACATCATAGCCCCTACGATCAGTCCCACCATGCCTTGGGGCAGCACCTCGCCGGCCATCAGCATGTAGGCATGGTTCGCCTCCCCGTTCGCGATATCCAGCGACGGGTTGTAGATGCGGTACAGCATCGGAGGCATCATCCAGATCACCGGGCTGAACGAATACAGGCAGCCGAACAGCAGTGCCACCTTCCGCGAATCCTTGGGCGTGCGCACACTCGTGTAGCGCTGCACGTAAGCCCAATTGCCCGCGATGAAACAAAGGTTGTAGAGGCCGAACCCGAGCATGAACAGCGGCGAATACTCCTCAGTGGTCAGTCCGAAAAAGCCTTCCGGAGCCGCCTCGAAGAACTCGCCCACCCCCCCGATCTTGTCAAAGGCCAGAGGCACGATGATCAACACCGCCGCGCTCAGTATCACAAATTGCAATACATCGGTCACGATCACCGCCCAAAGGCCGCCCACCGCCGTGTAGATGATGATCGCCGTCGCGATTCCCACCACCACGTACTCGAAGGGAAAGCCCGTCGCTCCCTCCACGATCTTAGCCACCGGATACAGAAAGGCCCCGCTCGTGAAGACCGAGATCGCCAGAAACAGATACGAATAGGCCTTCTTGACCCCTTCCCCAAGACGGGCGCCTATGAACTCGGCGCCCGTCAACACCCCTGTGCGACGCCACCGCGCCGCAACAAATCCGGCAATGATAAAGCCAGCCAGGCACATCGTCCACTGCACCGAGATCGACACCGCCCCGTGCATGTAGGCAAGCGAACCCCAGGCTACGAACGTGCCCGCCGAAAAGAAGCTCATGAACAGCGAAAGTCCGCTGATCCACCAAGGCACCTCTCCCCCACCCGCGAAAAAGGTCTTCAGGTTCTTCCCCGAACGGGAAAACGACATGCCCGCCACGAACACCCCGAGCGAAAATACGATGATTACAATATAGTCAATTGTCGTCATTTCTCGAATACATCATTTCCAGTGGAATTCCGTGCTCGTCTCACCTATCGGGTAGCCGCGATTCGCAGGCAACGCCTTGAAAGAATCAAACTCAGCATCGGGAGGGACAATCTACACATAGGGCAATTCGGGGTTCAGCAGGAGAATAACAGGCCCAGAAAAAAAACGCCATGGACAATACAAGTCGCGACATGGACAATACCCCGAAATGCAGAAGTCGAAAGCGCAGATCCGCTGCGAGGAGGAGGTCGAGCTCCTCATGCGCAGCAACCGCCGACAGTACCGCTACCTTGAAGACGTCGCCCCCAAGGTCGCCTACAAGGTGCAACGCGGCCAGGCGCCGGGCATGCGTCTCGCCGACCTGTCTAAGGAACTTACCGCCGCCTACCTGAACACCCCCATCACCGAAGACCTCCTCTGCACGCAAGTCGGCCACCACCAAGCCGTCGGCACCCACTACATCCACCGCCCCAACGGCAGCGACGATACCATCCTCCTCTACTCCACCAACGGACAAGGCTGGATCGAAATCGAAGAGCAAAGCTACACCGTGGCCGAACGCGACGCCCTTCTGATCCCCAGCTCGCTGCCCCACAAATACGGCTCCAACCCCGACGCCCCCTGGGCACCCTACTGGGTCCATTTCCAAGGCCGGCAGACAGCCGCCTACACCAAGCTGCTCGCGAAGCCAGCCGGCACGCCCGTCTTCCACCTCTCCCACCGGCAGGAAATCACCATCGCGATCGAGCAGGTGTTTAAGCAAATGAGCCACGTGCACACCTACGCCAACCTGCTCGCCACCTCCGGAGCCCTCAGCCACCTCCTCTCGCTTATCCACCTGCGCATGCGGGCCGCCGAGCCGCGATCGCGCAGCGTCGACGAGAATCTGGACAAAACCATCGAGTTCATGCATCGCAACGTCAGCGAGAAGTTCAGCCTCTCCGAACTCGCCAAACTCGCCCACCTCAGCCCCAACCATTTCGGAGCCCTCTTTCTAAAGCGCTTTCAGAGCACGCCCATCGACTACTTCAATCGGCTGAAAATACAACGGGCCTGCGAACTGCTCACCACGACCCAACTCTCCGTTGCCGAAGTCGGAGAAGCACTCGGCTTTTCCGATCCCTTCTATTTCTCCCGACTATTTAAGAAGGTGATGGGCAAATCTCCGCGAGCCTATCGATAGCTGCACAAATGCCTTGGCAAGTCATCTGAGAATTCAAAGCCACAGCGATGACTAGTCTTCTCAACAAGCAGATAGTTAACGCACACAATCGGCTAGTAAAATATGGACGAAAGAAGATGAGCAGTTCGCAATAGGCTGGCTCAAATTCAAGATTGCGCACAATATCTCGTAAGTTTGATTCGTGAATCTCCACCCAAAATCTTTAATCATCGCGGTTTTTGCAAACTTGCTCATCGTTTATGTCGCGAGAGCCTCAACCGAACTCAAGCATATGGCATCAGAGGGGATTCCCAAACTCGAGACCGTCTACCCATTCGAGTCCGGCATTCGCGGCAGAGTACACTCTATAGACCAAATGCCAAACGGCGACCTCGCCATTCTGAGCGAGAGCGGATTACACATCTTCGATGGTACTCGCTGGAGCAGACTCTCGGGCGTCAACTGGCCAGAGCGAATTGTAAACATCTCTAACGAAGCGTCGATTCTCGCCACGTCAGAAGGAGCGGTAAGAGTTGAGAATAATCGGCTGGGCACATACGACGTCCAAGTCTTACCATTCGCAGAAGTTTTGCAATCGGTCCAATCGGTCGCACAACTGAATCAGCAACGATTCGCCCTTTGGGCTGACACTCTTGCCGTCGATCTAGGTGACGGCACACATAAATCGATAAAATTGTCTAACTGGGCGGGAGAACTTTTCGTAATCGGAGAGACTTTATTTACAGTTGGAGGTACTGATGCGGGCATCAACAGGTGGGATGCGGGAACCAATACTCTCTCAGAAATGCAAGAAGTTCTCAAGCCAGTAGGTTACAGCTGGCCACACGCTATAACGCCAAGGGCAGAGGGTGGCTTTTGGATACTCACACAAAACAATCAAGTTGTCTCATTCGACGGAATGATATCGCAAGCCTGGAGAGGTAACGAGTCCCTTTTAGCCCAATCAACTAGCGTCCAGGATCTCGTTGAAGTAAGAGCTGGGGAGCTCGCCTTCGGGACGTCCAGTAAAGGAATATTGGCTTACGACAAACTGGGAAATCTAGTGCTCGAATTATCCCAAAACCAGGGTCTAGACGATCGAAATGTTAACCGGGTGGGCCTCGACAGGCAAGGTGGACTCTGGGCAGCAAGCAAAGATCATCTCACTCGAATATCTACAGATTTCCGAACATTGATCTACGACGAGCGACAGGGAGTTACGGAGACCGTAAATGCGATCGAGATCTTCAACGGACGAGTCTATTTAGGAACTGAGGCAGGACTTATCGCATCAAGCCCGTCCAAATCCTCCGCCCCATTTTCGGAAATAGACCAAACCCGTCGGATCTCTGATCTGAAAGCACATGAAGACCATCTCTTTATCGCAGGGAATTACCTCAAGGCCCTTCGTTCAGACGGCATGATATACGAGATATCCCAAGAAGGAGGCACGAATTTCTGGCAGCCCTCGGCTTTTCCACACCTAATGCTCGCTGGCAATTACAGGGGAATAGTCGTCATGAAGAGAGAGCACGGCCATTGGCGGGAGCAAAACGTAATTTCGGCTGCGGGAAATGAAATCTTCTCAATGGCCGAAAGCTCAGACGGCTACATTTGGGGAAGCACAGGCGGCAATCAAATCGCTAGACTGATTTTATCGCCCGGGGGCGAAGGCGAGATCGAACTGTTTTCAATGCCGGCCACTCTCAATGGAGCATGGAGCCACGTCGCCCTCATTAACGATCGAGTTTACCTTAACACAACCCCCTGCTCCGTGTGGAATACTGGTAGCAAAAAATGGGAAATAGATCCACAGATGATCTACTTCCCTGGCCAAGAGCCCATGGGATTCGAACAGATATTCGGCTACAATGACGAGCTAGCTTACGTTTCGGTAAATCCTAGGAGCGGCCAAACACTACTGAGACCAAGCATAAGAGTCCGAGGTGACATCGCAACAGTAGGAAACGCTGTAAACGGGAGAGCTAAGTGCATGACAATCGATCAAGAAGGGATCGCATGGATTGGCGGTACATTTGGACTGATCAGAGCGACTGACCCCTACGGGCCAACCTCAGGCGTAAGTGAAAAGCCCCGAATTAAGCGTCTGCAGTCGTTAAAAGACGGCGAACTGCTGCCAACGACTACCAACAGCGAAAACTCACTTGTCTTAGGTCCGTCCCAGAACTCGCTTCGGTTCGAAATATCCTTTCAACACTTCGACGCAGTAGGACGCCATCAGTACCAAACAATGCTCGAAGGCTTGGACCCGGATTGGTCCGATTTCTCAGACGCACCATTTAGAGAAATAACAAATCTTTCTCCTGGAATATATTCGCTGAAGGTACGAGCTCAGACCGCAACCGGGCAATACAGCGAGATCTACGAGTTCCCGTTTCAACTAGAAGCTCCTTGGTGGTCGAAACCTATCGCGCTTCTATTCTACGCTGCCTGCCTTCTGGGACTTATTTTGCTAATCGTCCGATTGGCGACACGTCAACAGACCCGGAAAGCAAGAAAGCTAGAACGCCTAGTGCAAGAGCGAACCAACGAACTAGAACAGCATGCCTCTCTGCTCACCGAAAGAAACGAAGAACTAAAAGAAAAAACGATCGCACTTGAATCTACAACAAGCTCGCTCACCGAGGCCCTCGAACAACTGAAGAAAGCTCAAAATCACTTAGTCGATACCGCTCGGACAGCCGGCAAAGCGGAAGTCGCCATCAACGTCCTCCATAGCGTCGGCAACACTCTCAATAGCGTCAATACGAGCGTCCATGTGATAGCCAGGACCTTGGAAGCCTCAAAGTCCCTTAAACTACGGCGCATTGCGGCACTATTGGAAGAGAATCAGCGAGACATAGCGAATTATTTAGCGACGGATCCACGCGGCTGCAAAATACCCGAGTATTTAACAAGCCTCTCGAAAGCCATCGACGAAGAAATTGCTGAGCTTTCATGTGAAACGAAATCGATAGAGTCAGACCTCCAGCATATCAAGCGGATCGTTTCTGAACAACAAAACCATGCGAAGAATACTGGAGTGATCGAAGAGGTGAATCTCTACGACCTTTTTGAGACCGCAGTTTCCATAGTCTGCAACGATCCATTCGCGAGCAAAATTGAATTCTGCAACACAATTTCGGAGGACATCACAGTGACATCGGATAGGAGCCAACTCCTTGATATAATCGTAAACCTTGTCAGCAACTCGCTAGACGCAATAAAAGAAAGAAAAGTCGAGCTAGGCTCCATAGCGGCTACTGCAAGTCCCAGCAAGGACTCTATGTATATCTGCCTAGGCATCCACGATAACGGGATCGGTATAGAAGCCAAAATCCAAAACAACGTTTTCCAACACGGATTCACAACAAAGACGAATGGACATGGTTTCGGGCTCCACTCAGCTGCCAATTCAGCTAAACGTCTCGGCGGACGACTTTCGCTCACTAGCCATGGTGTAAACAAGGGAGCCAAAGCCACACTCAAAATACCATTTGAAAGGAAAACAACTGCGTTTTCCGCTGCGTGATAATTGGAGAGCCCCCCTTCTTGATAACGCACCCTTCTCCCGTTGCTGACATCAGGCCCCGCGACTTCGTCGACGACCCTGAGCTTCATCTGAAAGCCCTGCATAATCCTGGGGAAACAAGCGGGGGTTGGCTGTTGACTGTCGTTTTTTTGCATACAACATGCATTACAAACTAGGAAGCGTCATGACCCAAAGGGGATTGTCCTTCTGATCAAACCCCAATTGCTGATCTACCCGGTCAATCCATAAATCAAAATGTCACACCCAAACAAGAAGGCCTTCGCATTCTCGCTCATCGTCGCAATCGGCGGACTCGTATTCGGCCTCGACCTAGTTCTCATCGCGGGCACCTTCGATTACACCGAAATTCAATTTGGCCTCAATGCCGCTCAAAAAGGTCTTATTGCGTCAGGTCCGGGCTGGGGAGCGCTGGCAGCTCTCGCCTTCGCTGGATGGGTTTGCGATCGCATCGGCCGTAAGAAGACCCTTCTGGTCATCGCAGCACTCTACACGATCTCTGCAATAGGTTCCTCCCTCTCGTGGGGGTTTTGGTCCCTATTTCTTTTCCGCCTTATCGGAGGCCTCGCATTCACGTCGTTATCTCTAGCATCTATGTACATCGGTGAAATCGCTCCACCCGAGATACGTGGAAAACTAGTCGGATCCAATCAGCTCAATATCGCAGTAGGCATTTTTGCGGGGTCGGGATTGAATTACCTCATCGCTGATATTGGAAATTCAAATGTAGACTGGGCTTCGGCAATCTTTCTGAACGACCAAACTGCTTGGCGTTGGATGCTCGGTATCGAAACTCTACCCGCAATAATCTGGTTCCTCCTCTTGCTGACCATACCAGAAAGCCCACGCTGGCTCGTCCTCAACGACAAGACCGAACAAGCAAGAAGCGTTTTGGCCAAGATAACACCCGCCCATAAGGTGCAGGAACAGCTCGACGAAATCTTGCGAAATCTCAAGGACATCCACCATAGCCTGAACTACGCCCAACAAGCTAAACTCCTCTTTAGTCGGAAGCTATGGGTCGCCCTAGCCGTTGGCCTCATCCTAGCCTGGGTACAACCTTGGACCGGCATGAATCCGCTACAATCTTTCATGCCACAGATTTTTGAATACGCCGGTCGCGGCGAAACCAAACTCCTCGACCAGTTCATCATTAATCTGGTGGGCATGTTCTTCACTCTCCTCGCGATTCTAGTCATCGACAAGATAGGTCGACGAATCATACTTATTGGCGGTCTGGCCGCCTGCGCCTCCGGATGGCTACTGGTCGCCTACGGATTCGGATCCGCCACCTATTCAGTCACGCCAGAGGTCGTACAAGCGATCCCTCAATCAATCGACCCCTCAGGGCTCTCCCAATTGATCGGCCAAGTCTTCGACAACGAAATGACCTTCAAATCAGCGATAAGAGATTCTGTAGGAGCCGATGTCTACAACCAAGTGGAAAGCGCCGTGATGCTACATGGCGTATCCATGAACGCAGTACTCGTTCTCGCTGGAATCGTTCTATTCGTCTGCGCTTTCAACTTCTCCGCGGGTCCCGTACTGTGGATCCTTTTCTCCGAGCTATTTCCAACTAAAGTGCGTGCCTTGGCCATCACCGGTTGCGCCTGGGTCACCACTATCTTTGGCGGCATCGTAGTACAACAGCTTTTTCCTCTTGAAATCGAATGGTTCGGCTCGACCGTCACCTTCATCATCTACGGCACCTTCTGCCTCCTCGGTATGATCGCTCTAGCCAAGCTCACCCCTGAAACCAAAGGGAAAAGCATCGAAGAAATAGAAGCGGAAATCGAACGACTAAGCAACAAGGCCTAGCAATATCCCTCGAGAGCAGGAGGCTCTACAGTTTTACCAAGCCGGCACCGAGATCGCTGAATCAAGGTCGGTCAACACTGTCCGCATAGGAGAATACACATCCATTGTTCCATGACGCACCCACGCGCGCTTTGCTTCCCTTCTCCTACTCTCCACGGATTCCAAGCTAGCCCAACTTGACATCCAAATTCTTTGCTCTTCGAATCTACAACAGGTTTAAGCTAGCCAAAATTCCGCTCCCGACCTGTAACAGCAAACGCCGATACAAGTGTGGCGGGACTACCTAACGTCACATTTCGTATCCAGAGTTTGGACATGACAACAAGGCAAACCCAGAACGCCGTAGCCCAGGGAAGCAAAGGGCGTGATAGGCTACAACAGAAGCCAGCGACTTCGACCAGTTGCTTGCCACCGCAACTACGTCGTAACTTCAAAACGAATTGGACTCCCTCTCGAAGGAGCTCAGCTGTCACATCCCAAAGCCCCACTTCTTCACTCGACTCTCTATTCCAACCAACCGGCTCGAATAGTTGCTTCTACGCCTATTTCGGCTACTAGCACGATAGTCCCCCAAATGGGCACCCCATGTCGCTAAACGAACTGCTTTTCGCAGTGACGAACACTATTCCGCGACAAATCTATCGCCACAGAATCTAAAGCACTGATTTCAACCGCTTAAAACTGGCGAGCTTCTCCATCCGTGCTGATCCCCACCACTGACATTTGCCTCGTCTGGACAAAAACGTTTTGCAGCATCTATCCTTCCACAATTGAAATTAATCAAAGACCACATCTGCCACCGCGGCAATGCGGCCGTGCATAGGCCTGCTATTTTGGTCGAGGTGCATATCCGCCTCCGGTCAAGATGTGCTCTCCGGAAACTGCAAAAGAACTCGAAAATGCTCCGCATTCGAACCCATAAAACGTCCAGTTTCGAAATAGGTGACTCTTGTCCACGCCTGCCTATTCCGTGTAAAAAGCACACTGCTAGCAAAAAACACTACGTCCAAACAATCATTCAGTATTTGCAAAGCGACCCGTTTCCGTTGCCTTCAAGATCCAGCAGTGCCCCCCCTTCAGACAAGCGTTTCGGCTGCCGCGTACAGAAACAGCCGATGGATCCGCGAAGTGACGCTCCCTACAGAATAACAGTACCTCAGTATCTATCGCGAGCTCCCCGTTGATGCTGAAGCGTCAAAAGAGACTGCGACTCGACGCCGATCAATCATCCCTGTCCGCCACTGAATGGAAGTGCTCATCCGCTGAAATCCTGCACGAAGCCCGTCAAATACACTAATACTCTCATAAAATGCGAATACAAAATCGGCACGGAAACTTCAGTCATTCATCCAATTCGAAGAAGACGCATTGGGACTAAAGAAAAACGCCCGACCTAAGTCGGGCGTTCTAAAAACCAAATCAATTTTATTAAACCCTAAAACACTACCATTCAAAAGTATTCGTTAGAATATATTGAGTAGGCTCGCCTCGATTAGTGTACCAAGCGATGGGCGTCGTCGGTGCACTAGTGACTGCTCCATGTCGAACGACATACGGATCAACATTGTTGATGTTTCTCACGTTCAACTGAATTTTCCAATCGATCTTGTCGTTAAATATTGGTTTGCTATAACGAATATGTGCTCCTACTCGGAGTAGGTCTTCACCGAAGAACGGATGCTCCGAATCAGGCACCCAAGTCCCATTTTCCAATTGGCGGAGTCCAAAGCCAGTAGATGGCTTGTCCTGCCAAATCACATCTGTACCGAATCCAAGTCCCTTGAATGCTCCTTCGTATATGTCGTAGCTAGTAACGAAAACGCCTTTATAACGTCGTTCGTTCATGGTCCGAGACCCCTCCTGTGCCTTCTCGGATAAATACGAGAAGTAAAACCGATCGTATACCTGCTGTGCCGTCAATTCTTCATTAGCACCTGGATTTACAATAATATCCGGATTTGACAGAAGCTCATCAGTATACTGATCAAAAATCATGCGAGTAACCGGTGCCACATTAGAATACTCGGTCTCAAAATGGTCGAAGCTTAGCATAGCTCTCCAATTCTGAGTGAGGTTGGCACTCACCTGAAACTCCCATCCCTCGGAAACAAGATCACGAATATCGCGAGTGGTCGAAGGATCCAAGCCCGACAACTCAGAGAGGCCCTGTGCTTCAGCAATCATACTCAAATCTTGCCAAGGAAGATTGACAACTGCTTCGTTTTCAAGAGCCACGTCAAACACCGTGAACACGCCATTAATCTTGTTGTCGAAAAGACCGAATTTCACCCCGTAGTCGACGGTATCTCCGGTCGTGTTCGGGACACGGTCTTTGTTCGGCAACACTCCCGTCGAGTCCGCATTGAACGTTGTAGACTGATTCGCGTACAGCGTGAGATAGCTAAGCCAATCACGTTCTCGCAACACGTGAAAGTTAACTCCTCTAGAGAAAGTATCAGGATCCAATTCGGGTCTTTCGATATCTCTCGGCACGTCTTTTGCAAGCACTGCCCAACCATCCGGCTTATCGGGATCCTGGCCAATCTGCCCGATCCGTGCATTAATAGTGTCTTCGCGCCAACCGAACGTCGTAACGATGCGATCATCCCAAAAACGTGACTGTAGAACGGCCAGAAAAGAGTCTATCCTCTCTTCAGATGTGCTTCCATTAATAGAATTAAAAGAAGGTACCCACTGAGCGTTTATGCCATCATATTGGTTCGCGTACTCCTGAAACGTGCGCGGATCCGTAGGGCCGAATATGGTTTGAGTTTCAAGATCAACGTAGTTGATCACCTTTATTAAATTTTGACCGTTCCATCCATTTCTTGGAGCACTCGGCCAAGGTTCGTTTATTGCCGGGAGCGGCGTAGACTCAGGTGTGACATTCGCTAGCCAGTAACTATCCCATAGCTGTTCGGAATTAGCCCGTTCACCCAGTAGGGCCAGGTTATGACTACCAAGCCAGTGTAGATTGTCTGAGGCCTCTGCGAAGTCATAGCGAAAAGCTCCAGTTAATCTCAAGTTATCTAGATTGCGTTCCTGATCATAACGCCATTGCGTATCGTTAGTAACAAAATACTTTCCAACATTTGGGTTGGGCGATCCGTCGGCTAGCGTTGCGCTCGTATCGATTCGCAACATATTCGCTGACCAATTAATCATAAAGTCGTAATTCACTGTCTCATCATTAGCAGCCAACTCCAAATCGATATAGTCATTCACCTTGTACTGAACAACGCCCTGAAAATTGTGCCCTTGAAAATCTTGGAAATTTGAGTTTCCAAAAATATTGAAGTCACGTGGCAAGAAATCAGTTGGCAGCGAAGCATTCCTATCTCCAGCTACCTGCTTTGGCGCACCTATGACCTTATTCATCCAGTTACGAGGCTCGAAATCAAAGCCGGCTCCATCGTTCACAAAAACAAGTGTATTGACACCTCCGTAGCCCCAATCCTGAAACTCAGGTCCAACTGAGCCTGGAGCAATCCAAATCCAGTGGCTGCGATCGATGGCATGCTCCTCAGGAGTTTCCCCCGCAGCCTTTGCTGCATCGAGAAATGGAGTCACAGCATCCTGATGTATTCCGTAGGAAGCAATAGACCGCTCCCAATCAAAAGATTCAGCACGAAACTTGATCGTAAGTTTCTCAGTGGGGGTAAATGTGAAAGTGCCGTAGTAACGACTCTGGTCGTTGAAGAGAGGCTTGATCCAGTTTTCGCCTTCTTCATATAACACAGCCACACGTGCAGCCAACTTGCCATCTATTATCTCACGATTAACGTTAAGTTCATGCCGGGTCCCTTCATTGTCATCAATCTGAAAGCGATAAAGATTGGTATTCGCAAAAATGGCATCGTTAGTATAGCGATTTACCAAGCCGGCTGGGTTACCTATCCCGAAAAGAATTGAGTTTCCGCCCCGCGAAAACTCGAAACGGCCTGAGTTGTAAGCATCTGCAGTTATGTTCGTTCGGAACTGGTTTCGTACGATATTTTCGACCCGCACTCCTCGAATTCGCGGATTGTCGCCCCAATAAACTGTGGACGCTCCTTGACTAGCATCTTGCGTAGTCTCCTTCTCAGATCCTGGAGTGAAAGCAATCATTTCGTTAGTATCGCTAACTGCCAAGTCATCCATGAATTGCTCCGTCAACGTTGTCATAGTCACACCAACATCCTTCATGGATGTTTTCATTCGAGTGCCCGAAAGCGTGTTTTGAGCTTCATATCCGCGTACATCGTCTGCTGTCACTTCGAAGGGAGAAAGTGTGAAGACCTCCTCCTCCTCTTCGTCCTGCCCTAAGGCCACTTGTAGTGGAATGCTTGCCAACAGAGCCACAGCAAGACCGGCGATTCCTCTAGAGCTAAAGCGACGGTTAGTCCCATCTCGAAAGCTCGAATTATAGTTTGGAGCGTTTACATTCATAGTATTAGGTAGCTTGATTACTTGTGTTTGATCTCGAATAACTTACCTCTGCCAATCTGCTTTGGCATCGAGAGAAACCCCGAGCGAACTATTGAGATACTCAAAAGACCTAGTGACGTTTGTCATGCACCTCGGCTAATGCGTGGCGGGCGGGCGTCGGGGTATTGGTTCAAATTTAGTTTCTTTGGGGCTATCGAATTCCTCCGAGGCGAAATTGAGAACAGGACCTTGGCGTAAATCAAAGGCCTCGACTCTCGCTTGGGGAAATTAGCTCGAGAGCAGTTGAGGTTTCGTGACGATTGATTGCATACAATATACTTTACCTAGGTCAACATCTTTTTGCATGCAAAACTCACTTCACCCTTCGTCGCAATGAAAACACCTCCGTTTTGCTTTGAGAACCGGCGAGAACAGAAAGTCAATCGACTGACGCGATTGACTCCCACTAGCTCGAAGCAACTTCTCCTACTCGTATGTCTCCCGGGACAGGAAAAACGACTTCAGACTTTCATCGACTTCGAAGCGCTCCAAATACCCTTTTTGACCATCAACGACGTGACACAACCCCCACCTTAGCCCCTCCAACGGACCTTTGTCATGGTCAGATGTCCTGAAAAGTCCATTGGCCTCTGGGGCTCCTTTTATGTATGCCATGATCTCGAAATTGACGCCGTCTCGAGACCACTGAAGAGTGTTCCTTTCTGGCCCATCCGTCGTCAGCATCCCTGCAATACCGCCATTATAGTGCCAAACGCAGATTTCGTGGCCAGAGTTAGAGATAGGGTTGTACTCACTCTTTACATACGGACCTTCAATCTTATCTGCAATCGCGACTCCCCACTTGGTCTCTCGACCTCCCATGAACATCTCCTCCCCCATGGGTTCACCTTTATAGTAGAGGTAGAACTTCCCCCGAAAAAACATCAAACAAGGATCGTGGACTTTATGACTATCAAAGCTGCCCTTTGACTTCACGAGAAATCGATTATCTGCTTCACCATCCCACACGCCATCCGCTTCGGCCTTTAGGATTGGTCCATCGACTTTTGCCCAAGGTCCATAAGGGGAATCTGCGATCGCCATTGAGACATTTTCATAAGAACGTCTCGTGTACGGCGAAGTTACTACCTGATAGACAAGATAGTACTTTCCATCGTGAGCCAGTATTTCTGGAGTGAATACGCTTCGATCATCGTAAGCTCCCGTTGGCCCGCGCCGCACCGCCACGCCCTGTTCTTCCCAATGCCAACCGTCCTTGCTGGTCGCATGCCAGACCTCGCAGTGATCCCACGGAAAGGTCTTCTTGTCAGGATCCCCCGACCCGAAACCGAAGCTCTCGCCCTCGCCCTTACTGTACCAGACATGGTAGATGCCGTCCACTTCAATCACTGCGCTCGGATCGCGCCGCACCATCCCATCCCGCGCTTCCGCAAGATCTCCCGTAATTGGCTTGCTGACAATTTCACAGTACCATTCAGGTCCCTTGTCGTAGTTCTTGGCCCGCAGGCTCGCAGCGCTTAGTTTTTTGCTCATGACAGATCTCCTTTAGAAAAATTGCTCGATTCAAAGCGTGAAGGGACGAAACGAATACAAAGCCTCTGCCCCACACAGATTCGCTTCCCTTAACCAGTCCACCCTTCCGATACAGATGCCGCGCACGGCAACGAAATCTACGTTTCTGGATACGAGGGGGTTCATCCTAATCGATACGGGTCTAAATTCAAGCGGGGCAAGACGGCAAAAGGCGTCTCGATACGATCCAACGTTTTCGCAACGACACAGATTTTGTACTCGTCAAAGCCTTTAGTTGAATTAGGATTGTACACAAAATACAAGTTCTAAAGTCAGAAAAAGCTCTGACCACCCCGAAAACGCCCTGCCCGCCCTCCATGAAAATCTCGGCTATCAAAGCCTTTCCCTCCCGTATCGGCGCCAGCAGCCAGCTCCTGCTCAAGATCGAAAGCGACACCGGTTATTACGGCTGGGGAGCTTCCGGCCTTACCTCTCGCGAAATGGCGGTTTCCGGGGCTATCGATCATTTTCGTCCCTGGCTCATTGGCAAAGACCCAAGGAGCATCGGATCCATATGGCAGGAGCTCTACCGAAGCCAATACTTCGAAGGTGGGCGAGTGCTCGCTGCCGCCCAATCAGCCATCGACATCGCCCTTTACGACCTTAAAGCCAAGGCCCTAGGCATTCCTGTTTACGAATTGCTGGGAGGCAGGCAGCGAGACTGGGTGGAATGCTTCGCTTCTCTCCCATTTGGCAACACCCTACAACTGATCGAACGAGCGGAATCCTTGCTGTCTGCGGGATTCACCTGTCTCCGACTGACCTACGTCAACGAACAGACCATGGGAGACGCTAAAACAACATTTGACCCTCGAAAAAACATCGCAGCCGTCGCAAAATCCATCGTAGCTCTGCGCCAACACGTCGGACAAGAGCCCACCTTGGGCTTCGACTACCACCATCGCCTTACGACGCCCGAAACTGTATCCTTCCTGCATCGCATGCCGATCGGCACTCTGGATTTCCTCGAGGAACCCATCCGCTGCGAGGATCCCAAGGCCTATGCCACGCTGCGGCAATTGGTCGATGTCCCCTTCGCCATCGGCGAGGAATTCGCCAGCAAATGGCAGTTTCTGCCTTTTCTAGAAAACGGCCTGACCCAATTCGCCCGAGTCGACGTCTGTAATGTCGGCGGCTTGACCGAGAGCATGAAAGTAGCCGCCTTGGCCGAAGCCCACTATATCGATCTGATGCCACACAATCCCCTGGGGCCGATCTGCGCCGCTGCGACCATTCATCTTGCCGCCGCCTGCTCCAACGTCTCCTGGTTGGAGGAAGTGAACACTCCCATTCAGGACCTCGGCCTCTGTGACCCCAAGATCTTTCCGCTGCAGCCTCGTCGAGAACAGAACCGCTACCCGATCAGCGACACGCCTGGGCTCGGCATTGAAGTCGACGAGGACGCGCTAGCCAACCAGACCTTCACCCCCATCGAAGTCCCCCATTTCAAACGCGCTGACGGCTCCGTCACCAACTGGTAGCCACCTCCCTCTACTTGCAGCAAATCCATTCATGACCTCAAAAGCCCCCATCCTCTATCTCTGCCTCCTACTTGCCTTTTTGCCTTCGCTTGGAGCGCAAAAGCCCGACGCAATTCTCGACCTCGGCCGCTACCGCAATATCAAGGTATCGCCCGACGGCAGCCATATCGCTGCCACCTACCAAAGCGACAAGGGATACGTTCGCCTCTACGTACGCGACCTGGTTAGGCAAAAAACGGCATACGCCTTTCCACATGATGTGACCAAAGGCGAATGGGGCGAGCGAAGCCTCGAGAACTTCGCTTGGATTGACGACGAACACATTGTCGGCATTTCGAGTTGGGACGATGGCAACAAGGCTCTCGTCTTCGCCAAGGCTTCGAGCCTGAGCGGCATCGAGCCGATGAAAGTGCTCGACGCCCAAGGCGTTTATCGGCTGATAGATGCCATCCCCGGTTCCCCGGAATTCATAGTCGCAAAACTGCCCCCATCGGGAAAAACCGGCAACTGCGCCATCCTAAGGCTCTCTATCGAAAACCCCAAGCAATCGGAGGCCCTCTTTGAATGCGAGGGAACAGGCATCGAGGCCCTCACCGATCGCGGACACCGCTTGCGACTCGTGAAGCCGCTTCGAGAAAAGCAAACGCCCGAATGGCTAGCCCACGATTCCGATACCGGTCAATGGTCACCCATCCGTCTGAGTCCTTGGAGCACCGTGTACGGGTTCGATGCGGACCCCAGCCGCGTTCTCGTTGCCCAGGGTTTCGAAACGCAAGCGGCCGGTATCTACTACTTCGATATCGAGAAAGACAAACTGCTCTCAGCACTGATCGCAGACGAGGCCAAACCAATGCACAAGATAGTCCGACCCGTGTTTTCCCGAAAAGGCGGGCAACTCGTCGGTGTCCATATAAACGACGCCACTCTGAGCAGCAAATGGCTCGATCCCATCTTGCAAAATCTGCAGCGGAACATAGACACGGCTTGCCCGAATTCGAATAATCGAATCCTCGATTGGGACGAGGCTCGCAGCCGCGTCGTGGTAGAGCGAATCTACCCTGACCGCCCGCACCAGATTTTCGCCTTCGACTTCAAGAATGCCAAAATGGACCACCTCTTCGACCTCGGTGGCGACGTTTCTCCGAAACAAACGGCCCCCCAAGAATCCTTCGAATTCGAAAACCGAGACGGCGTCAAACTACAGGGTTTCCTCACCCTACCTCGCAAATCCAAAAAGAACATCCCCCTCGTGATTGTCGTCCGCAACCAGCCATTTAGCAGCCTCGACCACTTGCAGTGGCATAGCGACGATCAGTACTACGCCTCTCTCGGATATGCCACGATGCGCCTCAACTTTAGCGGATCCAGCGAATCCAAAGGGGATCTCGAAATTGACTGGACATCCCCAGAGGGGCCGCTGAAGCCTATCCACGATATCGTAGACAGCATAGACTGGCTTGCCCAAAACAAAGGCATCGATCCCCGGAAGATCGGGATAATCGGTTACGGCGAAGGCGGTTGGATTGCCACCTACGCGACCGCAGCCTACCCAGGCAGATTCGCCTGCGCCGCAAGCAACGATGCGATGTACGCCACCATGGGCCATCTCATCGATGGAGAAACAGAGCCTATCCATACCGCAGGCTTCCGACTATCCGCCTACCCCAAGACCGAACTATCCGAAGATCAGATCAAGAAGCTCGCGCCGTTCCACAACGTATCCAAAATGTCCACCCCTCTCTTCCTCAGCTATGGCACTTGGTCTCAGCCATTCATCAAAGAAGACACCCAACGTTTCGCCCAAATCGCAGCCGATGCCGGATTGGAGGTAAATAAGCCTTTCGAAGGCGCCTGGTGGGAAAGCCACATTACCAACAATGCTGCTTTCGCCAGCTATCAGAAACGCCTAGGCGCCTTCCTGAAGAAGCACTTGGACTAGCTAGTCGTCTCTGAAAAAGTCGTTCTAAGCGGCCGCAGGCGATCCTAGGATTTTCTCGTTTCGAGCTGAAGAACCTGAGCAAGCGAAGCAAGAAAGAAAAATCGTTCATCCATTTCTTGAGGTTGAAGGCCGCGGCGGCCATCAGCAGGTTGATCTCGTCGCCGGATAGGCCCTTGAGGTAGTTGCGGCCCAGCCGGTGGTCGCTTTTGAAATGCCCGATCATTGGCTCGATCCCAGCCCGCTTGCGGAAGAGTTTTCGCTTCTTGGTCTTTTCGTAGGCGGTGTACGAGGCGGCGGGCTTGTCAGGATTCAGTATCCGTGTCTTTGGAAAGGCAGCTCACCTCGGGTTCGTGAAGACTGTAGACCTTGTTCTTGTCCTTCCTTTTCTAGGAGAGGACCCTCTGGAAAAGGGAGAGCTCCTCGGCATGCCCCTTGAGAGGCTCTGCCAGCAGCTTGCGCTGGAGCTCGCGAACCAGTCTCCCGGAGATGGTCTTTAGCTTTCGCTCGGCCTTGCGGGCGTTCTTCACCCGCTTTGGGTTGGAACAGTTGTGCACGGCCTTCATCAGATTGGAGATCGTCCGACGGTAGGAGCGGCGAAGCTTCACTCCGTTGCGATCGGCTATCTTCACGCACTTCTCGCCAATCTTGCGGGCGAGCTTGTAATCGGTGGCATAGGTGAGGTTCTCCTCCTGGACAGTGGTGTCCGGGATGACAGTCGCCTCAATCGCCTTCGCGCCATGCAGGCGTATCGACTTCTTCAGGACGCATTCGCATCCTTGCGCTCCGATTCGCTTGCGGAAGTGGCTCAGGCTGCTGGGGGTCTACCTGAAGCTCCCAGCGGAAGTGGATCTCGCCGGTAAAGTGCTGAAAGTAGGGTAGGGATTCTGTATCCACTGCTCGACGACGGACTCGTCGCTGAGGTCGTGCAGCTGCTTGAGTATCAGCAGTCCCGCCATCAGCCGTATCGGCTTGCCCGGATTGCCCTCCTCTTAGAAGCAACCGAAGGTTTCCTCGAATCCTTTCCAGTCTATCGCCCGAGCGAGCCTGCAGAGCGGCTGCCGCTGGTCGAGCATGCTCGAAAGGTCGGGCGTCAGGAAGCTTGCTTGGGAGGCGTCGTTTCCGGTGCGCTTTTCATCATATCGACAAGGTTTTTGACTGATTCGCCAAGGATCTTGTCAGATCAACCGCAATATGCCAATCATAACTTCTTATAAATCAGCGTTTTGTGCAGACTTCAGAGATGACTGCACACTGCCAAGTTCGCCTGCAGAGCGGTTCGGTCCCATCTCTGCAGCGGCGAACCAGCCGAAGAGGCTCGAGACTACAGATTGGATCGCTTGTGCATGTCTTCGTCCACCTGCATCGCGTTCACCTCCAGCGATACCTCGGGCTGGACCAACCGATTCTCTTGTGCGGCCGAAAAACGCAAACCGTACATGCGAGCGCCCACATCGGTCACGCTTTCCGTCAATTCGGGAAAAGGATTGTCAGCAACATCGACGAGCCCGACGTTATAGTTCTCCCCGTCGCCACGCCCAGTTGGATTCTGGTCACCGTATTGAAACCAGTGCGTACCGACGATGTAAGGATTGAGCAATGCGCTTTCGACATAGACCTTGTAGAACTTCGCTCGCTCTGCCTGGCTATTCGCTACAGTCACGCCTGGATGGAGCGAACCACGATCCAGCGATCCAAAGTGGAATTCCCCGATCAAGATGGGTTTGTCCACACCATGGGGAAAACCGACGTTCGTAACATTGTAATCATACCGGTTCATGCTCATCACATCCTGGTACTTGGCCGCCGTCCGGATCACCGTCTCGCTGTTCGCCCAAGCCAATCGACATCCCAAATACATGATGTTGGGAGCAACCGCTTTCATTTCCTCGCGGACCGTCGAGAAATAGGTCTCTACGATCCTCGCATAGAATGCAGACAAGTCATCCCACGCCTTGGTCCGATCCGGCCGTACGGTGCTCTGAAGCAACGCCTGCCAAGAAGCATATTCAGTAGACCAAACGGCATTGAGCGACTGAATGTCGGCGTACTTGGCTCTGAGGTCGGAGACGAATTCCAGCTTGGCGGGTTGATCGGCCGGGCTCGCAAGCGCCGCCTCGGCCAGCGATCCTTCAGCGCCCCACGAAAGTTCGTTTTCTACGAAGAAGCCAAGACACCAGGAATCGTTCGCTGCCCGCTCCCGACCAGCCAGCGCAGCACGAACCTGCCGACGGAAGCTGGGATCGAACACATCGTGAAACGGACCCCAATATCCCTGCGAGGCCTCTATCTTACGCGTTCCCCTCACCCAAACCGTTTCCGTGTACGGAGTGACGCCGTCCTGGCAGAATTCGCGATCCGAAGCGACGCCTGCCGTATTCATTCCCCAGCTACGCAGACGGGCATGCGCCACGCGCCTGAAGCCCTCGCGCCAGTTTTCGCCAAACTTTCGAAACAAGTTCGAAGCATGGAAGCTGTACGTATCCCTTTCGCCTCTCCCTTTGTAGAATCCATGAGCGGCTCCGTGAGCCTTGCCAAAGAACTGCCCGAAACGAGAATCCTTCTCTGGAATCCATTCGAAATAGCCCTCGCGGTCTGTCACTCCCGTGGACGAGGCCCATGGATCTACGCAACAAACGCCATGCGACCAAAAAAGGTGTCCGTCAGGATCAACAAGCCACCAAGCGCCGTCGAGCTTCTCTGTCCTGAAGAACCCGGTCGCTTCCAGCTGAGGTCCCTCCTTCCAGCCACCAAAGCCACAAAAATGCGATGGCCCGGGATGGCTCGCCAAGCGGCGATCTTCCTCTCGGGCCAATTGACGAAGGTCGTCACTGGAATAGACTTTTCCTGGCCAATCGGCATGCTTGTATTGCCCAAAGCGATCGACAAACGGAAGAAAACCCTCGGAACCAACCCAACGCACCGGATTCGTTGCCCGAATGTTGTCGATCACAAGCTTGTGCCTAGCATCTGGATACACGATGGAAATCCGAACCTGATCGATAGCGCTCAAATCGGTCTTCGCCGAACCGGGCGCGGCCCGCATCGCCACCAACTCAAGCGGTTCGGCAAAGCGCCATGGCGAGGTGGAAATATCGTCGGCCACCGTCTTGGTTTCGCCCGGCTTCAAATCGAACCGAATCTCCATCTGCCAACCTTCCATGTCGTCCTCCGGATCGCCCACCTTGAAGATGATCTTCGCCGGATGCTCGCCAACATTCCTGATGTCCATCTTCACATGATAATAGGGATCGAGATCCCAGCTTCCCGAGGAGCGCTTGAGCGTTACTCCAGGCGCGCCAGAGCGAATCCCCGTTTCCACCAGAAGCTGCCGGTCACCCTCGCCAATCAGACTGGCATTGGCGTCGTTGCTTTCGACAGACCCAAGATCAAAGCCTTCGTCGAAATCAAAGAGCGTCAGGCTGTCAGGTACATCCGTTTGGGCACAGACTTCAGTGCCGAGATTAGGTCCTTGCAACGACAAGCCCAAGGCGAGGGATAACACTAGAAAGGGGGTATCTTTTATCATAGGTTGTGGAGTTCTTTGGGGAAGCTCTTTGAAACGAGCAGATCAGGAGAGCCCAACCGAAGGGCTTTCTTTTTTGCATACAATCGACAATTTTTAGTCAACACTATTTCGCCACGGCCCTTCCATCCGGGACCATTGTAATGCATCAGTCTCCTCAATCGGAACGTGCTTAAAAAGCCAACCGGCGCAACCGGTTGGCTTTTCGCAAAACAGAATATTTCACGCCATATTCGTCGCCACTCTTACAAAACGCAATTCAGGCCAGTCAATCGATATCCCAAAGCTCTTCGTGGTAGCGATAGTAGCTCTTGCCAAAGGCTTGCTGGTCGTCGCGCATTTGATCGTAGAGCTTGAGACTGCGCTCGATCGCAGCCTCCTGGTCTCCGACCATCAGCGTGTGGAAGTTGCTGGACAGGATCTTGCCCTTCGCGTCCGCAATCGACATCTCGACCTTAAAGAGCTCGTAGTCGCTTCCTTCGATGATCGTATCCAGATCCAAATACGCCTTCGAGCTCTCAGCGTCTATATGAACCACCCGGCTACCTTCGCCCAAAGTCTTGCCCGCTGGGCTCAACACCTTCCAACTTAAGATCAGATTCTCGAAGGAGCGATGATAGTCGTTGACGATCCAAACGCTGGCCTCCAGCGGAGAACCTGAATTGAAGCGGCGCTTGCGGTATTCGAGACTGGGCAACAGCGGCTGGTAGGCCCGCGTGACATACTCGAAGGCAGTCTTCTTCTTGCCATAGTAGTCGATTATGCCCCACTTGATGTCCGGCAAATAAGTCATGAAGTGACAAAGCGCCACCGCGCTGACCCGCGGCTTGCGGCGACGGAAATGCTCCAATGCATACTGGGCGATGATCCCATGAGCGAGTTGCGTCGACTCTACGAATTCCTCCAAGGAACCGTCCCGCGTCTCGCCAAAGACTTCCACATTGAGCAACTTCAAAATGGTAAGGTCCGCCCAATGGTAGCCCCAGCTCGGCCCCATCGGCCAGAGCTCCTTTTCGGGGATGAACTTCTTCAGACTCTCCACCGCCGGCGCCGAGGCCGCTGTCAACTCAGGAATCACGCAATAGTCCATGGTGCCGTAATAGTCCTCCATCAGAAGGTGACCGGCAGCGTAGTAGTGCTCATTGGCGTGAGAGGACTCCTTCGGAGCGAAACCAAGCTTCTGCCCGTACTCGCCACTCATCGGCGATGCCAAGGCATAAGGGACATTGGTCACCTCCGCTACCGCCTTACCGATCTCCTCCATGATCAGCTTGTTGTCGCTGTCGACATGGGCATCGGAGAAAAACACTTCCTCCCCTCCCATCCAAATGATGTTCGACGGGTGGTTGCGGCGTTGTATGACCGTGGCCTTGCACTCGTTTAGCACTCCATACAGAAATTCCGGCGTCGCCTCAAAGGCCTGCGTCGCAAAACCGAAATTCGTCCATACCGTGATACCCAAGCGATCGCAGAGTTCGTAAAATTTCGGTACTTCCGGAGGGTGCCAGCCGAAGATTCGTAGATTGTTGATGTTCGCTTCCTTCACCATCTTCAAACGGTCTTCGTACTTTCTATCGGAGTTGCGACCATAGAAATAGGACGGAGGACCACCCCAACATGCTCCACGAAGGAAGTACGGTCTACCATTGATCACGAAAGTCCACGGATTCTCAACTTCCGCCCGTAAGAAACCCGGATTCATTTCCAACTTAACCTCCCTCACACCAAACACTTCACGTTTGGAGTCCAGTCGATTGCCCTCATGAACAAGGACTGCAGAGAGTTCATAAAGATGCTGTTCACCCATATCCCAAGGCCACCAAAGCTTCACATCTTCCATTAGAACTTCTATACAAACTTTGTTTCTACCTGGACGCAGCGTTACGACGCCCTCCCAAGGGTACGCGCGAGATTCAAAGTTCTCTCCTCGGATCTGGGTAACCAGATCTACTTCGATCGGCTGACAGCCCAAGTTCTCAATTTCGATTTCTACCCTTACATTTGCCCCCTGCTGGCTCAACAGATCTGACTCAATCCTGAAATTTCGAATACGCGTAATTCCAGTCGCACGCACCTTGACTGGACGCCATATGCCAAAGGGCACTAACCCTGGCATGTAGTCGCCGGAGAAGCAGAACTTCTTACCCGCCACACGTCGATAGTTGCGCGGCGGAGGATCGAGCTTGATCATAATGATATTGCAGCCTTCGTACCATTGCTCGAAACGGGTCAGGCGGGTTATGTCGAAGTGAAAATCCTCGTACATGCCCTCGTGCTTGCCGAGGTAGATACCATTAAGCCAAACCTCGCAACTGTAGTCGACGCCTTCAAAAACCAGCTCGATCTGCTTGCCCCGCATTTCTTCCGGAGCGTTGAACTTGGACATGTACCAATACTCGTATTCATGGGCCCACTTCGCCTTGCCCATGTTTCGGCCCATCAGGATGTCGTCAATCTCACCCGCCCGCTGAAGGTCCGTGTAGACGTCGCCCGGCACCGAGGCCTGATTCCAATTGAAGTAAGTCCCTTGGTATTCGGAAGGCAGTTTGTGCCATTCCTCCTTCACCCCAGCTCCGGGGCGAATCTTTTCCATCTTCCAGTGATTTCCGCTGAGATCAATTTCCATGACAAAGTAGGTTTTCAATAGTTCTCGAGGTGGGAAGCGACCTTGCATCGCTATCCACTATTTAAATACATTTCCTCTGGTCTATAGGCTAAGCCTTCCTGGCAAAGAGGATCCGCGTCCGCTGCTGCCCGTTCTTCCAGGCATGCGATGTATTCGAGTGGAAGGTGATGAAATCCCCTTCCGCGAAACGAACAGATCCCGTCTTTTTCGTATCGCCGAAACCGGAATACAGCTCTCCACCCCCTTCGATCACATAAGCCAACCACTCGTCCTCCGATGCGTGCAACGGAAATTCGGCGGCTCCTGCTTCGATATCGAACAGGAAAAAAAGCAGCCCAACATCCTCTAGAGACAAGCCCTTCCAACCAGGAAAATCCAAGAGGCTAAAAGAGGGCCCCTCATTTTCGGAGAGAACACTCCCGCACTCCGTTTGACTCATGAGATAGTGTCTGCTCATTTCGCAACTCCCCTTCCCGGACTAGTACTTGAGATAGATCGTCCGCTTCTGCAGATAGCCTTCCAAGCCGTAGATGCCATCCTCGCCCCCCAAGCCACTGCGCTTGTGACCGGAGTGGTAGCCCTGGATGTAGCCGCAAATGCCCTTGTTGATGAAGATCGTTCCCGTCTCCATGCGCTGGATCGCGTCCATGAAGGTCGAGTAGTTCTTCGTCCAAAGGTAGGCCGACAAGCCATCGTTTCGCGCATTGGCGATCTCAAGAGCTTCTTCGTATCCGGAAATCCGTACAATCGGCATCACCGGTCCGAAGATCTCTTCCTGCACCGCCGCCATGTCCTTGGTCACATCGGTCAGGATAGTGGGCAGGTACCAGTTCCCCTTCTCGAATTCCGGGCCCTCGGGACGCTTGCCGCCGAGCGCGACCTTGGCGCCTTGCTTCACCGTCTCGTTGACGATGTCCTCGATCCGCTTCAACCCGCCGGGGCTGGTGCTGGCCCCCATGCCGATGTTTTTCATCGGGTCGCCCACCTTGATCTGCGAAGCCCGGGCGATCACCTTCTCGGTAAACTCATCCGCCACCGCTTCGTGCACCAAGACCATCTCGTTGCAAATGCACACCTGGCCGCAATTCGCGTAGCGGGCCACCACCGCCGCCTCGACCGCCTCGTCGATGTCAGCATCTTCCAATACAATAAAAGGAGCCTTGCCACCGAGCTCTAGCGAGAGGGCGGTCACGTTCTCCGCCGCGGAGGCGCAAATCGCCTGCCCCGCCCGAATGCTGCCGGTCACAGTAACCAGCTTCGTGATCGGACTCTCGACCAAGGTCGCTCCGATTTCCAGCCCGGTGCCGATCACCATGTTGATCACCCCCTTGGGCAAGCCGACCTCCTTCACCAAGCGGCAAAATTCGCAGGCGCTCACCGGGGTCAACTCGTGCGGCTTCAGCACCATCGTATTGCCCGTGATCAAGGCCGGGCCAATCTTGCGCCCGATCAGGGCCAGAGGATAGTTGAAAGCGCAAAGCCCCACCGTCACGCCATACGGCACCTTGTGTATCCACAATTGCTCGCGCGGCGCGTCGGTCGGAAAGATCTGACCCTCGATGCGGCGGCCCGCCTCCGCGTTGTACTGGATGTAGCGGATCGTGTCGTCGACCTCGTACTCGGCTTCGGCCAAGGTCTTGCCCTGCTCCATCACCAGCAGACGGGCAAAGTGGTCCTTCTCCTCCTCGAGCTTCTCGCACAGGGCGAGCAGGTACTTCGCTCGCTCGACCGGCGGCAGGGCCTGCCACTCCTTCTGGGCCCGAGCGCTGCTTTCCAAAGCGCGCTGGGCGTCGTCCTTGCTGCACGACGGAACCTGGGCGAACAACTCGCCGTTAGCGGGATTGCGCACATCGATTCGCTCGCCAGAGGAACTATCGATCCACTCGCCATCCACAAAGCATTGATAATAGCCTTTCACAATAGACATTGGTTTCGGGGTTAGGTTGGGGGTTACCGTTTACCTTCCGGTATAGTTAGGAGATCGTTTTTCGCAAAACGCGCGGAAGCCTTCCTTCGCGTCTTCCGTTTCATAGAGCGAATCCACCAGCCGAGCCTCTAGGGCCAGCCCATCCAGCAAGCTCAGCTCTCGGCCTTCCTGCAGCGAGCGCTTCAGCGCCGCCAACGTCAGCGGAGGCCCCTCCGCGATCGTCTCGAGATCCTGCTGCAGCTTCGCTTCAAATTCAGATTCTGGATACAAGCGATTCACCAAGCCAATCGCATAGGCTTCCGCCGGATGCACGTTGCGACCGAGCGCCATCAGCTCCATCGCCTTGCTCGCCCCGACCAAACGCAACAGCCGCTGGGTGCCGCCATTGCCGGGCAGCAGGCCGAGCTTCACCTCGGGCAAGCCGATCTGATAACTTCCTTCCTTGGCGATCCGCAAATCGCAGGCCATGGCTATTTCCAGCCCACCGCCTAAGGCATGTCCCGCCAGCGCGGCCACGAAGAGCTTGGAGCTTTCTTCGATCTTCGCCAGGGCCGCCCGGGCCAGGTCGACCATGAGCTTGTTGCTCTCCGTATCGTTTTCGGAAAACGCCGCGATGTCCGCCCCCGCGCAAAAGAACCGCTCCAAGGCGCTGCGAATCACAATCACCCGCGACCGTTCGCACGCCACCGCCGCATCCAAAGCCGCATGAAACGCCTCCATGAAGGCACGCGTGTAGGCATTCGCCTTGGGGCGGGCGAAGACAATGCTTCCCACCGCTCCGCTTACCTCGTAGCGAACCCAATCCTTAGACTCCTGCGCTGCGTCCATCTTCCTCGCCGGTTTAGAAATTTAGCGAATCGCCAAGCGACTTTCCCGGTACAAATGGTTTACCGCCTCCAACACCGACTTCGCCTCGCCACCTTCTCTCAAGAAATCGTGAATCGGGAATCCCGCGTTGTCCTGAAATTCCAAATACCCGGCGTAGCGCGGACGCACGAAAGCCGCATCCAAGGTCGGCAGCGTGCTCTTAAAGTACCCCTCGGTAAAGGCGTTGCACTCCTCGCTCAGCCATGCCGAACGATGCCCCGGCTGTCCGCCGCTGTAGAAAAACAGGGTACGTTGCACTTCCGGACTCGCTACAAACTCCGCGTACTTGGCAGCGGCTTCCTTGTGCTGGCTGCGCCCGGATATCGCCAAACCGGTTCCGCCTAACATCGTCCGTGGCTGCACGCCTTCCCGGGTAGCGACCACACCGCAGAAATCCACATGACGCTTCGCGTATCCCGCCCGACTGTAGTTAGAGTAACCATACAGATACGGATCGTATCCCGCTTCGTCCGTAGACGACATCTCCTCCAGGGCCGCGATCGGATTCATACCGTAGTACCGCTCCGGCACGTAGGACATCATCTCCCGCAAGCGCTCCAGGGCTAGCAATCCAGCCTCCCCATCGACGATCTCCTCGTCGTTGGGAAACAGTTCCGCCCCATCCGTGATGCACAGGTTCAGGAAATTCCCGTAAACATCCAAGGGAATGGCTGAACACACCAGCAAGCCCTTCCGGCCAACCGCAATCAACTCGTCCCAAGTCCTGGGCACCTCAAGTCCCGCCTTTTCCAGCAAGTCCCTACGGAAGGCCGAAACCGGAGTGGCCGCATCGATCGCCAATGCCCACTGCTTTCCATCGTATTCGTAACTCTCATACGACTTGCCAACCGAATTGACCCGTTGGTCCGCCAGAAACGCCTCGGAGAGCCAAGAATTCAAGGGCTCGAGCACGCCACTCGCCGCCGCGAAGCCCGACCAGGGATGGTCGATCACCAACAAATCATAAGCCTCCGCCAAGTCGGCGATCGGCTTGTCGGCAAACTCCTGCAAAGAGCGCTTCTCCCAATCGATCCGCACCTGTGGATTCAATTCCGAAAAACGCTGCGCCGTCGCTACCATTGGAGTGAATCCGCGACTGTGATTCCACGTGATCCCCTTGAGGACAATCTTATCGTTCGACATGAAAAATGGGGTTGATTTCAAATTCGAACATTGTTTTCATATTCGAACATCAAGTTCGTCAATGAAAAAAGAAGAGAAGTACGCTGCCCCTGCCTTGGACAAAGGCCTTGATATCCTAGAACGTCTCTCCCGTGTCGGCATTCCCCAAACCCAGCAGGAGATCGCCGAAGCCCTGGGCCGGACCCACACCGAGATCTTCCGCATGCTCGCCCGCCTCGAGCACCGCGGCTACATCATCCGCGATCGCGCCTCGGGCAAATACGAGCTGTCGCTCAAGCTCTTTCACCTGAGCCACACCCACTCGCCCATCGAGCTCCTGCGGCGCACCGCCATCGAACCCCTGCGCGAACTGGCCGACCAAGTCGGACACGCCTCCCACCTTTCCATCATCGACGGCGACGAGCTTCTCGTGGTCGCCCAGGCCCGCAGTCCAGGACCGGTTTCGCTCAGCATCGCGGAGGGCAGCCGCTTCCCGCTGCTCACGACCACCTCCGGCAAACTCATGCTGGCCAGTCTGCCCCACGACGTGCGGGAAGCCACCTTGAATCGACTCAAGCACTACACCGATCTCTCCGCCAAAAAGCAAAAGGAGCTGGTCAAGTCTCTCGATGAATTGGCCAAAGCCGGATACGCCGTCGCCCCTAGCGAGATCACCCAGGGCGTGACCAACGTCTCCGCTCGCGTCGGTCCGGAAGGCGAACACCTGCTCGCCACCGTAGCGCTCTCCTACGTCAGCTCCACCATTGGCGACTCGAAGTCCGACACTGATTTTCTGGTCAGCGCCACCCTGGAAGCGGCCAACAAGATCAATCGGGCCCACGGCCTGTAAATCTTTTCCCATTACATCATGTCCCACCCCCCGCTCCCTCTCGAAGGCATTCTCGTCCTCGAATTCAGCCAATACCTCGCCGGCCCCTACTGCGGTCTGCGCCTCGCCGACCTCGGCGCCGAGGTCATCAAGATCGAGCGACCCGGCAGTGGCGACGCCTGCCGGCAGTTGGCGACCAAGAACATGATCGTCGACGGCGACAGCCTCGTCTTCCACACCATCAACCGGAACAAGAAGTCCTTCGCCGCGAACCTCAAGGACCCCTCCGACCTCGCGAAGGTCAAGGAGCTTATAACGCGTGCCGACGTCATCACCCACAACTTCCGTCCGGGCGTGATGGAAAAGATCGGCCTCGACTGGGAAACGGTTCGCCAAATCAACCCCCGCCTCGTCTACGGCGAAGTCTCCGGCTACGGCAAGAGCGGCCCCTGGCGCGACTTCCCCGGGCAAGACCTACTTGCCCAATCCCGCTCCGGCCTGACCTGGCTCAACGGCAACGCCGACAACCCGCCCACTCCCTTCGGCCTCGCCATCGCCGACATGATCTGCGGCACCCACCTCGCCCAAGGCATCCTCGCCGCCCTGGCAAACAAAAGCCCCCAAGGCTGCCGCATCGAGGTAAGCCTACTGGAGTCGATTATCGATCTCCAATTCGAGCTCTTCACCACCTATTTCCACAACGGCCAACAGCTCCCGGTCCGGGCCAAGAAAGGCAACGCCCACCCGTATCTAGGATCTCCCTACGGCATCTACGAAACGGCTGACAGCTACCTCGCCATCGCCATGTGCGACCTGCAAAAGCTGGGACGCGTCATCGGCTGCGAAGGAGTCAAACGCTTCGCCAAAGCAGAGGAGTTTTCCCGCCGAACCGAAATCTACGAGATCCTCAGCAGCTGCCTTTCCCAGAAACCCACTGCAGCATGGCTCGCCCTGCTAGACAAGGAAGACCTCTGGTGTGCCGACGTGCTCGACTACGAACGCCTGTTCAAGCACGAGGCCTTCGAAGTCCTGCATATGAAGCAAACCGTCAAGCGCGACGGAGGTGTCGCCGTCGACACCACCCGCTGTCCCATCCGCATCGACCGGCGTCGCCTCTTTTCGGATACGGCCGCCCCCCGCATCGGGGCCGACAATGCCTATGTAGAATCGCTCCTCGCAAGAAAGCCAGCATCCCCAACCGAGACAAACGGGGCGAAAGCCAACGAGGCCACACTCCCGCTCGCGGGCATCAAGATCGTCGACTTCAGCCAATTCCTCTCCGGTCCTTCCGCCTCCCTGCGACTCGCCGACCTCGGGGCGGAGGTCATCAAGGTCGAGCATCCTACGCGCGGCGACCTCTGCCGCAGCCTCTACGTTTCCGACACCGAGATCGAAGGCGAGTCCACCCTCTTCCACGCGATCAACCGCAACAAGAAAAGCGTTTCGCTCGACCTCAATAGCCCCGCGGGCATCGAGAAGGTCCTACGCCTCATCGAAGGGGCCGATGTCGTGATGAGCAACTTCCGCCCAGGCGTGATGCAGCGCTTCGGCCTCGACTATGAAACACTGAAGCAGCGATTCCCGCAGCTCGTCTACGGCCAGATTTCCGGCTACGGCACGGAAGGCCCCTGGCGCGACAAGCCCGGCCAGGACCTGCTGGTGCAAGCCCTCTCCGGCCTCACCCAATTCACAGGCAACCGCGATTCCGGCCCGGTCCCCTTTGGCGTCGCCGCCGTGGACATCCTAGCCGGAGCCCAACTCGCCCAAGGCCTCCTCGCCTGCCTCGCGCGCAAGAATCGCACCGGACAAGGTGGCATCGTAGAGGTCAACATGCTGGAAAGCTCGCTCGACCTGCAATTCGAGCCGCTGACCATCTACTGGCAGGACGGCGGCCAGCCCGTCGAACGCTCTGCCACCCACAATGCCCACCCGCTCGTCGGAGCCCCCTACGGCGTCTACCAAACCAGCGACGGCTACCTCGCCCTCGCCATGGCCAACATCTTGCAGATCGGAGAACTCATCGGCTGCGCTCCACTTTCCGAATACACCGACCCAAAAAGCTGGTTCGCCCAACGTGACGCCATTAAAGCCATACTCGCAAGCCACCTGAAAGCCCAAAGCACTCAGCACTGGCTCGACATCCTCCAGCCCGCCGACATCTGGTGCTCCGAGGTTCTCGACTACAAAGGCTTTACAGAATCAGAGGCATACAGGGTCTTAGGACTAGAGCAGTCGATTCACTACGATAACAAGTCGACATTGCATACAACATGCTGTCCAATTCGATTGAACGGCAAAGTTATCCGCAATAAAACCCCTGCGCCTCGCCTTGGCCAACATCAGTGTTTGCTGAACTATTTATGAATACCTGAATCATGCTTTCAACAGATGACGTTTACAATCAAATGTCCAATCGCAGATGATACGCGAATTGCCAAAAGTAAGCAATCGACTGCACTTGGCGTTCATCGCGCTTGCATTTCTGGCTATCATTATAGGCTCGGTCTCTTTAGTTATCGCATGCTCAATTGCAGAAGTTGAAAACTCAAAAAAATCGATTTCTATTCTGCATGAGGTCGCCGGATTCTCCTATGCAATATATCTGTGGATCGTGGTCACTTATTGGACAACGAAATTGATCATTGCTCAAAGACACAAAGCCCAGACAGTCTCAGACTTCTAAAAACCTCATTAGTTCTTCCCCTTTCTGAAACAGAACATTGTTAAAACGCCTTCCATCCAATTGAATGCGCATTTGAGTACGCTGTCGTTGAACTTTATGTCAAAAATAGGATACAAAGCACCCTATCGTATTCATTTTTCTTGTACATAACAAACCATCCTTCAGTTCCAATAAAGCTAAGCGAAGAAGATCTCGACTTCCTGGAAGCTTTGCCCTGTTCAGTTGACCACTCCTAAGTGTGGTGGGCACTCGCAGCCTATCTAACCACCGCTTCGAATGGCTGGATAGACCCAATGGACTCTTGTGGCTCACCACGGGCGAGTTGGTGCGTCTACTTGTTGCCGGTGACCAATAGATGCTGCCCTGCCCCGGTGGCAATCTAGCTCGAAAATTTCACGTCAGCGACTTGGGAAGAGTCAAGTCGACACCAAGGAGGAGTTTCTCCAGAAAATTGTATTGGCCTGGGACTATCCCGCTGGCGAAGGGGAGGAATCCCACTCCATCCAACACCTCGGGTGCAACAACGTATAGCGTCCCCCTCGCGGACTGGACAACCAATAAGAATTTGGAGGTAGCCTGTTCGGGCTTCTTCTTAGGAGAAGGATCCCTTCTTCCCCTGGACCCCATGGGGTCCGCCGCGGGCGTGCGAGACTTCTTTCCATTGTAGAACCAACCACCTAGTGGTGTGTCCGTCAACCAAGGCAATTCACGTATGGTGGTCGAGCGCCCCTTTTCGTAGTCGAGAATGCCCGCTGTAGGCGGAATGCAAACATCGTAATTAACCTTGTAGCACAGGCCGATCTCCTAATCGCAATCCTCAGCCATCTGCAACAGCCCCGCAAAGGCCCCCTTTCTGATGTCATCGCTCAACAGCTCAAGGCCCATATCGAACCAAATCAAGTCCGGGCTGTAGTTCAGGCAAGCTTCCTCCAAACGCTTCCACCACCTCATCTCGTATTCCTCATACGGATACGGAGCAAAACTGAAATTATCCGTCGAAAAATCATGCGTTCTTTCGTACAGATCTTCATTACCAGGCTGTCCAACATCGAATGCATTGGAGGGATGCCCCCCCCACGCAAAAGCATGGTGAAAGGTCATCACGAACTTAATGTTGCGCTTCTTGACCTCGCGTTCGAGTTCTCCGCTCATATCAAAGCCAACGGTATCCACAATATCCTAACGCGTCGTCTTGGAATCCAAGAGATAATAGTTGTCGTGATGCACCGCCATCGATCCTGCGAATCGCGCTCCTGAGTCCTCAAAAATTTCTGCCCTTTCCGCGGCGTCGAACTTCTCCGGATTGAAAAGTCCAATAAAATCCTTGTATCCAAACTCGTTCTGATCGCCCCACTTTTCGCGGTGCATCTTAAACTCTCGAGACGGCTCCTGCAGCAAGTCGAAACGCGGGGCGTTCGTCCACCAGATCGGCTCCGTCTTGTACATAGCCCAAGCATACCATCCTGTTGTTTGGTACTGCGTAACCACCGTAGCAGGAGCCAAGCAAGTGTAGATTTCGAACTTCGCGTCCCGAAACCACTCAGGTGTGGTGTGCTGAGCGATAGAGGGCCACTCCTCCTTAAAAGTCCACTTCACGCGAGCTAGCGCTGACCCGAGCGCCTCGACTTCGCTATCGTTTCCTAGTTTGTCAGCGGAAACGCTCGTTGTCAAAATGCCACCAACGACAGCAAAGCTGGAAACCAAAGATTTATATCGAAACATCATATTCATTTTTCTATCAATTCCAGAGAGGTACCCAATGGTTCAATTAGGGGTCTCCTGCCCTATCTCAAACGCATAGGCGATTTGTTCAGGAGCATCGTCCTTAAGCGTGATTTTGAGTCCATCATGCTCTTGACGCCAGGATTCGACATAGTCGCCGCTCAGAGAACGAACAGATATGATCGGCTCCTCCTGCAAACTGTTGTTGGAGGCCAATGCGACAATGGTCAGCTCCTCCCGCGGCGTACCGAGAGCAATCGCGTAGAGTTGCTCGCCCCGAGTCGTAAACCGAACATCTTGGGCAGTGTACTTCGTTGCCTCTGCGAAGTGCCCGTCGCCTTTCATATTTGTCGGCCCCTCCCCATAGATCTTCCAAGGGCGCGTACCATAGATAGCGTCACCGTTTATCCGCAGCCAATCTCCTAAGTCCTTCAATACAGCCCGCTGATCTTCCGGAATCGTTCCGTCGTACCTTGGAGACACGTTCAGGAGCAACTGGCCATTTTTGGATACGATATCAATAAAATCATGAATAACTCGACTCGACGCCTTAACCGGGAGCCCATCGATGTAAGACCAGCTATGGAGTGAAATAGTGTCATCCGTTAGCCAAGGCTCAACAGTCAACGAGTTCCGGCGCCCCTGTTCGAAGTCCTCGACGGAAACCGTCTCAGGCATGTCGGTATCCTTGTGCGTAATCATGACATCCTTTCCCCATTCATCCGCCGCGTTAAGGTAGTAAGCCGCAAACTCGTAGCGCTTTTCCCACGGGATTAGGTCTAGCCATGTATCAAACCAGATGAGGTCCGGCTCGTAGTTATCGATGACCTCCTTCAGCGTACCCAGCCAAAACACCTCTAGCCATTCTTCCTCTGGAAGATTCCCGTAAAGAAGCGCTAGTTTTGGATCTTCGGAAGAGGTGGCCAATTCTTCATCCCAGGGATAGTGAGAGTTCCAAAAGGCATGATAGCTGTCTAGGTGACCATATCTAGAAGTCGCCTCCTGGAAAGACATGCCCTTGTAGCGTTGCAGGTGCCGAGCGTGGTGAAAGGTCGCCACCGTTTTCAAATTACGTTTCCGAAGCTCCCTATAGAGTTCTCCCATGACATCTACCTGCGGTGCAGTATCAAAGGTATTCCAAGGAGTGATCTCACTATGCCAAAGAGCGTATCCGTCGTGATGCATAGCGATCGGGCCGGCGAATTTAGCGCCAGCTAGCTCGAATAGATCCACCCATTCCTTCGCATCGAAATGCTCGGCGGTAAAGAGGTCCACCATATCGTGGTAGGCGAAGCCCTCGCCAAACTTCTCTACATGCCACTCGTGCAGGTCGTGGTGGTAGCCTGGTTTCTTACCTTCCCAGTCTTCCTTGCTCGCACGGAAATGCATCCAGCGTGGATACCACTCGTTGGTCTTTTCAGCTACAGTATAAGGCCCCCAGGTAAAGTAGATCCCCAATTTCGAGTCGCGAAACCATTCCGGCGCTTCGTAGTGCTTCGCCAATGACTGTTCGTTCGCTTCATATCTCGGAGTTTCGGATACATCATCATTAGCACATCCCGCAAGTGAAACGACGAAGAAAGATCCTATAATTCGTATAGTATTATTAACTGTATTCATATTCCTAATCTCTCAAAACTTATGCGTTGTCCATCGCCCTCGATGGCTATCAAACCTCTTCATGTCCGTCGTGGACGACGCCCCCTACCTGAGCTTAAGCTTGTAGCACCACGCGTATTTCCCATTGGCGTCCCTGGGAAAGTCCAAGCGCAGCCCGGTAGCACTACGCTCCCAGCCAATCTCCGCATCCGTCCCGATCAGTTCCACTCTTTCGATTTCCCGATCCAGAAACGGATTGATAGTCGCTAGCATGACTGAGCTCAGCCGCTCCCCGCTCGGCCGGTCCAACACGATCAAGTAGAGCGTGTCCCCATCCTTACTACGCGTAAATCGGATATCCTTCTCCGTGTAGCTCGCTTCCCAATTCTCGTTAAAGTGATCCTCCTTCGCCAGCTTCGTTGGCCCTTCTTCCGCGATCCCCCAGGGACGCGTCTCGTAAATAGCCTCACCATTCATCTCCAGCCATTCGCCCATCCCCAGCAAAGTCTCAACCTGATCCTCCGGCAACGAGCCATCGGGCTTCGGGCTCACCGCCAACAGCATGCAGCCGTTCTTGCTTACGATGTCGATTAGGATCTCGATCATGACCTTAGCCGAGCGCGAAGGGGTCGTATTGTAGTACCAGCCTCCTAGCGGCGTATCCGTAAGCCAGGCGTCTTCGCGCAGCCCAGTCGAACGCCCCTTCTCGTAGTCGAGGATCCCTGCGGCTGGCGGAAAACAAACGCTATACTTGATCTTGTAGCTGATCCCCACCTCCTGTTGTCGTTCGGCCGCCATGTTGAGCAGTTTGGCGAAGGCCTTCCGGCGGATCCGATCACTCATCAGCTCCAGCCCCATGTCGAACCAGATCAGGTCCGGACTGTACTTACGGCAGGCTTCCTCAAGTTTTCGGTACCAGAGCTCCTCGTATTCTTCATCCGGATACTCACCGAAACTGTCCGGATCCTCGTTAAACTCGTGGGGCCGACAGTACAAATCCTCGTTCCCCGGCAGCCCGCCATCGAACTTGTAAGATTCGCTGAAGAACCACCAACAGAAGGCATGATGAAACGTCATCACATACTTCAACCCGCGCTTGCGCGTCTCCTTCTCAAGCTCCCCGCACATGTCCACCCCCGCGATCCGCTTGCTATTCCAACGCGTCACCTCCGAGTCCCACATCATATAGTTGTCATGATGCACCGCGATCGGACCCACATACTTCGCCCCCGACTTCTCGAAAACGTCCAGCCATTCCCGCGCATCGAACCGAGTCGGCTGAAACTCCTTGATCAGATCCTTGTAGCCAAACTCGTTCTGATCCCCCCACAGCTCCCGATGCAACTCGAACTCCTTGCTCGGCTGATCCCCCGGAAGCAGCTCATTCGTCCAATCCTTCATCTTCCGGTTGTACATCGCCCAGCCGTACCACTCGGTCGTCCGATGCTGGGTCGCCAGAGAGGCCGGCCCCAAGTTCGTGTAGATGCCGAACTTCGCATCGCGAAACCATTCCGGCGTGCGGTGCCGAGCGATCGACGACCATTCCTCCTGGAAGACAGTCTGCTGGACACTCTCTGGCCGGGATTTGGATTCGCTGCGGTTCTCTTGGCTCACCTCCGAAGTACTCATATCCGCTAGTTCTACCTCAGATCCCCAAATCTTTCCATGGACAAAAAGACCGTAGTAATGGACTATATCTGGATATGCCTTCAGTCTCCCCACAAACAAAAGGCGAATCTGCCGTCGCCCAACTCCTGCACAAGCGCGGAGCAGTATTCGAGAGGTTCGAAGACGTCCCCCTCGAAACCATACGCTATCTCATGCGCGGAGCGGTTCCTGGCATGCGAGTTGCCCACCTTTCCCCCGAGCTGACCGAACGCTTCCTCGCCCTCCCCATAACCAGAGACCTACTATGCACTCGAGCTGGCTACCACGAGGCTCCGCGGACCCACTACATGCCCCGCCCGGTCGGGATCGACGATACCATCTTCATCTACAATCCCGATGGCCGCGGCTGGCTCGAGTACCAAGGCAAAAGCTACGCAATCGAAAAGCGCGACGCCATTCTGCTCCCCAGTAAAGCCCCTCACGCCTACGGAGCCGACCCGGACAATCCGTGGAAGCCCTACTGGGTTCACTTCCAAGGCAAACAAGCTTCCGACTACCTCGATCTCATCCGCTCGACCACACCTCTCCCCGTCTTCCACGTCGCCCAACACCAAGAGCTCACCTTCTCCATCGAGCAACTCCTCCAGCTCATGAGCGACGCCCACACCCATACCAACCTCGTCGCCGCCACAGGAGCGCTAAGCGCCCTGCTCGGCCTCATTCAGCTCCGCATGCGGGCCGCCGAAAAACGTACCCGCACCGCCGACGAAAACGTCGAGAAAAGCATCGAGTTCATGCACCGCAACCTCTCGCGTCGCCTCACCCTCGACGATCTCGCCTCCTCTGCCTCCATGAGCGCCAATCACTTCGGCACCCTTTTCAGCAAACGCCACAATTGCTCCCCTATCAACTACTTCAACCAACTCAAGGTCCAACGCGCCTGCGAACTCCTCGCCACCACCACTCTACGCGTATCCGAAATCTCAGAGCAACTCGGCTTCACTGATCCCTACTACTTCTCCCGCCTCTTCAAGAAACACATGGGAGCCTCTCCCAGCGACTACCGACAGACACAGGAAATCCGTATCACTTCAACACCTCAACTACCAAGCGACAGAACAGGTTCTTTTCAACAGAATGCTGAGACGCAGCTCAAGCGATTCCTAGCCCTGCCTGGGAGCTCTGAATAGTGTCTTCTCATCTCATACATCTTGCCCCGCCCCCACTGGCAGAGTCTTCAGTCCATTGCGGCAAGTAGTGAATTCCTGGATTCGGACGCGAGGATAGCAAGGTACTGAAGATTGGCCCCGCTCCCTTCGAAAGCAGCATTTCGGGGTAAGGAGCTTCGATTGGGAAATCGATAAAACGCCAAGACCAAACCCTCTCAAAATCACCTTACCAGTTAGAACGGATCCTCAAAAAACGTGCCCCTGCGTCCCAAATCTCAATGAGCCATCCTCTTGTGCTCCTTCTCGGTATCCAGCCATTTAAGATTGTGCTGGATAAGGATTCCCTCCTCCCCACGAGTCATCGGGCCCTCAGCTGTTCCCTTTTCGATGTACTTGAGAATCGTTGCCTTCTGCAACTCAAGGTCCCAGTCGCGCTGTGCCTGATGAAAGAGAGCAATCCACTCCTCGTGTCCCTTGAAGAATCTCCAACGCGCAAGAGCCTCACCGGAAAACCCAGAGGTATCCACCGCTTCCAACAGCGCGATCCGTCGTTCGCAACCCGCAATCCGATCATCAAAATCCCCTACATTCGTCTGCCCAAGCAATCCCGTTTCTCTCCCGAACTGGGGCGCCGTCGTCCACCACTCCGCAAGGTAGTTCGCCATCTGCTCGGCTTGCGTCGGTCCGAAGTAGTCATACGCAACCTTCTCGCAGGTCTGCAAGTAAGATTCGTTCAAGGAATCACTCCAGATCTGATTCTGCAGATTCTTAAAAAATACATCCAAGGGCTTCGTCATCCAATGTATCACGCCGAAACCATGCGCCCTCGACTCGTGAAGCTTGTCGGCAAAATCGGTAGGCGGGGTATAGGGACGCCCCAGGTACATTCCATCGTCGTGGTGTGCCCATTCAATCACTACAAGATTCCGTTTCTCCCCATAACGCCGGAGCCGTTCCCGAAACGCCTCGTTCGTATCGAACTTCATATTGTACTCCAAGGCGTAAGCGGTAAGCTCCTCATCCTGAAAATAGTTTGCGGGAAAGAAGCTCGTATACTCCTCATTCGATCGTATCCAACTACCGTAACCCAACTTAACTTCAGAACGCCCAAGCTCGTCCAAAGCGTTCCGGAACGCCTCGGTTACCTTCGCATAAAACAGGTTAGCAGGAGCCACTGTCGGGAACTGCTCTGTATCAGGCCCGATCGCATCATCCGGAGCAGCCTTGTACTCCTCATGCCATTCATCCGGCAGTCGAGCTAGCTTATCGTCAAAGGGCAAAGGGTTCACCATCCCATCGTACTTCGTACCACTATTCGCCCGCCACCAAACCGTCAGATTCGTGATCCCCGGATAGTCACTTATGATCGTCTCGATCATATTCTTATAGTACAAATAGCCTTCCTCCGTATCCGGACGCGCGACGTAGCGATCCCACATGCGAATACGGTCCTTTTCGGGCAAAGTCATGATCACATTCTGCGGATTCGCATACCCCGTATCCACATCGATCACCCAGTTAAACTCCATACCAACCGTGTTCACCGCGTAGTCTACGACCTCCCGCATCATCGCTTTTGCCCTAGCGACTCGATTCTCCAGCGTAACGCCATCAAACCCGACCTTGCTCACGTCCGCCCCGAAGATGGGCCCCTCGTCCTCGAACAGCTCCCCACCGATCAGCTTCCGAATATCCTCCGTCTGCTTATTATCCCACAGCGGCCCGTACTGAGTATTTTGGATACGCAACACCGGCTTCGTTTCTCCATTGTAGGAAAAAGCATGAAACGGGCTCCAAGAGTACGCATGAAGCATTACGCTCGTATAACGCATACGAGCAGATTGCCGTATCCATTTCTTGTAGTCATCCAAGTTCCAAGCGCTCACCCCGGAAATGAAATTGTACCAATTGAAAACAAGCCGCTCCTGAAACTCCGGGCTAGCAGCCAAATCCCATTTATCGAAAGAAAATGGCCCCGAGTCCGCATTCTCCGCCGCGTTCCCATGCAAATAAAAGCCATAGCCCAGCTTCTGCTCCAGCAGCGCGTAAACGCCGTCAAGCGTCCCGCGGCTATTATTTCCCACGATTACGCCAATCTCGCGCCCACCATTCGTCACCCGCTTCACGACGAAAGATCCCGGCTTCGTAACGCCCGAATCATCGACTAACTCCCTCAAGAGAGGAACACTCCCGTGAGTCCCAAGCAAAATATAGCCCCCACTCTTCGGTTCCTTTGTTCTCACCGGGAAACGGTCACCCTCGTAGATTTCCTCGAGAAAGCGTGAAAGCTCCGAGGCCGCCCACTTCTCCCGCACATCCGCAGCCTCGCTTCGCACGATCGGAATAACCTCAGCCCCCAGATGAACACCTATCATCAGGCACAGCGATACGAGCAACAACGTTTTCATCGGCACACAACAATCTAATCTTGGATGACTCATAGTAAATGTCCCTTCATACGGAACATCAGCACACACGCTATCATGTAATTATCCGAGTTTTTTATGTACATTTGCGTCTCTCGCTCATCAATAGGTCGTGCATGAGCCGAGCCACCGAGCAAAAGAGCGTACTCCTCGCGATGGGCCCCCACTACATCGATCGCATGCACCGAGGTATAGCCCAGTACGCGGGGCAAAACGGATGGCATCTGACAAACCTCTTCGGCAACACACCCGAGCTGATCCAACAACGCGAATGCGATGGCATCATCGCAGTGCTCAGCTCAAACGACCCCTTGAGCGATGCCGTTATCCAACGCAAGAAACCGACAGTCAACTTGTCGATTACCCGCCACCGACTCAAGATGCCGCATCTGACCGGCGACAATGAACAAATGGGGCGGAGCGCCGCTCAGCACTTCTTGGGACGCGGATTCCAACGTTTTCTCTGGTTCTCGGAAAACAGCTCTCCCGCAGCCCAACTGCGCCTAAGAGGCTACCGATCGGAACTGGAATCCAATGGCTTCGAATGCGCCACCCTGATCGTAAGCGAAGCCTTCCAATCGTCTCCTCCGAACTGGCGTACCCTCAGAACTTGGATACAAGAGACTCTCCAAAAACGTGGCTTCCCCTGCGCCGTCTACGCCTTCAAAGATAGCCAAGCGGTCAACCTCCTGGATGCGTGCATCGCCTGCGGATTCCGCGTCCCCGAAGAAGTCGCAGTACTCGGCACCGACAACCACCCGCTCATCTGCCCCACCGCTGCAGTGCCGCTCTCGAGTATCAACCACGACTTGGAAGAGTTTGGCAGGCGGGCCGCAGCCGAGCTAGACCTCATAATGCGCGGGGCCCCAAGCAAAAACCGCATCATCGAGATCCCGCATCAAGGCATCACTGTGCGGCAAAGCACCAACGTATTCGCGATCAATGACACCCACGTCGTGAAGGCCCTTCACTTCATAAACAACCATTTCCAAAACCCCATCAACGTCGCCGATATCGTCAAAGCCACCGGCCTCTCTCGTCGTGCCCTCGAGCGACGCTTCCAAGAACACCTCAAGCTCTCCATCCTCGGCAAGCTCAACCAGCATCGCTTAGACCACATCTGTCGCCTCCTCCGCGAATCCGCAATGCCCATCGCCGACATCGCCGCCCAATCCGGATTCAACACCCCCGAATACCTACACCGAGTCTTCCAAAAGCAAATCGGCACCACCCCTCGCAAATACCGGCTTTCCAAGAAAAGCGAGTTTGCTTCGCCGGAACACGATAACAACGAACGGCCCGATTAAACCGCTAGTCTAATTTAACCGCTTATAGTCAGCTCCCGGGTATCGATTGCTACGATACACTGTCGTTCCGGTCGCGTTCCTTACCCAATTAATCTCTAGGGGCTGTCCTAGCTAAGGAAGGACATTAGGATGGTAGAATGTATATAAGAAGCAGTCGACTCAGCCCTCGCAATCAAGAGGAGCTGATCAAGCTTTTCGTGGCGGGATCCACCGCAAGGGCGACTGCGGAGATTGTCGGTGTGCACCGCAACACGGCGGCGAACTTCTTTTTGCGGCTGAGGGAACTCATAGCCAGCAAGCTCCCGAGCTTCGAGCTGAGCGGGGAGATCGAGGCCGACGTGAGCTACTTCGGCGGAGTCCGCAAGGGCAAGCGAGGTCGCAGAGCGACGACTATCGAAGACCACAAAGACGAGACTCTCGTGAGTCTGAGTATTCGAGAAAATAGTACAGACAGCAAGGACGCACATATGGAAAGCATCTTCCAACACGGGTTCACGACCAAGAAGAACGGCCACGGATTCGGTCTCCACGCGGCCGCGAACACGTCGAAGCAACTATGCGGGGAGCTCACGCTCGCGAGCCTTGGTGACGGAGTCGGAGCCGTCGCCACCCTCAGGCACGAGACTCGATTTCGACCTCTCACGATACCGCAAGCCCGAGTCGTTCGGAAAAAAACGCATTCCCGTTCCAGCACTAGAGTATGGGGCCGCAAACATGTCGCGAAGGAGCAGCGAATGCTGGCGACAAGTCTACAGCGGGTCCGACATAGCCCATTCACCCCGATCCATCAGGCACAGATAGGCGGTTTCTCCCCAAACCGACAACTGGCTTTACCTTGCGACAGATGTAGTGGCTCTCTGTGACAGTCACCGTGCTGTGCCTCAAAGCAGATGAGGCGGTGTGAATTCCGTAGGCTTCATTGATCAGACTCCCGAATTCCTTACGCAGCGAATGGATGGGTTTGCGAGATTTCACTCCGTTCGCGCGGAGCCAAGCAATGAGTTCCTCCTGAGCCTTTTCGGCTCGATGGTATTGGTAAGTTACTTTGTGCCGGAGAGGCGGACGTTTCGACTCCAAGACGAACTCTCCCGATCTCCCAGCAAAGCATTCTTGGAAGAACCGACAAACCTCCTCCGAAAAGTAGGTGACGCCTTCCGAAGACTTCGATTTCAGCTGGTAGTATTCCGTCGCCGTAACATGAATACAGCTCTGCGAGAAATCGAACGAGCTCCAGAGGAGAAGATCAGCCTCGGTTCTTCTAAGTCCGCATACCAGGGTCAGCAGGAGAACCTTGTAAGCCTCCACATTTGTTTCCCTGAGTTCCGAGTCTGCCTTGTCGAGAAGAGCCTGGGCATCGATGCCTCCTTTGTATCGGTACGAAGGTTCTCGGAGTAATCTAAGCGATGCGCCAGGAATCTTCTCGGGAAGATCCAAGTAAGCGAATTTTTCGATCTGCTCTGCCCTGAAGACAGCTTTGTAGGCCCTGATCAATCCGTTGATTGTCGATGCGGATCGCCTGCGTTTGATTTGGCCGCAGACCTCGCCTCTCTCCAAAGCCAAACGGCATGACTCACGCCATTTCGTGAACTGCCTGTCTGAGAGCGAGCAAATCCTGACCTTCTCCACCTTCCTGCGCCATTTCTCGAGTTCCTTCCGGGGTGCCTTCACGGAGGGCGAGCGTTTGATTTCAGCGACTTCAGCGACAAGGGTGATGACCTTCTTGCGGTATTCTTCCGCAGTCATCAACGCGACACCTGGCATCTTCAGAAACTCGGCCAAGTAGTCTCCGAAGGTCAACGCGTCGCCTTTGGACTTAACTCCCAATCCCAGCAGCGTTCGCTCCCAACCGTTCGCGACGACCGACTCCCAAATCGACTTAGCCTTGGCTGCCGCCTTCTCTCGATCGGAGATCTTTAGCGGAATGTCATGCTGCTCCCCGTCGTGGGCGATTCGAACAGAATAGTCCGCACATCTTCGAAGCTCTCCCTTGTGGCGGTAGGTCCGCTGCCGGATCGCGCTTTTCCAGTACGCCAGCGTCGACTTGGACTTGGTTGTTTCGCCGTTTCCGTTGGTTGTCGAATTCTTCAGTTTTTGCCGTTTGCGGGGCTTTTTCGGCGGAAAATTCTGTACTAGTTCTGTACTAGAATCTCCGAAATTCACCTGAATAAGGTTGTTCTGGACTTTTTCAATTTTCGCAGCCATCGTCTCCTAAGTTTTTGATTCACAGTCATTTCACTTGGAAAGGCTTGTAATCCTAGAGACGGAACTTGTAACGAATCGGCCAACTCATAATCCATTGGTCCTCGGTTCGAGTCCGAGCGGGCCTACCAACTCGATAACATCCACCCGTACATCGGTGGACCGAGTTTTGAAAAGGAACCTCTCGAACCAAGGACTTATGTCCTCGGTGTCAGGCATGTTGTTCGCTACGCTGTCGGCTTTCGCCTCGGTACTCGCTTCGCTCGTGAACGAGTCCGAGCGGGCCTACCAACTCGAAAGTAACCCTCCGTCCAGCGGGGGAAAGAGTTCCGAAAAGGAACCTCTCGAACCAAGGACTTATGTCCTCGGTGTCAGGCCTGTTGTTCGCTACGCTGTCGGCTTTCGCCTCGGTACTCGCTTCGCTCGTGAACGAGTCGGAGCGGGCCTACCAGCATCGCGAAACAAAGCCGCTTCGGCCCCAAGAACTCTGCTCAAGAGCAGTCTGACTACGATCTCGTCAAGCAACTGGCGCTCCTCACCCAGACTTCGAATTTTTAAATAGCGGGATCTCTTAATTAAGAAATAGCCTTTTTTTTTAAATAAGGTGCTTTCTTAATTAAGAAAGCGCGTTAGAGCATGAGAATGCATGATTTTGAGGCGGGCAAATGGTTAATGCAGACAGGTTTTCGAAGCTTTGAACCAAGCTTGATCAATCGACCGTGGCGAATCGATGAACCTAAGGTTCTTGAGGCGTTGAGCCGCGCCGACCGCAATCTCGGACGCTTGGACATGTTCTCCGAATACGTACCTAACCTAGACTTGTTCGTTCGCATGCACGTAGCGAAAGAAGCTACAGAGTCTAGTCGCATCGAAGATACCCAAACCGAGATGGAGGAAGCATTGCTGCCCGAAGAGGAAATCGTCGAGGAGCGACGCGACGACTGGCACGAGGTAAACAACTACATCGCAGCGATGGACACCGCGATCGCAACCCTCGTAGACCTCCCGTTTTCCACTCGCTTGCTGAGAGAAGCCCACGCGACCTTGATGTCCGGCGTGAGAGGCGAGCATAAGACACCGGGCGAATTCCGCCGAAGCCAGAACTGGATAGGAGGCTCAAATCCGGGAAACGCCCGCTTCGTCCCTCCCATTTACGAGAACGTGCCTGAACTGATGGGGGATTTGGAACTCTTCGCCCACAACAGCGAGCTGCATCTGCCTCCGCTTCTAAAGGTCGCGATCATGCACTACCAATTCGAAACGATCCACCCGTTTCTCGACGGGAACGGACGCATCGGTCGCTTGATGGTACCTCTGTATCTCGTCTCTCAGAGGATTCTGAAAAAGCCAGTACTCTACCTGTCAGACTATCTAGAACGAAATCGAGAGGAGTACTATGATCGACTGACTCGCGTGCGGACAGAGAACGCGATCGATGATTGGCTGCATTTCTTCTTAGATGGACTTAGCGAAACAGCGGCCAGAGGTGTCGAAACCTTTAACCTGATCCTTCAATTCAAGAACCATTGGGAAGCTGAGATTTCAGCATGGAAACCCCAAGCGACGTCAGGCCTTGCTCTGTTTCAGTTTCTATTCACCAATATTTGGGTCAACGCCCAGGTCGTGTCCAAAGCCGCCGAAGTCTCTCAGCCCACAGCCTACAAGCTAATCGAGCGATTCGTTGACTGTGGCCTACTACGCGAAATGACCGGGGCCAAGCGTGGCCGGCTTTTTCTCTTCGAGCCCTACCTTCGCCTCTTCAAGCGAAACGACTAGGCAAGCTCAAAAGGGGAACGCGCCAAGGCGGTAAGAACCGGTCAAAAAACTCACCTTCTATCGGCCATCGTCATCCACACACCCTCGATCGTACAAACGCTGATCCCTTACGAAGCGAAAAATCCCCGCCGCGGACGACGGGGATCATGGGTCGTTTACTCGGTTTCAGTGGGGAGTTCCCAGCCTCCGCCGAGCGATTGTATTAGACTAATGGTTTCAATCAGCTTCAAGGCCTGCAGCGCCACTTGCGAACGCTCCACCGAGAGAGCGGTTCGCTCGCTGTCCACCACTTCCAAGTAGCTGACAAATCCTTCATCGTAACGAACCTGCGAGAGCGACGCGGCTTTTCGAGCGGCGGTGATCGCTCGAGCGGTGGCTTGCTCGCGCTCGCCGAGCAGACTCACCGCATCCAGGGCGGTCTGCACTTCACTCAGGGCGGTCAAAACCGTCTGTCGAAACTGGGCTTCCTGCTCCGCGTAACGGGCTTGGGCTCGAGCGAGGCGCGACTTGTTTCGCCCCCCTTGAAACACAGGCAGATAAACCTGCGGAGCAAAGGACCAAATCCGATTGTCGTCGTCGATCAAGTCATCGAGCTCGCCACTTTCCCAGCCACCCGATGCGCTTAGGCGAATGCTTGGATAAAAGGCCGCCCGAGCCACGCCAATACGTTCCACGGCCGCTGCAAGCTGTCTCTCCGCTGCCGCCACGTCGGGCCGAGCAGAAACAGCTTCCGCCGGCACGGCCACGGGCAGCTCGGGAGCGGCGGGCAATCGCTCCACCTCGGCGAGCTCGCTGGCAAATCCGGGAGCTGCCTTGCCGAGCAAAAGCGCCAAGGCGTTTCCGAGCTGCTTGCGACGCTGCCGGACTTCCGCCAGGTCCGCTTCCACGGTGGCGAGTTCTGTATCCGCTCGGGCTAGGTCGTATTCGGCTTCCGTTCCGAGCGAAACGCGATCCGCGATGAGATCGCGAGCGTCTCGGCGTGTATCCACCGTTCGCGACACGATCTGTTCTTCACGCAGCGTCGCTCGATACAAAACCCAAGTTTTCGCCACCTGCCCCGCAATGGAGAGCCGCAGGGCGTGGTGCTGAAAAACCTGAGCCGACGCTTCGTAGCGCGCCGCCTTGGTTCCCTTTCGCACCCCGCCCCACAGGTCGACTTCGTAGCTCAAAACCCCTTCGAGCAAACCGTAGTCAACTTCTCGATACTTGCTTTCCAGACTCTGTCCCCTAGAGCCTAAACCATCCACAGCGAGCTGAGGAAATAGGTCTGCTCGTGCCTGCCCGACAGCAGCTCTGGCTTGGGCGATTCGCTGCAGGTCGGCTTGCAGATCGAGATTCTGGGAAAGCGCCAGCTCGATGAGGCGATCCAGCTCCTGGTCTTGAAACAGGGTCCACCAATAGCGCGTCAGTTCTGTGGGGACCGCCGGATCCTGCTGATGGTAGTCGAAACACTCCGGCAGTCCCACCTCTGGCGAGGCGTATTTCGGCCCCACTTCGAAGGCTCCCAACGGGGCCGCCATGCCAAGCAACCCAGCCAGGACGATTGTTAGGTTTATCGTTTTCACGTTTCGTTTTCCCATTTTCCCTATGCTCCCGCCTCTGCCTGAGCGCCTGCCGGCAGAGGGCCTTCGTTTTTAGATTCTACTTTTTTAGTTCGTCCTAGCTTTTCAACTACGACGTAAAACACAGGCGTCAGCAGCAAGCCGAACACCGTCACCCCGATCATGCCGGAGAAGACCGCCACCCCCATGGCACGTCGCATTTCAGCCCCCGCTCCAGATGAGTAGACCAGCGGCGAAACCCCGGCGATGAAGGCGATGCTGGTCATCAGGATTGGACGTAGCCGCAGCTTGGCCGCCTCCACCGCGGCGGCAACCGGTGACAGCCCTTCCGAACGTCGCTGGGCAGCGAACTCCACGATCAGAATCGCGTTTTTGGCCGCCAAGCCAATGAGCACGATCAAGCCGATCTGGGTGAAGATGTTATTGTCCCCCTGGGTCAACCAAACGCCCGTCAGGGCGGCGAGCAAGGCCATGGGCACGATCAGAATGACCGCGAACGGCAAACGAAAACTCTCGTATTGAGCTGACAATACAAGGAACACCAAAAGGATGGATATCGGATAAACGAATACACCGGTGTTGCCCGCGAGCACTTGCTGGTAGGTCAGTTCCGTCCATTCGAAGGCCATCCCCTTGGGCAGATTCTGCTCCGCCAGAGCGGCGATGGTGGCTTCCGCCGTTCCGGAACTGACCCCGGGCGCGGGCGCTCCATTGATCTCCGCCGCGGGATAGCCGTTGTAGCGCATGACGCGATCGGGACCATAGGTCTCGCTGACCTCCACCAACGCTCCGAGCGGCACCATGTCGCCATTTCGATTGCGGGTTTGCAGTCGAGTGATATCTTCCGCTTCGTCGCGGAAGTTTTCGTCGGCCTGGGCCACCACTTGATAGGTGCGCCCGAAGCGATTGAAGTCGTTCACGTATAGAGATCCCAAATACACTTGCATCGTGTTGTAGAGCTCACGCAAATCGACGCCCTGCTGCTTGGCTTTTTCCCGATCCACATCCGCCTGCAGCTGCGGCGTGTTGATAGTGAAACTTGAATACAAACCAGTCAGCTGCCCCGAGGCGTAGCCTTTTCCGACGAGGTCCTGCACGCTGGCGTAGAGGGCGTCCAATCCGAGATCGGCACGATCCTCAACGTAGAGCTTGAAGCCAGCGGTGGTGCCGAGTCCTTGAACCGGCGGCGGCGGGAAGATGGCGATATAGGCGTCTTGGATGGCTCCGAAACGTTGCTGCAGGGTTTGAGCGATTTCCTGTCCTGACATGCCGGGGCCCTCGCGCTCATCGAAATCCTTAAGAGCCACAAACACGATGCCACTGTTAGGCGAATTGGTGAAGCCATTGATGGACAGACCTGGGAAGGCAATTGCGTTCGCCACGCCAGGGTGTTCGAGGGCGATGTCTCCCATCGCCCGAATCACACTATCGGTCCGATCCAGCGAAGCGGCATCAGGCAACTGGGCGAAGGCCACGAGATAGCCCTTATCCTGCGTGGGAATGAACCCGGTCGGCGTTTCCTTGAAGCCCCAACCAGTCAAGGCCAACAGCCCTCCGTAGAGCAGCAGCGTCAATGCGCTGAACCGAATCAGACGTCCCACCCCAGCAGCGTATTTGCCAGCGGTCCATTCGAAGAAGCGATTGAAAGGGCGGAAGAACCAGCCCAACGCGGCGTCGAGGAAGCGCGAAAAAGCGTCCTTGGGAGCATCGTGGCTTTTCAAGAGAATCGCGCTCAATGCCGGTGAAAGGGTGAGCGAATTGATGGTCGAAATAAAGGTCGAGATTGCGATGGTGATGGCGAACTGCTTGTAGAACTGCCCGGTTAATCCGCTGATAAACGCGGTGGGTACGAAAACGGCCGCCAGCACCAGTGAAGTGGCAATCACCGGGCCGGTCACCTCTTTCATCGCTCGGCGAGTGGCCTCGAAAGGACTGTATCCAAGGGCGATGTTTCGCTCCACGTTTTCCACCACCACGATGGCGTCATCCACCACGATGCCGATCGCCAAGACCAGACCGAAGAGTGAAAGGTTGTTGATCGAAAAGCCCAGGGCCAGCATCACCGCGAAGGTGCCAACCAGCGACACGGGCACCGCCACCAGAGGGATGATGGATGCCCGCCAGGTTTGTAGGAATAATATCACTACAACCACCACAAGCGCGATCGCCTCCAGCAAGGTGTGGATGACCGAGTCGATCGATTGGCGTACGAAAATAGTCGGATCGTAAACGATGTCGTAGCGCAGCCCTTCCGGAAAATTCTCCGAGAGATTGGCCATGGTTTCGCGCACTGAGTCGGATACCGCGATGGCGTTAGAACCGGGCAACTGCGAGATCGGCAAGGCGACCGCGGCATTGTTGTTGAGCAAGGAACGCAGAGAATAGAGCGAGGCTCCCATCTCGATGCTCGCCACTTCATCGAGGCGCACCACGTTGCCGGAGGCGTCAGACTTGACGATGATCTCTCCGAACTCCTCGGCCGACGAAAGCCGCCCCTGGGAGTTGATCAGCAGCTCGAAGTCGGAAGTGTCGGAAAGCGGTTGCTGCCCGATCCCTCCGGCTGCCACCTGCACGTTCTGTTCGCGTATGGCGTCCACCACATCACTCGGCACTAGCGAGCGCGACGCCATCTCGTCCGGGTCCAGCCATACTCGCATGGCGTAGTCGCCGGAACCAAACACCCGCACCTCGCCTACACCTTGCAAGCGTGCCAGAACATCGCGCACTTGCAGGGTGGCGTAGTTGCGCACGTAGATATCGTCGTAACGAGCATCCGGACTCGACAAGTGCACCACCATCAGCAGGTCGGGCGAAGTCTTTGTAGTTGTCACACCAAGACGCCGCACCTCCTCCGGCAGTTTCGGCAAGGCTTGAGCCACGCGGTTTTGCACCTGCACTTGAGCGGTATCCAAATCCGTCCCCAGCGAAAAGGTGATGGTAAGCGTCATGACCCCATCGCTGGTGGCCTGGGAATACATGTAGAGCGAGTTCTCCACCCCGTTGATGGCCTGCTCCAGCGGAGCGGCGACCGTTTCGGAAATGGTTTTAGGATTGGCCCCTGGATAGGTGGCTCTCACCACCACCGTGGGGGGCACGACCTCGGGGTATTCCGAGATCGGCAATCGAAAGAGCGCGATCGCTCCCACGAGAAATATAATTATGGATACAACCCCAGCAAAGATGGGTCGTTTGATGAAGAAGTCCGTGAAGTTCATAGCAGAAGGCTCCGGGTTCAGCGCCGCAATGCCCCTGTATCCGGGCAAAGCAGTAGCTCGGCGGGCGTCAGGGAGCGCCCGCATGTGTCAGTTACTTATTTAGGAGAGCATCACTTCGGTTGAAACCTGTAGGTCGCCGCGTTGAGGCGACAGTTCATCCTAGATGGCGGTTCGGCGCCCCGCCCTACGGCAAAGGAGAAACTACAATTGGCGATGCTTTGTTGTGGTGGTGGATTTGAGAAGGCGGCTAGCGCGTTGCCACTTCGATTGGTTCTTGGAAGGTCGACGCCAGTTGAGGCTCAACCGTCATGCCAGGGCCCACACGCTGTACGCCGTTCACGATGACGCGATCTCCCGGCTCCAGGCCTGCGGTGATCACCCGCTCGCCTCCCAGAGAGGCTCCGAGGGAAACTGCTCGATAGGCCACGGTGTTGTCAGGCTGAACGGCGAGCACGAATTTCTGGCTTTGGTCCGTGCCGATAGACTGTTCCTTGACCACGATGCGTGGGACCTGGGCGCTGATCGGGATGCGCACGCGAGCGAAGGAACCCGGGAGAAGCATCTCCTCCGGATCCTCGAAGAGCAGCCGCACCGTCAAGCTTCCAGTCTCCGGATCGATGCGGTTGTCCAGCGATTCCACATATCCGCTATACGAATACGTGTCATCTTGATCCAAACGCAGCTCCACTGGCACGTTTCCATTCTCGTCCGAAAGGATCTCTCCCCTGCTCTTTGCGAGTCGGAACCTCTGAATGGTCGCTTCGTCCACATCCACGTAAACATGTACCTTTCCAGTGGATACAACAGTGGTTAGGAGCGTGGCCCCGCCGGGAGTCCCCGAAACGAGGTTACCCTGAGTGACATAGGCACGGCTCACTCGCCCATCGATGGGCGAGCGCACGAAGGCTCGGTCCAAATCGATCTGAGCGGTTTCCAGTTCCGCCCGGGCCGCCAGGAGCTCGGCGGACGCTTCCGCGGCGAGCGACTGGCGCAGCTCCGATTCCTCACTGGAGATGGCTCGACGTTCAAAGAGCGTTTTGGCGCGGTCCGCTTCACGCTGAGCGGTCCGAGCCCGAGCTTCGGCTTGGGCCACCCGCGCTTGGGCTCGTTCGACCGCGGCCCTGTATGAGCTAGGATCGATCTCGAAAAGGACCTGCCCCTTGGAAACTCGTTCACCCGACTCGAAGTTCACCGAAGCGATCTTGCCCGAAACCTCCGGTCGAAGCTCCACGGTCTCAACGGCGGCGATACGGCCCAGTCGCTCGGTTCTGGCCACCACGAGCTTCTCTTCAGCCGGCACCACCGTAACCTGCGGCGCAGGCGGAGGGCTCGCAGTCGCGGATTGCGGCTCTTCGTTGGAATCCTTCGAGGCCCAAAGGGCTACTCCTCCCGCGAGGACAGCGGTGACGGCAAAGGCCGACCAAAAGCGAGCGCCTTGGCTACGAGGGCGCTTCGCGGACTGGGGGGTAAGCTTGGGGTCGTTTGTTTCTTTGGTATCTTTCATGGCTGGATTAGGCTAGTAGTTGACTACTTATCTAGTTTAAGACGAAAAACGGTGCTGATAAGGCTGCAATGAAATGCGAAGTTTGTCGCTTAGCTGGAGTCCGCTTCGGGTCTCCTAGTGAGCGGAGGTCGGATTCTTGCCTTCTACGGGCGAGCGCAGAAAGGAAACCGCCAGCGAAGGCAGGCGCTCGAGCGGTTTGAGGTCTCCGAGTATTCGGACCTGGGCCATGGAACCCTCCATAAGGGCCCACAAGCCCGCCGCTCGCTCCTCGGGATCGATCGGCGGAATCTCCCCTTCGGCGATAGCGTCTCGGATACAAGACTCGAGGTACTTGCTCTTGCGGGAGAAGATACTACGAGCCGTGTTGGCCACGGCCTCATCGCTGGTCCCCGTCTCGCAAGCGATGGAGAGAACAGAACAACCCAGCACGCGGCCGCGTTGCTCGGCAATGTCACGCTGGTGCTGGATCACTCCCTTTATATAGCTCTGAATGCGATCCATGGGAGTCATCGATGGGGAGAAATGCTTGTCCATGAACGGCTTTGCGGAATTCTCCCAGTAGTGCTCCAAAGCGGTCACCGCGAGGGCGTCCTTGGACGGGAAAAAATAGTAGAAGCTTCCCTTCTTCACCTCCGCCTTGGCGCAGATGTCGTCGATGCGCAAGGAGCCGTAGCTGCCCTCCCAGATCAGATCCAGGACGGCCTCGATCAAACGTTCCTTGGCGTCAGACTTTCTTCCCATCGTGACACCAAAAGATAGTTGACCATTCGTCTAGTCAAGCGGTTTTGACGATTTAGTAGACAAATGGTCAAATTGAAACCATTTCGTCACCCTAGCTGGGATCATCCTCCTTTCTTTGTCGGGTAAACGACTACCAGGACCCTCGCGCTCGCGTCTTCAAGGGCCGCCTGACACGCTGCTAAACGCCTCCTGGCAAGCCCTCCACTTCAAGCACGGGGCGAATTTCCGCGGTGCCGCGATGCGAACCAGGGATTCGAGCTGCGATTTCGATCGCCTCCTCCATGCTGGGCACGTCCACCAGAAAGTAGCCTCCCAGATACTCCTTGGTTTCCGCGTAAGGGCCATCGGACACGAAACGCTTTCCCTCTCGCACGCGGACCACTGCTCCCGTTTCGGGCGCCTGAAGGGGATGAGCCCCGAGAAACACGTCTTCCGACGCGAGCTCGTGGCAGAGCTTGATCGACTCAGCCAGAGCGGCCTTGTAGTCCTCAGGCGACCACGCTCCCTCCTCCGCGTGCAGCAGGATCAAATACTTCACGTGACCTCCCTTCCCTCGTAAGCAGCCTGTAGCGTGGGAATGTCCAGCTTCACCATGCTCCAGACCGCATTCAGCACGCGACTGGTTCGCTCACCATCCGGGTCGTCCATCCACTGGCCCAATTGGGCCGGCACGATCTGCCACGATAGGCCGTAGCGATCCTCGAGCCAGCCGCACTGCACTTCCTTTCCGCCCTCGCACAAGGCGTTCCAAATCCGATCCAGCTCCTCCTGCGTGTCGCAGGCGACCGACCATGAAAAGGCGGTGGTAAACTCCCAGTCCTGCCCGACATTCAGAGCGCAAACGGGGATGCCACCAAGCACGAACTCCACGAACAGGACCTCATCATTGGCGGGATTACGTCGAACCTTGCCCACTCGAGAGTCCGGAATCAGCGAGGTATAAAAAGCCGCGGCTTCTTCGGCCTGGTTCTTGAAGCCGAGCCACGGGGTGACTTTCGTATTCAGTTTCATAAGCCTAATCCGTAGTTGATAATTCGTTACGTTTTCCAAGCGCTAGATTCCAAACCGACGGATCGCGCAACGCCAGGGAGACCCAAGCGACGATGCCAAGCAGCGCCGGCATAAAATAGGGATCACCAACGCGCACATGAGTAGCGACGGCGCCTCCGAGATATGCGGAGAGCATAATCGCTCCATAGAACGCGATGCGAGGAACAAGGTAGAGAATGGCGATCAACACCTCAAGTATCCCGATAGCAACCATGGTATCGATCGACCACCCGAGATGGCTAAACATCTCCTCCTTCCCTTCCCAATCGGTGAACTTTCCGCTGGCGCTCGCGAAGATGAGAAACGCCGACAACAGGCCGCTCAAGATCCAGCCGGCCAGCTTTGTCTTTGATTTGTTCATACAGGCTTGCCTTCGTATCTCGCCTCCGCCTCGGCGCTTCGCTCAGGAAGCGGAAACAGGGGACGGATCTCCACCGTTCCTTTCTTAGCCGGCGGCAAGCGGCTTGCGATCGATATCGCTTCGTCGAGATCGTCTACATCGATGATGTAGTATCCGCCGAGCTGCTCGTTTGTTTCCGCAAAAGGACCATCGGTGATTTGCCGCTTTCCGTCGCGTATCCGCAAACTGGTGGCGCTGTCTACAGGATAAAGAGGCGAGGAAGCTATCCACTTTCCCTGGGCTTCCAGTTCGTCGCAGATCGCCATGGACTCGAGCATGCAGCTTTCGCGTTCCTCTTCCGTCCAAGCGTCTTCCTTTCCATAAGTCAGGAGCATGTACTTCATTGTTCGTCAGGTTGAATGTGAGGCGTTTGGGGAATCATTATCGGTTTCATCAGCCTCCCGCGCAAGCTCCCGAGTAGTCCGGCTGGCTTAAGACCTCCGGATCCGTGATCGACCACGCTTGGTTGTCCATCGGGTTGAATGGCAGCGAAACGTGCTCGTGCATCACCTTCCACTGGCCTTCGATGCGACGGAACCCAACCGTCACCCGCATCCAAGACTTCGCAGCGGGATGATCGTCAGCGACGATATGATGAACGCCGTATGCGAACGCGACATCGCCCGCTACCTGCACCGTGATGTCGCGATGCTCGGACTGGAATGTCTCTGGGAAATGAGGCAAGCAATGCGTCCATGTGTCTCGAATCTCCTCAACGCCAACTCGTTTGTACGGTGGAATCGCATCGAAGAGAATCACGTCCGAAGCATAATTCGCAACCAGTCCGTCTACATCCTTACGCTCCAAAGCATCGGACCAGTCGGCCATCAATTTTCGAATCTTCGCTTCGTCCGCTTTCGTGTCGTTTGTTTTCGTCATAACAGTTTCTCCTTTCGTATTCTTATTTTGTATACCTTATGAATTCGCTGGATCGGGAATCGTAACCATCCATCCGATACCGAATTTGTCCGTCACCATCCCGAAACAAGGCGACCAGAAGGTCTTGCCCAATGGCATGTCGATCTTCCCGCCCTCCGAGAGAGCGTTGAAAACTCGTGCGGCGTCTGCTTCCGTGGATACAGTGAGCGAAAGACGAAAGCCCTCGTAGCTTCCCGACTCGCCACAGCCATCGGAGGCCATGAGATTCGTTTTCCCAACGGTGAAATCCGCATGCATGATCTTGTTTTCGAATCCTGGCTGAAGCATCCCCTCCGGCAAAGGATCCGGGCACTCGCTGAAGCGCATCATCATGCCGACTTTCGCAGCCAAGACCTCCGTGTAGAACGAGAGAGCTTCCTCGCAGCGACCACTGAAAAAGAGGTAGGACTGCACCTGAGCGGACTGCAGGGAAATCGCATCGCGAAGCGCTTCCTCCCGCTCTCGCAGCTTGCCCGACGGATCGGCCTTCGCGAAGTCCTCCGGTTCATAGAAGGGACGAATCTCGATCTCGGAATCCTCCGGCATCGGGTTTGGGCAACGCTTCACCCATTCGATCGCTTCGTCCATGGACGCGACCTCCCACAGCCAATAGCCCGCGACGAGCTCGTTCGTTTCCACGAAAGGACCATCGGTCACCATGCGCTCCTTGCCGCTAAAGCGCACACGCACTCCGGCAGAGCTGGGTTTAAGCCCATCGCCAGTCCGCATGATGCCCGCTTTGACCAGCGCTTCGTTGAACGTCCCCATGTCCGCCATCAATTGCTCGCTGGGCATTTCACCCGCTTCGGAACTCTTGGTGGCCTTCACTAATACCATCACTCTCATAATCGAATCTATCGTTGGTGGGTTGCACATCGCTCCGCTGGACTGACGCCAGGAGCTAATTGAATTTACACCCATTGATCGAAGGAGCTGACGGCAAATCGACAACGGTCGGAGGTTTTTCCAAAAAAATTGGCCCGCCGGGGCGAGGTCCTAGACGGGCAGCCTAAAGCGCCGCGATCCGGCGACGCAGAAAACGGCGCTCCGGCTCCTGCTTGGCGAGTCCGAGGGCCGTCTCAAACGCTGCCTTGGCAAGCTCTCCGCGCCCCAGTCGATGCAGAAGCTCGCCACGGGCGGAATGCGCCAAGTGATAATCGACCAACTCGCCTCGCTCCAACAACGCGTCAATCAAAGCCAGGCCCGCCTCGGGTCCGTCCCGCATGGCGACCGCCACAGCGCGATTGAGTTCGATCACTGGCGATGGCTCGATGCGCAGCAAGACATCGTAGAGGGCCACGATCTGAGCCCAATCCGTTTCCTCGCTCGAAGCCGCTTCGGCATGGGTCGCCGAAATGGCCGCCTGAATGGCGTAGAAACCGAAGCGTCGCGAGGCCAGCGACTCCTCGACCAAAGCGCAGCCTTCAGCGATAAGCTGTTTGTCCCAGCGACTTCGATCCTGATTTTCGAGCAGAACGATGTCTCCTTGGGCGTCGACGCGCGTGGTTCGACGAGACTCGTGCAACAGCATCAGGGCCAGCAGCCCTTTCACCTCCGGGTCGGGAATCAGCTCCAACACGAGGCGGGCCAGCCGGATGGCTTCTTGCGAAAGGTCGAGGCGAGTCAAACTCTCACCCGTGGAAGCGGAATAGCCTTCGTTGAAAACCAGATAGATGACCGACAAGACCGCGTCCAACCGCTCCGGCAAGTCCGCCAGCGAGGGGATAACAAACGGAATCCGGGCGTCTCGAATCTTGGCCTTTCCGCGCACGATGCGCTGGGCCATGGTGGCTGGAGCGGTCAGAAAGGCGCTGGCGATTTCCTCGGTCGTCAGCCCGCATACTTCGCGCAGCGTCAGCGGTACCTGCACCTTGAGATCGATCGCCGGGTGGCAGCAGGTGAAGATCAGCCGCAAGCGGTCGTCCTTGATATCGCGTTCCGCCAAAGAAAGATTCGCGTCCTCGATCTCCTGCAATCGTCGAGCCAGCTCGGGCTGCAGCGTCTCAAGCTTGGAGCGCCGGCGAATCGCATCGATGGCCTTGAATCGCCCCGTGGAAATGAGCCACTCCGCCGGCTTTTCGGGAATCCCATTCTCCTGCCAAGTCTTAACCGCTACCGCAAACGCGTCCTGCATGGCGTCTTCCGCAAGATCCAAATCGCCCAGCAAATGGGCCAAGGTCGCGATCACTTTTCCAGATTCGCGTCGATAGATGGCAGCGATTTCCGCGGAAATAGCAGTTGGACGAGACATGCGTTGTTCTTGCAGTGGGAAACGACAGGCGCGCTGCCCGGCGTCTAGACCGAAAGCTCGTTCGGGCATTCGGCGCCGTCAGCGAAGGCCTTCAGGTTGCCAAGCGTGGTCTGAGCGATGTTTCGCAGGGCGTTGGATGTCAAAAAGGCTTGATGGCCGGTCACGATCACGTTGGGAAACGTGGTAAGACGAGCGAAAATGTCATCCTGCATGACCTGGGTGGAGAGATCCTCGAAAAACAGATCCGCCTCTTCTTCGTAGACGTCCAAACCGACGTGCCCGATCTTTCGCAACTTCAAGCCCTGAATCAAAGCCGCTGTATCCACCAAAGCCCCACGGCTGGTGTTGATGAGCATCACTCCATCCTGCATCTTCTCGATAGCGGCTTCATCGATCATGTGATGAGATTCTGGAGACAGCGGACAATGCAGGCTCACGATGCTGGAGCGCTGATAAAGCTCCTCGAGGGAAACGTACTTCGCTCCCAACGATGCCGCCTTTTCGCTGGGATAAGGATCGTAGGCCAGCACTTCGCAACCAAAGCCCTTCATGATGCCGACGAAGATCTGGCCAATCTTGCCCGTTCCGATCACACCGACCGTCGTGCCATGCAGGTCGAATCCCATCAGCCCCTCCAGCGAAAAGTTGCTTTCGCGCACGCGGTTGTAGGCCCGATGCACCTTGCGATTGAGGGCCAGGATCAAAGCCACGGCGTGCTCCGCCACAGCGTAGGGCGAATAGGCCGGCACGCGGCCGACGCGTATTCCCAGCCGCTTGGCCGCCGCCAAGTCCACATTGTTGAAGCCCGCGCAGCGCAGAGCGATGGAGCGGACCCCGCTCTCCGCGAGGGAGCCGAGAATCTGCGCGTCCAAGGTGTCGTTCACGAAGGCGCAAACCGCATCCGCTTCCTTCGCCAACAGGACGGTCTCCAGGGAAAGGTCCGTATCGATGAACGACAGGTCGAAGCCATAGGCTCGATTTTCCGCTTCGAAGAATTCTCGGTCGTAGGACTTCGCGCTAAAAAAAATGACTTTCATAACGTATTGGGATTCCACTTGATGGGTTCTCGCAACGTAGCTGGCATTCGCTAAGCATTGCCAGCCCAAACAGCCCGCCTCCAAACTCCTACCATGCTCGGCCCTCCCTCCTCGCGCTCCATCGACTCCCGGCACGTCAAGTACGTGGACAGCTTTCAAGAGCTGCTCGACGTCCGGTTTTCCGATGGCGTGAACGCTCTCTGCTGGCGACGAAACCTGCCAGGCGATTTCGACGCAGTCGCCCGCAAGCTTCGTCACCACAAGACCATTACGCCTCTGGAAACCTCCACCTTGCTCGGACTCGAGCTCGACGCTGCGGGAACCACGGCTCGGGCCCAGATGATCGCCGACCAGACCTTGCTCAGAGACGCGGGCCTGCAACCGAGCCTGGAAATCGTGCCGGGCTACGATCCCCAGCTCGAGTCCCAACCAGTCAGTACCGACGTCTGTTCCTGGCACGCGGACAGCGCAACCGGAGAGGCCGACACCTACCTTTGCAGTTACAACCAGGCCTGCAGCGAGGGTCTGCCCAACGAACAGGCTCGACGAAAAGTGGACAACCCCGAAATAAGGGCCCGGCTGCTTGCGCTCTATCAGGGAGCAGATGATCCGCTCTTCGAGGCCTGGCTGAACGACCAGTGCTTCGATCTCCACTACGAAAGCGCGTCCGACGCGCGCCCCTACCGTTTCGGATTCGGAAACCTATGGCGCATCGCCACCTTGTATCCGCAAAGCCCGGTCCCCCCTTGCATCCACCGCGCTCCATCAAGAGTTGCCAGCAGCATTCCGCGCCTGCTACTCATCAGCTGAACCATCGGCCCATAACACCCCATGCCCACCACCCGATTCATCGCCAACGAAGAGACGCACCAGAGCGTGATCGTCGACGCAGTGAACGAGTGCCAGCAGTTCCTCTGGATCGCCACCTCCGATATAAAGGACATGCACATCAAGCGCGGCAGGCGAGCCATCCCCTTTCTCCAGCGCCTGTCCGAGCTGGTCGACGTTGGCATATCCATTCGCTTGATACACGCCAAGGAGCCGGGCCCCGCGTTTCGCGAGGATTACGATCGCTTTCCAAACCTGATCGATGGCATGGAGATGATCCTCTGCCCGCGAGCCCACTTCAAGTCGATCATCGTCGATGGGCGCCTCGCCTACACCGGCAGCGCCAATCTCACCGGGGCCGGTCTCGGCATGAAAAGCAAGGATCGACGAAACTTCGAAGGCGGCATTCTCAGCGACGACCCCGAGCTCGTACGGCCGATCATGCAGCAGTTCGACACGCTATGGATCGGCGGCCACTGCCCCAGCTGCCAGCGCAAGGCCCATTGCGCCACCTATCACGAGCTAATCGGCGCCGAGTGACGGTGTCGCCCTCTCCTCGGTAACCACCAATTTCTTGACAAGAAAGAGAATATTCGAGCAAACCCAATCAAACGCGATGCTTTTGAATTCCTATTTCATCGAAAGCCATAGCCTGATCGTTGAGATCATAAACGGCGAAGTCACACTAGACTCTCTGATCGAGCTGCGCCTGCTCGAAATCGAACGAGGTTGGATACGCCCAGGCGTTAACTCCCTCGGCATATTCCACCGTATCAGCACCGCCATTACGCATTCGGAAGTCCTCGCCTTCGCGGAATGGACAAAAACAAACCTCACAGCGCTGGCAGGATCGAAAACCGCGCTCATCGTAGACACGCCCATCACGACCGCGTTCAGCCAAATCGTCGCGAGCAACGTTTCCGACATTCGGGCGATGAGAACCTTTTCCACCCTGAGCTCAGCCGCGAACTGGTTAGGCGTGCCCGTGCAATCCATTCTGGAAGCGGTCCCGGAAGCCGGAGATTTCAATCGGAAGTAAAAGGCCCGAGACGCTAAACTTCGTCTGGCGAAGCGGCTCTTGCCGCTTAAACTGCCCCCAGTTTTTCACCTCTGCCCCTAATCTCGCTATGACTACCAAATCGCTCGTCTTCGCCGCCCTCTCGATTGGCTACGCGCTCTGCGCCGCCGCCGACACCAACTCCTTCCGATGGCCCAACGAAAAAGGCGCGGCCGTCTGCCTGACATACGATGACTCCCTCGCGTCCCAGCTCGACGTCGCTTACCCGCAGCTCGAAGAGGCTGGCCTCAAGGGTACGTTTTTTCTGCAAGGCAACGGTCGCACCATGAACGACCGTCTGGACGACTGGCGGGACGTCGCGAGCGCTGGCCACGAACTGGCGAGCCATTCGCTCTTTCACCCCTGCCGCAAAGCTCTGCCTGGCAGAGATTGGGTGGCCGCGAACCGCGACTTGGATCAATACTCACTCGATCGCGTCCGGTCGGAGTTGGAAATTACCAATACGCTCCTGCACGCTATAGACGGCCAGTCCACCCGCACCTTCGCCTACCCCTGCGGAGACACAGCGGCTGAGCATGGAGAAAGCTCGTTTCTGCCCATCGCTGACGACCTGTTCGTCGCCTCTCGCGGCGTGTATTCAAACCTTGGATCGATACGGGACCTAGATTTCAACAATACGCCTGGTTTCGATCCCTCAGGTAAGGACCTCAGCGCCTCGATCGCGTATCTAGAAGATTGCTACGAAAAGGGAACCGTAGCGGTTTTCCTGATGCATGGAGTCGGAGGGGATTACTTGGTCACCGACGCGGAGCTGCATCAAGCCTTGCTCGACTATCTCGTCGAAAACCAGGACCGCTTCTGGATCGACACCTTCAAAAACGTCATGACCCACGCCCACGCCGAGTTCCAACGCCTCGGCTGGGACGAGCGTTAGAGCTCCTGCCACAGTCAACACTAGAAGGTTCCAGCGTTTCGAGTCCGAACGCTCAGTCCACTCGTACCACGCGGTAGAAGATTCGGCCGGAACCTGACAGGTCGGGAACGACCTGCAGCAGCTCGGTCAGCTCTTCTCCGCTGAGCGTTTCGCTCGCTTCCGCCCACGTAACGAGGTCCGTGGACATCTCCAAGCGATAGCTAGCGGTCGTATCCAAGATCTCTACACTGAATCCGATCTCCGCTTGAGTCCCCGTAGTGAACGCCATGAGCGGGCGTTCCACCACCGTCAATAGCGCCGACTGACTGAGCGTTTCCCCGTCGCCGTTGAAAAGAACGCACCGAATCAAAGCCTCGTCATAGGTCAGTCCCAGTGGAGGCAAAGCGACCACCGCCGAATCCAATCCCTCAAAATCCGTCCAGGTTTGGCCATCGTCCAGCGAAACCTGCCACTGGTACTCGATCGGATACGGGCTCACCGCATCGATCCTGAAATCTGCCCGTTGCCACTCGAAAACAGCGACTTCCTGCGGCTGCTGCGTCACTTCCGGCAACGCCGGGGCAGCTTGGGTGACGAGATGCGGCTCTCCTCCGATCGTCAGCGTGACGCTTCTTTCGACACCGGTTTCATTCGCCAGAACCTCGATGGTCACCAACCCGTTTCCAAGGCCTTGCGCCGGCGAAACCTGAACCCAGTCGACCAAGCCCTCGACCTCCCAGTCAGTGTTCGAAGATACCGACAGCTCATAAATCAGCCCGATCGAACGCATCTCCTTGGTCGGCAATTCTATGGCAACGAAAGGAACGCCGAACTGGGCTACGGTATGGCTCTTGTCGCCTATTCGAATCGTGGCCACGCGCGGATTTACGGACTCGTTTTCGGTGGCGCTAAGCGTCACGCTAGCGTCTCCCTCGCCGCTCGCGACATCGACCGACAGCCAATCAGGCAGGCCTTTCACCTCCCATGCTTCCTCAGCGGAAACCGTCAACACATAATCGCTTGGCGGATAGCTCAGTTCCTGATACGCGGAATCAAGCAAGACCGTCGACGCCTCGTTCCCTGTCCCGAAGTATTTGGACGCCAAATACGACTGCATGTAGTCCGCCTCGAAATCGCCCAAGGCCCTATCGTAGATGATAATCGCCGCTACCGACATCTCGAGATTCGCTTGCTCCTCCAACTCCGTGCCCAATACGATTTTTTCCACCACCGTATCGAGATCTCGGGAAAACCAGCTATTCTCTACGCCATTTCTCGACTGCGAGACCCGTCCGTCCGACACCGTTCCCCGGTGGACGAACCAGCCCGCGCCTTTGGCGAGGCTCCCCGAACTGAGCAAGTTTCCCTCTCCTTGCACATCGAGCGTCAGCTCACCATTGCTTTGCTTGATTCCGAGCTCGAAGCCTCCAAGATCCGAATCAGAGCCATAGCCAAATCCGCCTGTCCCCGAGCCTCCGTCGTAGCGAGCCACGAGAAAGACATCCCGATCCGAGCCGCTATCGGGCAAACCGGAAATGTTCGTAGTTTCATCCTTAATACGCTTAAGAGCGTCGCCCACACCATCCAAAGCGATCGCTGGATAGCCATTCGGGGTGGCGTCGAGCTCGAAGCTCGGATCCCCCTGCGCCATCAAATGATTTTCGTTTCCGGAACGGTCCTCCCACGAAAGAACGTTAGCGAAGGCGTCCATACCGACCCCCTGATCGACCTCGAGAAGCAACGCCAACCCCGCGGCCAAGCGACCGTCCTCGGAGAGATCGTGCACCACGATCGTTCGTGAATCCTCCAATACGAGGTCATTCGCTCCAGCAGCGGTGGCAGTGACCACATGCGAGCCCGGGGTAAGGACCACTTCCAAGTCAGGCCCCGTGCCCAATTCGCCATCAATATCGGATCTCCAAACGATGGTATCCGCGATTTCCTCGCGCCGAGGATCATACGCCACCGCACCGAGAACGACCGTCTCCCCCTCCAGATACTCGGAAACCTCTGACTCGGCATCGATCGCAATCGTCGCTCCGTAGTCGTAATCCAGATACTTCGCCATAAGATAGCCTTCGATCAAGGCGGCCTCTCCTTCGTCGAGAGCTCGATCGAAGACCAAGGCCGCGGCGATATCCATATCAATGAACTCGCCACCGGAAATCGACTCCCCGATAACCATGCGGTCCAGCACCGTCGCGTAGCTTCTCGTGGCTTGATCGATCAGTTCACCATTCAAAAAGTGGGAGATCTCGCTCGAACGCAGAATCGCAGATTGGAGAATCCATCCCTGCCCCAGAGCCGCTCGGGAGGAGATCACATCGTTGCTTCCACCGAAACCCTGCACAACCAACTTGTCGGAGCTCGCATTCAGCGTCAAACCGAAGGCTTGGTTGAACCCTGCCCGACCGTAGACGAAACCACCGTAGCCCGTTCCGCCATCGTATCTTGTCACCAAAAACACGCTGCGATTCCCGTTTCCGCTTGGCAAGCCGCTAAAGCCGTCATCGCGCTCCAGAGAATCGTCCGTGCCATCGAACTGGATACCGATCCACCCCGTCGGAGTCGTGGAGCTCCCAAACCTCGGCTTGCCGCTTCGAGCCACATCGTTCCCCTTACCCGATCCATCCAGCCAGCTCTCGACCGTAGAGCCATCCTCTATCGCGACACCAGAGTCGACTTCCAACTGCAACGCCAGCCCTTGCACGCCTGGCCAATACACCGGATCATCCTCAACCTCCACCACCACTAGGGCGGCGCTCTGATTCCCCCCGGAGTCCGTGACGCTGGCTCTGATACGGTGCACGCCCGGCGAGAGGCTCGTCACGATCGATGCTCCGCTCCCCAGATCACCGTCGATGCTGGAGTTCCATGAAACCCCGCTCGAGAGGTCTCCGTCTTCCGCGTCATTCGCGCTGGCAGACAAGGTGGCGTCCGCCGTTTCCGACAATGCGCTCCCAAACCCTGGCGAGGTTATTTCGATATCTGGCAAGGTAGGAGAAGAAGGCTCCTGCAAGTAACGAGAATTCAAATACGCTTCCACCGCAGCGCGCTCCGTTTCGTCAAGAGCTCGATCGTAGACCAGAATCGCGGCCACATCCAGAGAGACTTTTCCGAGTCCGGATATCTCTTCTCCAACCACGATCCGACTCAGCACGGTATTGTAAACGTGGGAATGCGAACCGATCGAGGTTCCGTTCAAGAAATGCGTCGCCACTCCAGAATCCAATACCGCGCTTTGCGTTATCCACCCCGCTCCGTATCCGACTTCGGATGACGTCAGATCGTTGGCCGCCCCCCAACCCTGCAAAACCAGATTTCCAGTCCCTTGATTCGCCGTCAGTCCGAAAGCCTGATTCGCCGCTCCATTTCCATAGCTGAAGCCAGCTGTGGCCGAACCTCCGTAGTACCGAACCAGAAAGAAAACCGAACGATCCGTCGAACCAGCAGATAGGCCGGCTATCGTATCTGTGGAGGAAATACGTTGCAGAACATCGTTTACGCCATCGAAGCCGACGGCATCCCTTCGAGAAGGAAGCGCGTCCTCGAGTAGTTGAGGGGCCCCTACTGCTTCCAAATCGTTGCCGAAACCAGAAGCGTCCTGCCACCCGACAACCGTTTCGCCGTCTAGCATCAATCCTGCATTCGATTCGAGCCGCAAAACAAGGCCAGTCTCCACCAACTCCTGAGCGACGCCCACCGTCGCCTGAGCGAAGGAAAGCGCACATAAAACCATGGATACAAATCGACGTCCAACGATCCTTTTCCACATGTTCCTTTCGAAGCGCTTCACAACGCGAACGAGAACCGAATCACGACAATTGGATACAGGCATAGGCAATCTCCAAGCGGAGGATACTTCAGATGAATAAGGGCAACAGCTCTAGCTATCTGTACTCAAAAACCAAAGACAACTCTAATTCGTGGACCGCGCTAAGAGCCTTCACGTAGGGCACTTAAAAAGCTCCGTAGCCGAACGGAATGGACCCTCTATCATGCCCTCGCTTTTGGACTGCCTTACGCCTAGTCATTTACCCTTTATTTCAAAAACGTCGAATAGAGAGGCGCCTCGGAACGCTTTCGGGCGGCATTGTGACGCCATTCAACTATATGAACGAACTGGGGCCTCGCGCCTGCGAGCTGCAGCGTTGATAAGCAGGGAGTATCGCGTACCGTATCCTCCAACCCCCAAACAGCTCCACCACCCATATGCTAAAAGTACTCTCTACTGCTGCCCTAGGCCTTGCTTTCTCTACCCTTTCGCTTTCCGAAGAAGGCCAAAAGGATACCCTAAGCCTCAACGAGCTCGAGTACCTGGAGATGCCGGGGCTCAACGTGATGCTGGCCCACGACTACTACCCGGAGGGGCATCAGGGTGGAGTCAGCATCATTCAAAATGGGAAACGCGTCGCCACCAACGGCGACCTCCGCCTCGATCGCACCCCAGGACAATGGTCGCCCATCCCGAAGAAGATCGGCGAGCGCGAAATCGACCCCGAAACGGATACCATAAGCTGCCGATTCGCCTATCCAGACGAAGCCCGAAACCGGACCGGCTTCAATCCCATCGAGTATCCAGATCTTGAATTCTCATACAGCATCAGCGTCTCTCCGGAAGAGGGTTCGAGCTTCATCGTGCAGGTCGACCTCGACCAGCAGCTCCCTTCCGAATGGGACGGGAAGGTATCCTTCATGATGGAGCTCTTTCCCGGCTTTCTCTTCGGGAAATCCTACAGCATGGACGACCGCGAATGGGGAATCTTCCCACGTCAGGCCGACGGTCCGGGTCGCTACGACGACCATGGGGCATACGCGATCGACGCCCTCGCCACCGGCGATCGACTCACCATCGCCCCTGAAGACGACAGTCAACGCATGCGGATCCAACGCATGCAGGGCGGCGAACTGGAGCTCGTGGATGGAAGAGGCCTTCACGACAACGGCTGGTACATCGTTCGCGCCACCTTGGAAAAAGGCGCGGTCGAAAACGCCTTGCGCTGGAAGATCACCCCGAACGCCCTTCCCGACTGGAAATCCGATCCAGTCATACAAGTCTCCCAAGTTGGCTACCACCCGAAACAGCCCAAATACGCCATCGTCGAACTGGACAAGCGGGACACCGAGCGCAAGCCCCTCGAGCTCTCGCGACTCGACGAAGACGGATCGCTTGAAACGGTGAAGCGTTCTGTATCGAGCGATTGGGGACAGTTTCTTCGCTACGACTACCTTCGTCTCGATTTCTCCGATGTCACGCAAGAAGGACTCTACGTGGTTTCCTACGGCGAGCAGCGCAGCCACGCCTTTCGCATCGCGAAGGACATCTTCACTCGGCACGTCTGGCAACCGACGCTCGAATACTTCCTTCCCGCCCAGATGTGCCACATGCGCATCAACGATCGCTACCGCGTTTGGCACGGAGCCTGTCATCTCGACGACGCTCGCATGGCCCCGCTCGATCATGTCCATTTCGATGGATACGAGCAAGGCCCCGAGGCGCGAACCCATTTCAAACCAGGGGAGCATGTTCCGGGATTGAATCGAGGCGGATGGCACGATGCGGGCGACGATGACCTTCGCATCGAGTCGCAGGCCGGCACGGTGCTCGGACTGGTTCACGCCTACGAAGCGTTCGGGCGGGACTACGACAACACCACCATCGACCAGCAGACCCTGACCGTGGAGATCCATAAACCGGACGGCATACCCGACATGCTTCAGCAGATCGAGCATGGAGCGATCACCGTAGCGGCTGGCTACCGTGAACTGGGAACGCTCTATCGCGGCATCATCAATCCGACGCTTCCACAGTATGTAATGCTTGGAGACACCGTCAACATGACGGACAACCGCCCCTTCGACCAGACCTTGGCCGAAGATCAGGTTCCAGACATCGGACTAGGCATCGGCGGAGCTCCCGACGATCGCTGGGTGTTCACGACCCGACGTTCCGAGCGCCATGAAATGATCGGAGCAGCGGGCCTGGCCGCAGCAGCCCGGGCGCTGCGCGGCCACAACGATTCCCTCGCTGAGGAATGCCTTCGATTCGCCGAGGAGCTCTACGAGTCGATCGAATTCGAAAACGAGATCTCGCGCATCCCGCTAGCGGTCGAGCTCCTGATCACAACTGGAAAACCGAAATACGCTCAATCGATCAGGCAACAGGCCGCCGGTATCGCCGAACGTTTCGAAAACCTAGGATGGACCGTCAGCCGAACGCTGCCTCTGATCGAAGACAACGTATTCCTTTCTACACTACACGAAGCGGCGAAACGCTATGCCCAAACCGTGCGCGAAGCGGAGGGGAAGACGCCCTACGGCGTTCCCTACGAACCGGGGATCTGGGGAGCTGGCTGGGGTATTCAAAGATTCGGCGCCCAGCAATACTTCCTGCATCAGGCCTATCCCGAGCTCTTTTCGCGCGACCTGATGCTAAACGCGCTTTCCTTCGTGCTCGGCTGCCATCCCGGCTCCAACACAGCCTCCTTCGTCTCAGGCGTAGGCTCCAATTCGATCGAGGTCGGATACGGCCTCAACCGAGCGGACTGGTCCTTCATCCCCGGCGGCAGCGCTTCGGGCACAGCTCTCATCCGCCCCGACTACCCGGAGCTGCTGACCTGGCCTTTTTTGTGGCAGCAAACTGAATACGTTCTCGGAGGCGGCACCACCGACTACATCATACTAGCGCAAGCTGCGGACTATCTTCTCAATCAGGAATAGCGCCCGAGCTTTCATGCGAACCCGACAAAGCCCGTCGCTTGAGGACGGGCTTTCCTCGGTCTGCAAAGCGAGGGCCTAACGGTCCGCGGTTTCGCCCGAAGAAGCGATTTGGGCCGAAGACGCAGTTCAAGCTTCGTTACGCTTGTTCGCTTCCTCTTCTTCGCTGGGGTCTACGGAAAGGTTGGCGATTTCATCGTCGCTCATGCCTTCCTTGGATTCGGCTTTCATCTTGTCTTCCGCCAACTGGCGCACCGCCGGATTCCACACCCCAAGCATTTCCATTTTCGCCTTCTCCTGGGCTTCGGTCAGGGCTGCGTCGCCGGGCGCTTCCGAAACGATCCAACGGGCGAAACCATGACGCACCAGAATCGCGTTGATGTATTCGCCACCCATGCTGTAAAGCTCGGCGCTCATCAACTCGGCAGACTGCACGACACGAGGCTTCACGGTGATGCGCTGGCCCCTGACGTTCTCATCGAAAAACGAGTAAATCTTTTCGTCGAGCATCTCGGAGTCGCTCGCCAGCCCTATGCCATGCAGTTTAACGACCACCGAGCGACCGTCGCCAAAATCCACCGACAACGCATCCTTGCTCAAAACGTCTCTCACCACTCCCTCCCTCTCATCCTCCTCCGAATTCTTATTCAAGAGAAAGTACATCGCAAGGATCACGAATCCTACGACAATCAGTATGGGAATCATTGTCATATCAAGCGGGGGTGGGCACCTTGGAGGTAAAGTTTTATCCGTAAAAGCGTACCTATCAAGGTTATAATGATACCTTTCCCTACGGCGCAGGCGCCGGTTTCCTTTAGCGATTCGATCGCGGCGGGCCGAGATAGACTTTCGCAAGACGCTTCTGCACAGCGCTTTGGAACATACAGTCTCGTATCCATCGATTCCCTTCACCATGGCGACCGCCCTCGTCACTCCCGGCGACCGGCACCTCATCGCAGCGCCCGAGCCGCCGAAGGGCACGCGAACGGTGAAAAAGCTTGCTCCCGGGAGCAGGCGAGCAAACTAGGGGTGCATTGCATGATCGAGGCCGAAACCATCACCAGTCTACAGAATCCGAGAGTGAAAAACCTCGTGAAGCTGCGCGACCGCCGGGCGAGAAACCAGCAAGGCGTCTTCATCGCTGAAGGGTATCGAGCCATCTCCCGAGCCTTGGAAAAGGAGGTCTACCCGCAGGAAATCTACTTTTGCCGAAACTGCTTTCTCGGCGAAAACGAAGACGCCCTACTTTCCCAAGCGGCGAGTCACGGGGCTCGCTTGTTCGAGCTCTCCCAACACGCCTTCGAAAAGGTCGCCTACCGCGACCGTCCGGAAGGCCTGCTCGCCGTCATCAAGCAATGGAGCTACGGCCTGACCGACCTCGCCCTTTCCGACCCGCCCTTTCTTCTGATCGTGGAGGCCATCGAAAAGCCGGGCAATCTAGGCACCATCCTGCGATCGGCGGACGCCGCCGGGGTGGACGCCGTCATCTGCTGCGACTCCGTCACAGACCTCTTCAATCCGAACGTCGTGCGCTCCTCCACCGGCGTACTCTTCTCCATGCCTACGGTCTCCGCCAGCACCGACGAAGTTATAAAATGGATACGCGATCGAGGCATTCGGACCGTGGCCACTACGCCCCATACGGACTTCCTCTATACGGACATCTCGCTGGACGGACCGCTCGCGATCGTGATGGGCAGCGAACAATTCGGGCTTTCCGACACTTGGCTCGAAGCCTGCGATCAGAAAGCGCGCATCCCCATGGCCGGGCAAGCGGACTCTCTAAACGTGGCCATGGCAACCTTGATCACCCTTTTCGAAGCGGTGCGCCAGCGCCCATAGCCGTCACGCCCGTGCGCCTTTCACGCATTCAGAAAAACTTCGAAGCGCTCGCGAGCGAAGACCCGCTATGGACAGTGCTTTCCGAAAAGGGCAAACGTGGCGGAGGCTGGGATCCCGACGAGTTCTATCAAACTGGCGAAGACGAGATCCGCGACCTCCATCAGCGGCTCGCGGCGCTTGGCATCCCGATGCGCGGCGCGACCGCCCTGGACTTCGGTTGCGGGGTGGGCAGACTGACGTTCCCGCTATCTCGCCGTTTCGGCCACTGCATCGGCATCGACATATCCGAATCCATGATACGTGCGGCGAAGGAAAATAGCGGCCGTGGAGAGTCTTGTAAGTTCATCGTCAATACGAGCGATTCCCTTTCCTGCCTTGAGAGCGGCTCGATTGACTTCGCCTATTCCGACATCGTATTTCAGCACATGCCGCGACGCTACATGAAAGGCTATTTCCTCGAGATATCGCGAGCGCTTCGGCCCGGCGGTCACTTCGCGTTCCAGCTTCCCAGCCATCTGAACCGAGCGTCGCCCCAAAACGCGGGGGCCTTTCGCATGGCACGAAAGCGCCTGCACTACGCGACAAAAAACGTCGCCCAGCTCCTCGGCTTGGCAAAGCCCTATTTCGAGATGAACCCGATGCCCCGCCGCAGCGTGACCGACTTCTGCGAACGACGAGCGGGATTGAACCTGAAGGCGCTCTGGAGCCACCCGGGCGCGGGCGACTCCTGGCACGGTTATCTCTACGTATTCGAGAAGTCCCTACAAAGAGGCGAAGCCAGCTAAGCCATCACGTCATCCAATCGGGGATGGTCGATATAGCCCTCCGGCCCTTCTCCGTAGAAGGTATCGGGATTTGGCTCGTTCAAGGGAGCGCCCTGACGGAAACGCTCCACCAGATCGGAGTTGGCGATGAAGAGCTGGCCAAAGGCGACGGCATCGGCGTCCCCCGCCTCGATAGCAGCTTCGGCAGACTGCGCCGTGAACTGTTCGTTGGCGATGAAGACCCCGCCGAAACGACGCTTCAGCTCGGGACCTATGCTGTCTTCGCCCTGATATTCGCGAGCGCAGAGAAACGCGATGCCGCGTCGTCCCAATTGCTCGGCCACGTATCCAAAGGTTTCCGACGGATTGCTGTCACCCATGTCGTGGGCATCTCCTCGCGGAGCGATGTGCACGCCGACTCGATCCGCGCCCCAAACTCCGATCGCCGCATCGGTCACCTCGAGCAGCAAGCGGGCTCGGTTCTCGAGCGAGCCGCCATACTGATCCGATCGCCGGTTCGTCCTATCCTGCAGGAACTGGTCGAGCAAGTAGCCGTTCGCCCCGTGGATCTCCACACCGTCGAAGCCAGCCTTCTTGGCGTTTTCCGCCCCAGCGCGGAAGGCCTCCACCACGCCTGCGACCTCTTGCGTCTCCAAGGCCCGGGGCGTCTCAAAAGGCGTCACTGGACGCATACCGCTGACATGACCGTCGGCCGCGATCGCCGAGGGAGCCACCGGCATCTGCCCATCAAGCAGGCTCGAATGCGAAATGCGGCCCACATGCCAAAGCTGCAGGACGATCAGCCCACCCGCCGCATGCACCGCATCGGTCACCTTGCGCCACCCCTCGACCTGAGCCTCGGACCAGATGCCCGGCGTATTCAGATAACCAACACCCATCGGGCAGACGCTCGTGGCTTCCGATATGATCAGGCCAGCGTCGGCTCGTTGGCGATAGTAGGTCGCCATCAGTTCGTTAGGCACTCGGTTCTCCACAGCTCTCTGCCGCGTCAACGGCGCCAGGACGATCCGATTTTGGAGCTGCCAGGCGCCCACTTTCAACGGTTCAAATAACGTTTTCATAATTCCTCTCTTCCTTCACAAGACGAGCCGCGCTCGTTCGCGATTCATTGTTAGATGATTTTCGAACTTTAAGGATTGAGTTCGACATAAGGTCAATGGTTATTTCGAATGTCATCGAACTATGAGCAGGGATAGGCCCCGGGCGGGTCGATTCCTCCGTACGCCGCGACATGAAACGTTTCACCCATCCAGATCTATCGGAGGTTTCGCTTTCCGAAGTCCTGCACGCCCTCTCGGATCCGTGCCGGCAAAGGATCGTGCGGATCCTCAAGGAAGCCGAGGGGCGCGAGCTAGCGTGCAACGAGATCCCGCTGGAGGTCTCCAAGGCCACGGGCTCCCACCACTTCGAAACCTTGAGGCAGGCAGGTCTTATCAAGTCTCGCGCCGATGGCACGAAATGCCTTTCCTCATTGCGGGAAGAGGAGGTGGAGCTACGCTTTCCGGGTCTGCTCGAGCTGGTGACCAAGGAGTCGGGGCGCGACGTTTCCGAGGTCCCATAGGCGGGAGGCCGCGAAGATCGGGGACTTTTCGCATGACATTAGCTTCCAAGCGCTTACTCTGCCGAAAACAATCCTCCTCTCATGGACGACCCGGCTCTCGGACCCATTTTCATCCAACTCATCGGCGGCCTCGCCATCTTTATCCTCGGCATGAGCATGCTGACCCAGGCGCTCAACAGCCTCGCGGGCGATCGCATGAAGGCCTTGCTGGCCTCCTTCACCCGCAACCGCTTCGCCGCCGCGCTTTCCGGGGCCACCATCACTGCAGTCGTGCAGTCCTCCTCCGTAACGACGGTGCTTCTGGTCGGTTTTTCGTCGGTCGGTCTGATATCCACCGCTCAAAGCGCCGGAGTCATTTTCGGAGCCAACGTGGGCTCGACCTTCACCGCACAGATCATCGCGTTCAAGATTTCGGAGGCGGGAGCTCCCCTCCTAGCCATCGGTCTGGCCATCCACCTGCTTAAGAAATACGAGCGGCTCTCCCAGTTCGGCCTCTTCCTGCTCGGACTCGGAGCCATCTTTTTCGGCATGCAGGAGATGGGCGACGCCACGCGGCCGCTGCGCAGCTACCCGCCGTTTATGGAAGCGATGCAGGGCTTCGACGCCCCGCTGCTGGGAATCCTGGTGGGATTGGTCTTCACCGCGGTGGTGCAAAGCTCGGCGGCCAGCATCGGCCTGACCATCGTGTTCGCTTCCCAAGGCCTGCTCACGCTGGAGAGCGCCATCGCCATCGCCTTCGGCTCCAACATCGGCACCTGCATCACCGCGGCCCTAGCAGCGATCGGCCGCCCGATCGCCGCTTGGCGCATCGTCTTCATCCATGTGATCTTCAACGTGCTGGGAGTAGCCATCTGGTACGCCTTCATTCCCCAGCTCGCTCAACTCAGCGCCGCCGCCGCCATGCTTGGCTCCCAGCAGGGAACGATCGCCCGGGAGATCGCCATGGCTCACACCTTGTTCAACTGCATAAACCTGATCCTCTTCATCGGTTTCACCGGTCCGATCAGCAAGCTTGCCAGCCGCCTCGCCCCCGACCGCCAGCAGTCGGTCGACGACGAGGCGAAACCGATCTACCTCGACGCTTACTTCTTGAATACGCCTAGCATGGCCATCGATCGAGCTCGCCTGGAAGCGGGAAGGCTGGCCAGCTACGCGGTGCGTCTTTCGGAGGAGGTACCCATCGCCGCCACGACCGGCAGCCTCAGCGAGCTCAACGCCCTTTCCACTCGAGACGACGACATCGACGCCCTGCAGACGGCGATCCTCAACTACCTCGCCCGCATCCCAGCTGGAAAGCTCTCACGAAAGGATCAAGCGCGCATCCGCGAAATCATCGCGATCGTGAACGCCTGGGAGAACATCGGAGACGCCCTCGACAGTCACGTGATCGGTCTCGGCAAGGACCGGATAAAAACGGGTCTCAACATCAGCGAAGAGACTTTGGTATCCATCGAACAACTTCACCAGGCGCTGCTTGAGGACATGCGTCTCGCGATGATGGTCACCACCAACAGGTCCGTCGAACAAGCGAAGCGACTGCTCGCCAGCAAAGCCTCGTTCAAACAGCTTGCCGATCAAGCCGAAGCGTCGCTGCACGATCGCCTGCTCGGCAGATCGCCCGACCGCATGGATCTTTTTCGCCTGGAATCCGACCTCATCAGCAATCTGAAGCGTATCCACTATCACGTACGGCGCGTCGCAAAACTCGCCCTCGCGGAGCAGGAAAGCCTGAACAGCCCATGATCGCGCTTCGACCGCTTCGCTCTTGCGCAAATCCGAGCGCATTGACCCGCGAAGCCCCTTCTTAGCATTGCGCTTACCAGAGAAATGCCAAAGCCTGACCCCTGCCTAGCCCAACAACGTCCTGAACAACATGAATCCAAGCATTAGGCCGTGTTTTGAAATGAGCTCAAAACTGGCAGGAACCGATTCTTCGGCAAACAAGACCGCGAAATCGCGGCCGCGCCGAGGCGGATTTGCGGCAGCCTTCGTCTCCTTTATCGCTTGCCTGGTCGCCTGGACGCTCCCAGCCCAAGACCTGCCGCAGCAACAGATCGAGGCCGCGATGACCCTTCGGGTGCTCAGCTTCACCGAATGGCCACAGGAGGCCCACCCCATCCAGATCGGCGTTTTCGAAGACTCCGACAGCCTGACCGCCTTCCAGTCGCTGCTGCAAAACGAAACCTTCCGCTCGCGCTTCGAAGTCAGGCTGATCGATCGCGACATTTCCTCGGAGCAGCTGCGAGGGCTTCAGGCCATCTACTTCAGCGAGCCCGATCTGACCGCGATCCCTAGAATCGTCCTACGCACCGCGGGCCAGCCGATCGTGCTGATCGGGGCCTTCGAGGATTTCCTGGAAATGGGCGGCATGGTAAACTTCATCAAGCGGCAGCGTAAGCTCTCATTCGAGATCGACCTGAAAACATCGCGCCAACGCGGCATCGAGTACCGAGCGAAGCTCCTGCGGCTCGCCAGCAGAATCGTCGAGGAATGAAAATGGACAGCCCATCTCAGGAAAACAGCAGGTTGCTCTCCCGCCAGTTCAGCGAACTTTCGCTGCGCAAGAAGCTGAGCATCATCATCTCCTCGGTGAGCCTGCTGGTGGTCTCGCTCTCCATGCTGACCTCGTTTCTCATCGAGTTCGGCTTTTTCCGCACTCGGCTTCTGGAAGAGTACCAGGCTTCCGCCCGCATCATCGCCACCAATCTGGAGACCTCCGTGGTCTTCGACGAAGTCTACGACGCAAGGGACATGATCTCCGCGTTCCGCCAACGCGAATACGTCATCACCGCGGTGGTCTACACTCGGGACGGATCGATCCTCGCCGCCTACGAGCGCAACCCCAGTTCGGACGATACCGAAAGGCTGATCCCACCCTTCGATGTCGAAAGCGGACTCGAGGGAAACGCCCTCTACGTGAACGTGCCGGTCATGAGCGACGGCATCGAAATCGGACGGGTGGCGCTTCACGCGGAATTGGGCGAACTCTCCTCCTTCCTAGTCGCCAGAGCGTGGATCTTCGCAGCTCTCCTGCTGCTCTCCGTATCCCTGGCGATCATACTGGCCACCAAACTAGGGCGCAAGGTGTCCCAGCCGATCCTGGAGCTCGCCAAAACCGCCCGACGCATCACCACCGAAAACGACTTCTCAAAGCGGCAACCGCGCCTGGCCAACGACGAGACCGGCACGCTGGTGGACGCTTTCAACGAAATGATGGAGACCATACAAAGCCGCGAGGCGGAGATCCTCCTAGCCAAGGAAAACGCCGAGGCCTCCAGCCGGGCCAAGGACGATTTCCTTTCCGTCATCAGCCACGAGCTTCGCACCCCACTGAATCCAATCATCGGATACGTCGAGATCCTCGAGCGAAAGCTAAACAAGCAAGAGGACAAACGCCAGATCGCCCTGGTGAAGCAGTACGCCGAGCACCTTCAGAAACTGATTGGAAACGTCATCGACTACAGCCGTTTCGAACGCGGAGCCGTGAGCTTCTCGCCCGAACCAGTCGACTATTGCCGCCTTTGCCAGAACGCCCTGATCCTGCTCAGCCAAAGCGCCGCGGAAAAGGGGATAGACCTAACCTTCGAGCACCATTTCGATCCGCCCGAGCTCGAGCAAACCCGCACCCTGTCCATCGATCGCACGAAGCTTCAGCAAGTGGTGCTAAACATCATTTCAAACAGCATCAAGTTTACCGAAAAAGGAAGCGTCGTCCTAAAAACCCACCTGCGACGCCGAGGCGAAAGGCATCGCCTGCGTATCGAGGTTACCGATACGGGCATCGGCATAGATTCCACCGACCGGGAAAAGGTGTTCCAGCCCTTCACACAGCTCAACGAAGGCCTCTCCAGCGAGTACGGCGGCATGGGGCTCGGACTCGCCATCACCCGAAAGATCGTAGAGGCCATGGGCGGCTCGCTCGATTTCGAAAGCGAAAAGGACTACGGCTCCTGCTTCTGGTTCGAGCTGCCGGTGGAGCTCAGTGCCGAGAGCGATCCCGACCCCGAGCTGGAACCGCTCACGCCGATTCAGCAATCCAAGTCGGACAAACGAATTCTTCTGGTCGACGATCAGCTGGTGAACCTCGAACTGGGCGAGTCCATGCTCAACTCCTGCGGCCATCGGGTAGCGAGGGCCCGCAACGGCAAGGAAGCCGTCAAATTGGCCGAGCAAGAGGACTTCAGCCTGATCATCATGGATATCAAGATGCCCCGCATGGATGGATACGAAACCTCTCGGGCGATCCGATCCAGCGACAATCCAAACAAAAACACGCCCATCATCGCTATGACCGCCCACGTCACCACTCGGGGAAGCGAGCTGAGCTACGAGTCAGGCATGGACGACTTTCTATCCAAGCCCTTCGACACCGCAAATCTCAACCACATCCTCAAGAAGTGGCTGGGAGCAACCTCCAGCCGCGGCTGAAAGGCGCCCTGCGGAACGCGTCGCTCCCGAAACTCGCCTGCCGCGTCGCCCCATCGACCAGATCAGAACTCCACCCCCGCCTTCACGCTGAGCATGCGCTCGTAGGCGAGGTGGCCGCGATCCAGCAATCGCCCGTTTATCGGATTGTTGGGATAGCGTATCGTGGTATCGAATACATTGTTCACGTGCAGGCTCAGATAAACGCCCTCCCATAGATCGTCCCAACGAGCGTGAAGATCCACCACCGAATACGCGTCGACCGGCTCGCCGAAGAAACCGTCCGGGCGATCCGCCGGCTCGTCGGCGTTGACGTTGTAGAACGAATACATGTTATCCACGTATCGATAGAGTCCTGACAGGGTGAAGTTATCCTTGCGATAGGACAGCTTGGCATGCCCGACCCACTCCGGCGAGTAGCTCATGATGCCTTCCGGGTGCGGCTTGTAGTCCGAATCCTGCCAAGTCGCCCCGAACTCGGCCCGATAGGCCTCCGTCAGCTCGAACCGAGCGAGCAGCTCGACCCCGAAGGTATCGACCTCGCCCCCCGTTCGGCGATCCGTATCCACCAGGTAGTTCGGCAGAAAGCGCAGCTCGTCGGTGATCAGGTCTCGCTGCGAGTTCCAAAAGACGCTGCCGCTTAGCAACATGGAATCGGCTGCGTAGCTGTAGTTCGCTTCCACCGTCCTCACCTTTTCCGACGATACAAGCACGTCGGTGAAACTGGGGAACTTGATCGCGTCTCCCGCCATCAGCTTCAGCACGTTAGCGTCCGAGGCCTGGTAGATGAGCGAGACGCGAGGCATGAAGTTCTCATGACCGCCCTTCACGCCGAAGATGTCGTCAGCGTTGTCCGCGGTGATGCGTCGGCCGTGCTCCTTGAGCTCCTCCACGCGCCCGCCCGCAACCAGCCGTAGCGCATCCGAAATGCTGTAGCTGAGCTGGGTGAAAAAGGCTCGGGTGTCACGCTTGTCGATAAGGACCGTCTCGTTGGCCAGGCCGATCGCCGGCACGTCGGTCAGCTCCACATAGTTCTGCAGGCGCTGCAGATTGATGCCGCCGATCAGCCTAAACCGATCCGAAGGCGCGTAGCTGAGCAGCGACTCCAGTTCCCAGCTGTTGTAGTCGGCTCCGTGAAATCCGACAAAGCCTTCGAACAGGGCGTCGTAGTTCTCGCCCAAGTCGAAGGTGTTGTAGATCAGATGGGTGCTGAGCCGATAGGCCGTCCCGAGCTCGAATTCGCTCCCCAGCGTCATGCGGGTGTTGCGGGTGAAGCGCTGGTTTCCCTCGAACAAGGCTGGATAGCCCGAGAAGGACTCTACCTCCGCCTCGTTGTGCGTCAGCTCGAAAGAGAGATCCCGCCAAGCCGCGCTGAGATGCATCTGGCTGTAGGCCTTCTCCAGCTTCCCGTCCAAAGACAGGTTTTCCTCGGTCACGCCAAAGGCCGGAAGCACCGCCTGATTCTGCGGCCCCACCAGCTCGGTGAGATCGACATCGACTCCCCCAGTCTCGTAGTAGCCCGCGTTCAGGATGACGTGGAAATCCTCGCCGAACTCCGACCAGCGAGCCGCCGCGGAGCGCGTGTGGTAGCCGCCCACCGAGACGCTCACCTGATCGTCGGCGTAGGAGCTGTCGGTGATGATGTTGATCGCTCCGAAGGCCGCTCCGTTTCCGTAAATCACGGAGTTCGGCCCGCGCGACACCTCCACCCGATCGATCGCCTCCACCGGGATGTTCAGCGACTCCATCGGGTTGGACCAAACATCCAGCCGCGACTGAGGCACCCCGTTGAGCAAGATGGCCACGCTGCTGTTCTGCGAGCGCCCGTTCCAGAACCCCCTTATGCCGAAGTTGCCGCTGACGCCGGTGTAGTTGTCTATGTTGTAAAACCCGGGCACGTTCTCCAACACCTCCGTCAGGGTGCGATAGCCGTAGGCCTCCACATCCGATCGCGTCACCAGATAGACGCTGGCCGGAGTGTCGCGAATCTCCTCCGGCACCTTGCCCGGCGTAGTGACTTCCACCCCCATCAGCTCGTCGAGCGACATGCTGGCGATGTCGACATCGGTCTGGGAAAAGGCGTCCGAGCCCAGCGAGGCGCTCGCAAGAAAACTCGAAAATACCCCTAAAACGCGCGACTTTCGGCCAATCATGAAATAAACAGGTCTAGAAACTCGGCAAGGATGAGAAATCCATCGCGTCACGACAAGGGTAGGTTTCACAAAAAGACCCGCTCCCGCCCCCGAGCGATACGTGTTTCCCTTTTCCCATCCGCATTCCTACCGCGGGAGCCTCGAAGGGTTCCCAATGCCACACTCGCGCCTCGACACAGGCCCCGCCCGGCTGATACGCTTCACGCGTTCCATCCGAGCCGCCTCCGGACAGCGTTCGCCGGAACGGGCCCAGCTCAGCCGTCCAACACTCAGCCTATCCAACCATGCTCCCCATCCTCCTCATCCACGGGTATTCATCCGAGGGCGCCAGCACCTCCGTCGAAGAAATCTACGGCACCCTGCCTTCCGACCTCAGAAAGGAATTCGGAGCCGACGCGGTGGTCGACATCGACCTCAGCCGCTGGATCTCCCTCAGCGACGGCGTCACCATCGACGATGTCAGCTACGCCATGGACCGCGCCATCAAAGCGAAAGGGCAACAGCTGGCCGACGGCTTCAACGTGGTGATCCACAGCACCGGAGCGCTGGTCACCCGAAACTGGATCCGACTCTTCAGCCCCAAGCCCTGCCCCATCCAAAACCTGGTGCACCTCGCCGGAGCCAACTTCGGCAGCGGACTCGCCCACATCGGGCGCGGACAGCTGGCCCGCTGGGGGCGCTTCATCCTGCACGGCACCGGTCGCGGCATCCGAATCCTCGACGAGTTGGAATTCGGCTCATGGAAAACCATCGACCTGCATCGACACTTCCTCCAGCCGGGCAACGACATGTACCACGACTATCAGGTGCAGGAATTCTGCCTCATAGGATCCCAAACCCCGGAATCCCTGCGCCACATCCCCATCCGCTACCTGAAGGAGGACTCCTCCGACAACACCGTGCGCACCAGCGCGGGGAACCTGAACTTCAACTACATCAGCGTCACCCCCACCGACGAAGCGCGCCAGATCACAGTGCGCAAGCTGCGCGAGCTCGTGGCCCAGCGCCTGAAGGACGAGACCATCGATTCCTCCTTCTACACCTACGACCTTTCCCAGCTCGCCAGCCAACGGCAAGCCGTTCCCTTCTTCATCGCATTCGAAACCGCTCACTTCGGCGACGAGATCGGCATCGTGACCGGCAGCCAAAATCGCAAGTCCATCCTGCCTCGGATCAAGGAAGCTCTCAGCGCGTCGTACGATAAAAGCGAATACAACCAGATCGTCGAAAGCTTCGAATCCGCCCGAGGCGAAACCTTCGAATCGGCCAAGACGCTGAAGTCCAGCTTCCTGGAGTGGAACAAGCAAAGCCAGTACGAAGGCCACGCCCAATTGATCTTCCGCCTCCGGGACCAGTTCGGACAAGGCATTAAGGATTTCGACATCACCTTTCGCTCCACCCCCCTCGGGATTCGCAAAAACAAGATGGAGGGCATGCTGGAGGATCGGCACAAGAACAAGAAGTTCCCCGGCACCATGACCTTCTACCTGCGCACGCAGCGCTACGACAAGCGACGCAAGAGCTGGGTCGACCTGCTCGACCGGGCGGCCGCGGTGCGGTTGGAGATAACCGCCCACGAGGACGACTCGGACGACATCGACTACATCCCCGTCAATCTGCGCCTCAGCTCGAAAGAGCTGCAAGCGGTCATGCAGAGCTTTCGCACCACCATCATAGACGTCACCCTGATGCGCCTGCCCAGCCAGAAGGTCTTCGCCCTGAAGGCCGCGACCTAGGCGGCCGAAAGGGAGCGGGTGATCGAGGGCGAAACTAGTCGAGAGAGAGCTCCTCCACGATCGATTCCACCAGCGTGTCCGTGTAGTAGCCGGACAACACGATCCCGAGCAAGAAGTCTTCCGACAAGTCGATGTCTGGAGCGTAGAGCAATCGCCAGCTCTCGCCGTCGGTCGAACCCAGAAGCTCGATCCGATCGCCCTTCTTCTCGATCGCCAGATAGGGATCGCCCCCGCAGGCCATCACGCCGGTGGCGTCCCGCTGCCCCGCACGCGAACGCCAGATCCCCTCGAACTGCCCTCTGCCATTGAAATTCATCGACGCGTGAGCCGAATCCCGCTCCAAGGAGTTTCTGACCATGATGCCCACGCGGCAGAACAGACCGTTCAGATCGAAGTCATGCACCTGCACCACGTAGCGAAAGTCGCCAGAGACCTTTCGATACGCGAAGCGCAAGACGTCGTCGTACGGTTGGTAGCCGGGACCGCCCGCGCTGATCGCATGCAGGTTGGTTTCCTCGTCGAAAAGATAGAGCCCCTCCTCGGCGAGCGGTCCGATCACCGCCCCGGTCAAGCCCTCGGCATCGCTTTCCTGCCCGGATTGAGCTTCGCCTTGCGTGGGATGACGAACCTCTCCAGGGCCGTTCGCGGAGTCCGACAAAATGGTCACCAGGGCCTCGCTCAAATAGTCCTCGCTGCCAGCGGACATGACGATTCCGAGCAGAAACGGACCTTCAAACCGAATCTCCCTCCGCACAACCGTGCTCCAGCGGCTGCCATCGTCCGAGACCTTGAGCGTGATCTCATCGCCTGACTTCTCGACGGAGACGTAACCGCTTCGCCTCGAGGAAACCACGGTCCTGCCGACGTCATGCTCCCCGTCGCGATCCCGCCAGACCGCAAGGTAGCGCCCCCGGTCATTGAGCGTGATGGCCGCATGGCGCGAATCCGGGCTAAGGCTCTGACGCACCATCAGCCCGGCCTTGTTGTAGGAGACCTGCGATTCGATATCCGTTACCTTCGCCACGATGCGAAAGTCCCCTTCCACCTCCTTATAGGCGTAACCCAAGACGTCCTCGTACGGTCGAAAGCCGGGCCCCGACGCGCTGATCAGATGAGCATTGGTCTCCTCATCGGTCACGTAACTTCCCAGCATGCCCGTACCGCCAATCATCGCATTCGTGAACTCTCTTTCGAAATCAACCGAATCCTCGAGCGGCTGACCGATCGCATCCTCCACCACCTCCACAATCGCCTCGACCGTGTTGGTGTACCCAGAAAATCCATACTCATTGAAGGCCCGCACGCGATAGTGGTAGTTGCGCCCTTCAGCGGCGGCGCTGTCCTCGAACTGATTTACGTTCGCATCCGTTATGCCGATACGAACGAAACGGATTCCATCCGTGGAACGCTCCACATGAAACCCGAGCTCGTTGTCGGAGTTGTCGCTCCAACTCAATCGTACACTCGCTTCCGCGAAGGAGACGGCCGCCAAGATTCCCGAGGCGACAAGCCCCCTCCTCGCGTATCCGAAATGCAAGGACCTCAGAAGCGATCGAGCAGAGAATTTGAATTTGAGGACAAGAGAAAAAGCAAGAGATTGGCACAACATAGGAGGAGAGCCCGCGCGGCAATTAGGCCAGACCTAAGCGCCCGCCATCGGGTCTTGTTGGGTTCAGGAATGAAAGGTCTCCGAATCGAGTCTTCGGATATGTCGAATCGCGGAAAGGGATCGCCGCGTGGCTCATAGGCGTGGATCGAAGTTTCCCACGTGTCGAGCACACCCTATTCCACAGGCCCTCCCACGTGATTAGAAAAACTCATGCCCGAAGCGGGCCTTGCCACCGCGACCTACCTCCGCAAGCGCTTGTCTATCTATCACTTAACGACGCAAGTCCGGCATCGGCCAAACGACGCAAAAATAGCGCAACCAACGCAACCACCTAATTGTCTAGCTATACCCTAGGCGTCTAAGACCCCTTACAACAAACACTTACGCACCCGTCAATAAAAGTGCCCGCCCATGTGTCCGCTTTTCTACTACGTGTATCCTCGCGCTAGTGTTTTCACAAGGCACCCTTAAGGGAGAAATTGTGGCGCCTATCCGGCGCTTATTGGCAATCGCCCGCCGCGAACCGCCGTTTTCGCTTTAGGGACGGCGCCTGGCGCTCGATTTCGACCTAGCGGGTCGGGGGTCGGCAGGCGCGAAACACCGATCGCTGCTCGCTGTCGCAGACTGGCCAGGACTCGCGAAAAGGCCCCGCCCTGACGGTCTTTCTGGCCGGACCTAATCCGGTTGACCCTGAGACATGCCACTCTTTCCTTACGACCTCTCGATTTGCAGACCTTCCGTCGAAACGCACCCGTGAAAAAATCCCACAGCATTCTCGTAAACCACCTCCAGATCGGCCTCGTCGCCAAAGCGGCGCTCTTCGCATTCGCAGCCCTTCCGCAGCTTCAGGAGACTCGCGAGCTTCTCTCCAGCCAGATCCACGTTCCCGCCGACCTGCTCTGGATTCTCGCCCTAGTCGCCATCGTCGCCATCGACCTGGGCCTCCTCAAGCGCCTGAAGACGCGCCTGGTCTCGCCGCTCGAGCATCTCGTCGACCAGACCAAGCTGGGAGCGAACACCTTCGCCTTCAAAAAGAAGAGCATGAACAAGGAGGAGGACCATCTGAAGCACTTCATCGAAAGCCACGCCCTCAAGCTGGTGGACCTGGAGCAGGAAGTCGCTCGCATGGAGGACGAAGTGCACAAGGTCGAGCGCTACTCCGCCTTCTCGCCGAGCGACATCGAAGAGCTCCAAGCTGCTGTGAAAGACGCCCAGGAAGCGACCCGCGAAGCCGAAAAGCAGATCGCCAGCCTGGAAAGCCGAGCCGAGTCCCTCGAAACGGAAAAGAAGGAGCTCAGAAAGGAACTCAAGGCTAGCCTTCGCGAACTGGAGGACCTGCAAAACTCCCTCGCGAAACGCTCCGCGAAATCGGGCGAAACCGCCGACCTCTCCAGCGTACTCATCGAAAAGCTGCGCGATCCGCTGGCCCTGATCAGCAACCTTTCCTGGCGACTCTCGAAATCCTGGGACGATACCCCTCCCGCCCGAATCCGCGAAGGATTGGACGAAATCGGCCGACAAGCGGAGGAGCAGCTGGCCCTGCTCAAGAAATACGAAACGCCCATCTCCAGTCAGGAGTGAGCGCCGCGCCCCGACGCCCTCGCCCACGCACCGCTTTGCCGTTGCCAAGGGCCAAGGCCCCGCTAGCCTGCCTCGCTCATCCATGAGCGAAGCGACCTTCACCCACATCCTCACCCATCCCGGCAGCGCCCACAAGGACGACCTGCTCGCCTGCTGCCTCCTGCTGGCTTTCAATCCCGCGCCCATCCTGCGCAAAGAGCCGGCCCCTCACGAGCTGGCCGACCCCCACGTCGCCATCGTGGACGTGGGAGATTCGCACGAACCGGAAAACGGAAACTTCGACCACCACCAGTTTCCCCGCGACGCCGCTCCCTCCTGCGCCCTCTCGCTGGTGCTGCAGTACTACGGGCTCTACGAAGACGCTAAACAGTTCTGCGAGTGGCTCGAGCCGGCGGAGTGGTTCGACTGCCGCGGCGCGAACAAGACCGCCCAATGGCTAGGCGTGGAACGGGAAATCATCGGAAAACTCAACTCGCCCATCGACGTCTCCCTGCTGAGGCGATTCGCCGCCTCCCCGTCCCACCAGCCTGGAGAGCCGGTCTGGGAAATGATGCGCATGGTCGGGCAAGATCTGGTCGAGTACCTCAGCGGCTTGCGTCAACGGTTGAACGAAATCGACCGATCCTGCCAGATCTGGAAGATCGACGAAGCCCCCGACCAGGCGAACCTCGTTCTCTTTCTGCCACGGGTCGATCCCCTGCCGGAAGAGCCCTCGGCGGGGATCGGACACTACCTGCGCCAAAAAGCCATCGACGGCCAAACCATCGGCACGATCTACCCCGACCGGAGAAATACCGGGTATGGGATTTCTCGATACAACGATCATCCACTGCTCGACTTCACCCGAATCGAGGGGGAGAGCGACGTGCACTTCGCCCACAAGAGCGGCTTCGTCGCCAAGACCACCGCCACCGATCCCAAGCGCCTGCGCCAGCTGCTGCTGCTGGGCCTCAAGACCACCTGATCCGACCGAGCTTCGGATATTCGAGAAAACCTATCGGACGATCGCGATATCGAATACGGTTGGCTCCGCTGCCATTGTGAGGCGCAATCGCTGCTCCCCCATCAAACACAACCCGTACTCCCGAGATATGAAACCACGCTCCACAATCGCGCGCATGACGCGACACCTGTTCGCGATCATCGCCTTGATCGGCATCGCGACCACCTCAATCGAGGCTGAAACCTCAGGGAAGAAGGCTCCCCTCAATCCCTCCGGCTTCGCCATTCAACGCGGCATCAACTTGAGCCATTGGCTCTCGCAGGACTTTGGCTGGTCCCCCCGAGAAACCTTCATCACGGAAAACGATATTCAGTACCTGGCAGGCATCGGCTACGACCATGTGCGGCTGCCGTTGGACGAAAAGGAAATGTGGGACGCCGAAGGCAATCCCATCGAGGCCTCTTTCGCCTACGTGGAAAAAGCGATCGAATGGTGCCAAGCCCACGATCTGCGCATCGTCGTCGACCTGCACACCATCAACGCCCACCACTTCAACGCCGCCAACGAAGGGCTGGAGAACACCCTCTGGACCGATCCCGCCGCCCAAGAAGGCTTCTTCGATCTCTGGCGCGACCTTTCAGCCCGCCTCCATCACTACCCGGTCGACCTCGTCGCCTACGAAATCATGAACGAGCCGGTGGCGGAAGACCATGAAGACTGGAACCGATTGGTGGAAACCGCTTTGAAGACCATTCGCGAACTGGAGCCCGACCGGGTCATCGTCATCGGAGCCAACATGTGGCAGATCCCAGTCAACGTACCCAAGCTTCGGATACCTGAGAACGACAAGAACATCATCCTCAGCACCCACGTCTACGCTCCACTCGCCTTCACCCACTACAAAGCGAACTGGACTCCTTTCCAAGTCTACGAAGGACCGGTCAGCTACCCCGGAGCGCCCATCACCCAAGAGGTGTACGACGCCCTAGTCGCGGAAAACCCGGCGCTGGCCGACCTGCTCAACAACGCTCGAGAAGACTGGGGCCCGGAACGTCTCGCGGCGGAATTCGCTCCCGCCATCGAACACGCGCGCAAACTCGGCCTGCAGCTCTATTGCGGCGAGTTCGGCTGCTTGCCCACCGTGCCACGCGAGCAACGCCTGGCCTACTACCGCGACCTGCTCAAGGTGCTCGAAGACAACGACGTCGCTTGGGCCAATTGGGAGTACAAAGGAGATTTCGGCATTTTCGAGTGGCATTCGGAAATCACCAGCATCGGGGCGCCCGACCTCGATATGATCGAGGTCCTCACAGGCACGCGCCCGCAATAGGCGTCTGCCGTCACCCCCCTCTCAGCTGACTGCGCGCCCGCCGATACTCGGCGGGCGTCATGCCCACCTCCTTGGCGAAGGCTGAGCAAAAGCTTGCCGCGGAGGAAAACCCGCATTCCGCCGCTATCCACTTTATGGGCTGCGTCGTCTGCAAGGCTAGCTGCTTCGCTCGACGCAGTCGCAGCCCGCGCTGATAGCGTAGTGGAGTCACCCCTACATACTTCAAAAAGAGCTCGTGAAAGCGCGAGCGCGAATAGCCCGCCACCTTGGCTAGCGAAGCGAGGGAAACGGTGTCCAGGTAGTTGCTATCCAAATACTCTATCGCTTTTCGCAGGGCGACCGGGATCTCGCCGCGTTCATCCCAGTAGCCGCTAGCCTCCACTTGAAAGAAGATTTCACCCAGCATCATGCGCTCCAGCGTCGCTTGATCGAAGCCCTGGAGCTCGAACAACGCCTCGCAGCGTTTCGCGAAGTGAGAAGCGTGCTCTTCCCCGTCGACCCAGCGACAAAACCGGGGCAACGCCACCCGGTCCACCCCTGGTAGCAATCGGATGTTTATCGAAAGACAGACGTAGCCTTTTTCCGGATACGCTCTATAGATCGTTTCGTCCCATTGCTGGTTGAGAACGAGATCGCCAGGCTCGACTCGCCGAGAGCAGTTTCCATCCAGTATCCAGCCGCCTCCCTCCAGCATCAGCTCCACTCGAATCATGCCCGGGGGGATCCCGATGGGATTCGGCTGCCCGCCAGCAGGCATTTCGAAGCGAAACAGCTCGTCGATGCGTAGAGTATCGATCGGAAAACTCATGAGAAGACGCGGCCGCGCCGCAGACATTTCTCAAAACCCCGGAAAGCTCCGCTCCCCTTCGAATCGCGCTCGGAGTTCCTCCCTAGAACGTCCATTCGACTCGCCAGGCCCACCCTAGCCCAAAGCGGGGGCGACCTTGCCTTCGGGCACGGTGATGATTTCCGGCCCGTCCTCGCCCACCAAAACCGTGTGCTCGAAATGAGCCGACACACTGCCATCGGAACTGAGGGCTGTCCACCCGTCCTCGCCCATCACGATGCCATGCCTCCCCATGTTCACCATGGGTTCGATGCAGAGCACCATGCCCTTCTTCAATCGCTGGTAATCTCCCGGACGTCCGAAATTGGGGATCTGCGGCTCCTCGTGCAGGCTCTTGCCCACGCCATGACCCACGAAATCGCGGATCACGCTGAAGCCCGCCCGCTCCACCTTCTTTTGAACCGCGTTGGAAATCTTGCCCACCTTGTTGCCCGCCACCGCGTTGCGGATGCCGTCGTACATGGCCTCTTCCGTCACGTCGAGCAAGCGCTGGACCTCGGGCTCCACCCGCCCTACCGGCACCGTACGGCAGTTGTCGCCGATGTAGCCACGGTAGCGCGTGCATACGTCGACGCTGATCACATCGCCTTCCTGCAGCACGCGCTCCAGAGAACCGATGCCGTGCACCACTTCGTTGTTGACCGACAGACAGGTAAACGCCGGGTAGATGCGCGAGCCGACCTTGTACTTGTAGCAGGCGCTCTCCGCTCCGAGCTCCTCGATGAATCGACGGCCCGCTTGATCCAGATCGTAGGTGTTCATTCCCGGAGCCACCAGACCCACCATGCGGTCCAGCACGGTAGCTGCGACCTGCGCGGCTTCTCTGATTGCTTTGTTCTGCTCTTCGTTGCGTACGATCATGATCAATCCGGGATGCTAGCCCGTTGTTCTAGAATAGAATAACGGTTTCAAGCGCAAAACCTTCGGCCGCATTTACATCCGCTTCACAACTGAGCCCCCCAGCTCGCCCCAGAGCCTCGCCCCTCCCCATCGCCATGCCCCCAGGGCTGCAACTCTTTTTTGTAACGTGGTGGATTAACACTTCTAAGGAATATCCGCCTTTTGTGGCCGCCTTGGCTTCGCTATCTTCGAGAGGTAGTCCGA